>DWZN01000040.1 GCA_019117545.1 Candidatus Brevibacterium intestinavium
TCGAGGTAGTCGACGGTCTCCCATTCCCCGCGGGGCAGGTCGCCGAGGCTGGCGAGCACCGTGCGGCACACATAGTCCTGCGTCTCCTGCATCGCCTCGACAACGGTGTCCTTCGAATACCTGTCGACCAGGCGCAGGACTTCGCGTTCGCACACGGCCGTCGCCTCGGCCTGGGCGTTGAGATCACCGAGCGCCTGATCGGGAGCGCGGGTGTTCGACACCAGCAGCTGCGCGACATCGTGGAGGAAGCGTCCCTTGTGCCAGACCCGCAGCGGGGTGATGCGCAGGCCCTCGCCGAAGTGTTCGGAAGCGGAGACGTCGAACGATCCCGGGACGGAACCGCCGATGTCGGCCCAGTGGCCCTTGTTCTGTGCGAAGCCGATGATCTCGCCCTCGGAGAAGATCGGCCGGACGAAGCTGACATCGTTGAAGTGAGTGCCGCCTCGGTAGGGGTCGTTGATGAGGAAGACATCGCCGGGGCTGATGTCGTCGCCGAACTCCTCCATCACCGCTTTGCACTGGAAGTGCAGGGTGCCGACATGCACGGCAATGTCCGCGCTGCCCTGCATCACCGTGTTGCCGTACTTGTCGCACAGTGCCGACGAGAAGTCGCGGGAGTAGATGACGAACGAGTAGCAGGTGCGCAGGATCTGCTCGCTCATGAGGTCGACGCTGGTGGCGAAGGCGTTCTTGAGCACTTCGAAAGTCACCGGGTCGAGCGTCGAGGTGTTGTCGGTGGGTGCTGTCGTGGTCATGGGTCTCTCCTCACAGTGCGCTCTGCGTCGAGCCGCGGGTGGTGGTTTCGGCGGTTGCGCCGCCGGTGGCCGTCGGCAGGCTGATCCTGATGTTGAACCATTCGTCGATGACGGCGGATGCTTCGGGTGGGATCACGGTGGTCGAATCGATCTGATTGAGGATCGCCGGTCCGATGAACGCCGCTCCCGAGGGCAGGTTCTCCCGCTGGTAGACGGGCGTCCGATGCCAAGTTCCGTCGAAGTGGACATCGCGGATCTCGATCGGCTCGCCGGGATCGTCGGTGCTGACCGGCGAGGGTTTGAAGCTGGGCTTCGGGGTCTTGCCCAGTGCCTTGAGATGGAGCTGGTAGATCTCGACCGGCGTCTCATCCTGCCGGAATGCGTAATGCTTCTCGTGCTCCTCGTGGAAGAGCTGCACGGCGTCTTCCAGAGCGTTCGGTCCGCTTCCCATCTTCACCTGCAGTGAGCGCCACTGCCCCTGGTAGCGCATTGCGATGCCGCGCTGGAACACCGCGTCCTCCTCGGCGACCTTCTCGTGGCGGAGCCGGGTGCGGCCTTCGAGCTCGAGCTCGCGGAAGTGCTCTTCGACGACATCGGCGTCGGCGGCGTCCGCCGCCCCCGTGTACATCTGGGACAGGTCGTGCTGGATGTCGACGAGGAGGCACCCCAGCGCCGAGGTGACCCCGGGGCTCGGGGGCACGATGACGGTGGGGATGTCGAGTTCCTTCGCCACGTCCGCACCGTGCAGCGCTCCCGCACCGCCGAAGGCGATGAGGGCGAAGTCGCGAGGGTCGAGGCCCCGGCGGATCGAGACGAGGCGAACGGCGTCGGCCATGTTGGCGTTGGCGACCTTGATGATGGAGTCGGCCGCCGCATCGGTGCCGAGTCCCAGCGGAGTCGCGATCGTGGACTCGATCGCCGCTTGCGAACTCGCCCGGTCGAGGGTCATCTCGCCGTCGGCGAGATCGGTGCCGAGCCGTCCGAGCCAGAGGTTGGCATCGGTGTTCGTCGGTTCCGTGCCGCCGCGTCGGTAGCAGGCCGGGCCCGGGTCGGCACCGGCCGATTGCGGACCGTTGCGCAGGGATCCCGCGATGTCGATGTGCGCCAGTGATCCGCCGCCGGCACCGATGGTGAGCACCTCGATGCTGGGGAAGACGATGGGGTGGCCGTATTCGACCTGCCATTCGTTGGTCTCGCGCAGCTCGCCGTCGGCGATGAGCGAGATATCGGTCGAGGTGCCGCCCATATCGAGTCCCACGGCGTTGGAGAATCCGCACTGCTCGGCCACGTGCTGGGCCGCGATCGCTCCCGCCGCGATGCCTGAGGCCGCGAGGCGGACGGGGAAGCGTTTGACCACTTCGGAGGTCATCGATCCGCCGCCCGAATGCAGCAGGAGGAGCTCTCCCGCATAGCCGTCGTCGCGCAGGTTCCGGTCGAGTCTCTCGACGTAGCCGGAGACCAGCGGGCCGAGGACGGCGTTGGCGACGGTGGTGTTGAAGCGGCCCAGTTCGAAGATCTCCGGCAGGACCTCCGCCGAGGTCGAGATGTTCGCACCCGGCAGCTCCTCGGCGAGGATCTCCCGCATGCGGATCTCGTGTTCCGGGTTCGCGTAGGAGTTGATGAAGCACACGGCGACGGTGTTGACTCCGCGTCTGCGCAGCAGCCGGCCGAGGTCGCGGGCGGCATCCTCATCGAGGGCGGTGACGACATTGCCGGCGAAGTCGATGCGTTCGGGGACCTCGAAGCGGTCGCGACGGCGGATGTAAGGGCCGGAGACGTCCGAGTAGGCGTCCCAGAGATCGTCCTTCGTGCCATCGCGGATCTCGATGACGTCGCGGAACCCCTTGGTGGTCACCAGCGCGGCTTTGGGGAATTTACGAGTGATGAGTGCGTTCGTGGCGACAGTGGTTCCGTGCGAGAAGAGCTCGACATCGGTGAGATCGATGTTCGCTCGTCTGACACCGTTGATGACGGCGGTCATCGGATTGTCAGGGGTGGACGGAACCTTCGTCACACGCATGGACTGGGTGGATTCGTCGAATATGCAGATGTCGGTGAATGTGCCGCCGACGTCGACGGCGACGCGCAGATTGGCCACGGTATCTCCTTCGATTCTGTGAACTGGCCCTCATCGTGGCCCGTCCGCCGAGCGCGGTCAATGGAGGATTCGAAGGATCACCGACCGGTCTCTTGTGGAATCCCCAAAGACTGGGAGAAACTGCTGGTGGGCGCTGTCGCTCGTCATGCCTCCGCGAACCGGGGAGCTTCCTGTGAACGTTCTGGCGGCGCCTCCGAGACGAGGAGGTCGTGGATGAACAGCCGGGAGCAGGTCTTCGAGGTTCTGCTGGCGTCCCTCGGAGCCGACGACCCGCTCGGGTCCGTGGTCGCGCAGGCGGGACGGATCTGTCGCGGTTCGGCGCTGGTCGTCAATGAGCTGGGGGAGACGCTTCGTGCGGTGGGGGCTGCGCCGGGGCATCTCGTCTCCGAATGGGTTCTCGCGCATGTCTTCGCCGGCCCCTCTCCAGACGAATCCCAGCGTCGTTCCGATCGGGAGTCCGAGGTGCGGCGGGGGCAGATCGGCAGGTGGAGTCTCTCGGCGCGAGTCGTGCGCATCCGGCAGCGCGTCCATACGATCGTCATCGCCGTGCACGAGGACACCGGTGCCGATGGCCATGCCGGACTCGAGGCGCCTTCGTCCGGTGAGGACGTGTCGCTCGTGCTCGACACCGCGGTGAAGATCCTCCGGGCGTTCGAGGGCTTCGAATCGTTCTCGATGAGCACGCGCAGGGAGGAATCGGCACGGCTGATGCGTGAACTCGAGGCAGGAGTCGCGCCGGCGCGCGAACCGGCCAAATGGCGGACGCTGGAGAACTTCGGCTTCGAAGCCTATGCCCCGGTCCGGGTGGTGCGAGCACGTTCGGCCGCGGCCTCAGCGGGGAGACCGTCCGCGGCCGTGACGGGCTCCGGCACTGCCTCGAGCCGGCCCACGAGCTTCGCGGCCGGCGAGCAGCCGCTGACGGCGATGAAGGGCATCGTCCTCAGCGATTCGGGAGTGCACTCCTCGCTGGATGAGATGACGGCGCTGTGTGCGGAGGACTTCCCGATTGAGGAGTTCCTCACCGACGGCACGATCGGAGCCGGGATCTCGGAATCATTCACCGTGCTCAGTCAGGTCCCTGAGATGTTGAGATCAGCCGACGTCGCGCTCGCCGCGGCGGATCCCGGCGCCATCGTCGATGTCGAGCAGATGCGTCCGGTCGAGTGGGCCGCGGCCAGGATGAGTTCGCGCTTCGACCAGCGGATCGCGCGACGGTTCCTCGAACGCCTTTCGCAGGGATCGGATTCGTGGCTGACGCTGACGACCTACCTCGACTGCGCCGGGAACATCGCCGAGGCGGCCCGTGCCCTGAACGTGCATGAGAACACCGTGCGCTACCGGCTCGGTCAGATCGAGAACGCGCTCGGTGCACGCTTGGCCGACCCCCGTGCCGTGGCCGATGTCGTGGTCGCCCTCGAGTGCCGCCGGATGGGCAACGGCGCTTGAACGCCGTGAGCGTCTGGACGGCGACACCGGACGTTCCGCTCCGCGGGCGGGGCTGAGGGACCCGTGCCTGCCACTCAGTCGAAGCTCACCGAGCTGCGGGGTTCGGAGTGGACCGTGAGTTCGAAGACATCGGGACGGGAGTAGTGACCGACGACGTCGAAGTCGAGGTGGGAGCGCGTCTTCGCGTCCGGATCGATATCGGCGTAGAGGATCGTCTCCTCGTCGTAGACCGGGCCGGCGAGGACTTCTCCGGTCGGGGCGACGATCACGCTGCCGCCGCGGATGGCCGTGCTGCCGTAGGGCAGATCGACTTCGAACGGATGGTCGTCCGGGTAGGCGTCCTTGGTGATGTACTGGCAGGCCGAGAGCACGTGGGTGCGCCCTTCGAGCGCGATGTGCGTCATCGTCGCGGTCCAGGTCGGCCGGTCGTCGACCGTGGGGGCGCAGTAGAGCTCGACTCCCTTGGCGTACATCGCCTGTCGCAGCAGCGGCATGTAGTTCTCCCAGCAGATGACCGAACCGACGCGGCCGAGGGGCGTGTCCATGGTGTCGAGCGTCGACCCGTCCCCGAATCCCCAGATGAGCCGCTCCGAACCGGTGGGCATGAGCTTCCGGTGAGCCCCGGCGATCCCGGCCTCGGGATCGAGCATGAGTGCGGTGCAGCAGAGGGTGTTGCCGAGCCGTTCGATGATGCCGATGACGACGAAGATTTCGAGCTCTCGGGCGGCCTCGGCCAATCGCTCGACTTCCGGCCCGTCGAGCGCGACCGCGCCGGAGCTGTAGCGCTGATACTGCCTGCGTCCATCGTCCGTGCGCAGTCCCACCGGGGCGCCGAACGTGCTGCCCTTCGGATAGCCGCCGATGAAGGCTTCGGGGAAGACGGCGATCTCGGCACCGTTGTCGCGGGCCTCGGTCATCAGCGCGATCGCCTTGTCCACGGAGGCCGTGGCATCGAACGGGATCGATCCTGCTTGGATGACTGCTGCTGTGGGCATGTGACTGACCTTCCTCGCTGTCCGGAACACTCCTGCGATCTCACTCTCGCCCGACCCGCCGCGGCAGTCAATGCACGTCATGCCCACGGTCCGTACCTCCGCGTAGGGTGGACCTATGCCGCGCTACCTGCTGACCAACACCCCGCAGCCTCCTCGCCCCGAAGACGATCGAGCGGAGGATCGCTCTGCCAGCGGCGTCGGCAGCCCCGTCCGCGGGCGGAAGTCGCTCCTCGCCCTCTTCGCCATCCTCCTCGTCGCCTGGGTCGGCATCGCCGGAGTCGGCGGCCCCTACTTCGGCAAGATCTCCGATGTGGCCACGAACGACCGTTCGACCTTCCTGCCGGAATCCTCGGAGTCCACCCGGGCCCAGGAGGTCATCGACCAGTTCAGCGACGACGACGCCGTGCCCGCGATCGTCGTCCTCGCCGACTCCGATGGCGTCAGCGACGACGACTCCACAGCACTGAACGATCTCGCGGACTCCCTCGACGATGACGGCGTCCTCGCCGCAGACGCCTCGCCGGCCATTCCCTCCGACGACGGTGAGGCCCTGGAGCTCGTCCTGCCCGTGTCATCGGAGAACACCGCCGATGACGTCGAGAGCATCCGCGCCGCCATCGCCGACGCCTTCCCCGACAGCACGCACGGCAGCGGAACCGACGACGGGAGCACCGTATCCGTCCACGTCACCGGCCCGGCCGGATTCGCCGCCGACCTCAGCGAGGCCTTCGCCGGCATCGACGGGATCCTGCTGCTCGTCGCCCTCATCGCGGTCTTCGTCATCCTCGTCATCGTCTACCGGTCCCCGCTGCTGCCGGTCATCGTCCTCTTCACCTCGGTGGCGGCACTGGCGGCATCGATCTTCGTCGTCTGGCATCTGGCCGATGCCGAGGTCCTGCTCGTCAACGGGCAGGTCCAGGGCATCCTGTTCATCCTCGTCGTCGGTGCGACGACCGACTATTCGCTCCTCGTCGTCGCCCGCTTCCGCGATGCCCTGCTGACCGAACGCGATCGCGTCCGTGCGGGGCTGAAGGCACTCAGAGGCGTGCTCGAGCCGATCCTCGCCTCCGGCGGCACCGTCATCGCCAGCCTCTTGGTCCTCCTGCTCACCGACCTCGCCTCCACCCGCGCCCTCGGACCGGTCGCGGCGATCGGCATCGCCATGGCGATCCTGGCCGCACTGACGTTCCTGCCCGCCGCGCTCATGACCATCGGTCGGGCCGTGTTCTGGCCCTTCCAGCCGAAGGCGCGCCCCGCCTCGGCGAGCATCGGCCGCACGAGCGTATGGGGTCGGATCGCCTCTCTGGTCGCGAAACGACCGCGGGCGATCTGGATCGGGCTCGTCATCGTCCTTGCCCTGCCGCTGCTCGCGGCCCCGCAGTTCAAGGCCTCGGGCGTCGCCCAGTCCGAATTCGTCCTCGGCGACTCCGAGGCCCGCGACGGCCAGGACGTCCTGTCCGCGCACTTCCCCGGCGGCTCGGGCTCGCCCACGCAGGTCGTCGTCTCCGCCGATGAGCTCGACAGCGCGGCCCAGGCGATCGGGGAACTCGACGGGGTCGAATCGATGTCGGTGACGACGGAGGACTCGCCGAGCGGAACGGCGACCGTGACCGCCGACGGCGAGATCGAAGCCGCACCGTCCCAGGGGCCGCCGACCGGGGACTCCGCGGCCTCGCCCGAACCCACGACGGTCGAGGGTCAGGTGCTGCTCGAGGTCACCCTGTCCGATGCCGCCGATTCCCTGGCCGCCGAGGAGACCGTCACCGACATCCGCGATGCCGTCCATCCGCTCGACGCCGAGGCCCTCGTCGGCGGCGAGACCGCGGTCGACCTCGACACGAACACCACCGCCGAGGCGGACCGGAGCCTGGCGATCCCGCTCATCCTCCTCGTCATCACGGCCATCCTCATCCTGCTGCTGCGGTCGCTGCTGGCCCCGCTGCTGCTCGTGGCGCTGACCGTGCTGTCCTTCGGCACCGCGCTGGGGGTCTCGGCGCTCGTGTTCAACCACCTCATCGGCTTCGACGGGGCCGACCCCTCGGTGCCGCTCTACGCCTTCGTCTTCCTCGTGGCACTGGGCATCGACTACAACATCTTCCTCATGTCGCGGGTGCGGGAGGAGTCGCTGCACCTGGGCACCCGGCGGGGAGTGCTCGCGGGGCTGGTGGCCACGGGTGGGGTGATCACCTCGGCGGGAATCGTGCTCGCCGCGACCTTCGCGGCCCTGGCGGTGATCCCGATCATGTTCCTCTTCCAGCTCGCCTTCATCGTCACCTTCGGCGTGCTGCTCGACGCGATCCTCGTGCGTTCGCTCGTGGTTCCGGCCTTGGTCCATGATCTGGGGCGCAGCGTGTGGTGGCCGTGGCGGAGGAGGATCCCACGGGATTGAGCGCTTCCCGCGCAGCGAATCGAGGCCGTGGGGCAGTACGGACCCCCGGCGTGAGATGTGAGCCGTGGGGAGACTCATGTCATTCGACTGTGCCGGGGGTGCAACGGGGATGTGCCGGGTACTGCTGTCGAGGGGTAGTCGACCAGGCCCCGCCATGCGGAGCCTGATCTACTATTGAACTACAGTCTTGTTGACGTCGCAACAAAGAGTGAGAGAGGACATACTGAGCGCGCATGGACGAGCGGACAGGTGAGACGGCTCCGGTCAGCAGTCAGATCAGAGAGCACGGGCCGATCAAGGTCGCGGCCTGGCGGCTGATGATGGAGAAGCATCAGGACTTCATGCGCCAGTTCGAGCTCGGCTTCCGTGAGCGGCACGGCCTGACGCTCAACGAATTCGACACGCTCATCAGCTGTCTGCCCGGAGAAGTGGTCCGGCACCGGGATCTGCTGCGCAGCATGGTCCTCAGCCGCAGCGGGCTCAGTCGTCTGCTGGGCAAGCTCGAGGACCGTGGTCTCGTCACCCAAGCCCCGGATCCGGAAGACCAGCGCGGCGTCCTTGTCGGCCTCACCGCGGCGGGGGAGGAGCTGCGCGAGGCGGCGGCGAGGACGAACGTCGAGATCATCCTCGCCGGCTTCTCCGGGATGACCGACGCCGACGCCGAGGAGGTCTTCGAGCTCGTGAGCGCGATCCGGCCGATCCCGCCGACCCAGGGATAGCGGGCTCGGCTGCACCCCTGGACACCGATGCGGACTTGTGGGATTGTTGTGCTTGCAACAAAAAGCATGCGAGCGCGAGGCCGGATGACTCTCCCGGCCGAGATTGCAAAGGAGCCGTCGGCATGCCGAAGACCCAGCCCGAGCCGATCCGAGATCCGCGAGCCGATCGGCTGCTGACCCCGGACAACTGCGTCGTCGCCCTCATCGATTTCCAGCCGGAGCAGTATCAGACCGTGACCTCGGCGACGAAGGAGCGGATCGATCTCAACGTCGTCGCCGTGGCCAAGGCCGCGGCCGCCTACGACGTGCCCGTCGTGCTCTCGACCGTCGGCGTCGATCTCGGAGTGAACCAGGGAACCGAGCCGGCGATCGTCGATGAACTGCCTGGCGTCGGGGAGATCGATCGGACAGGCGTCAACGCCTGGGAGGACGAGGACTTCCGCAGCGCCATCGAAGCCACAGGTCGCAAGAAGGTCGTCATCGCCGGGCTCTGGACCGAGGTCTGCCTGACCTTCCCGACGCTCGACATGCTGGCCGAAGGCTACGAGGTCTACCCCGTCGTCGACGCCGTCGGCGGCATCAGCCGGGTCGCCCACGAGTCCGCACTGCAGCGGATCGTCGCCGCGGGTGCATCACCGGTGACCGCGATCTCGTTCGCCGGAGAGCTCATGCGCAATTGGGCCCGCCCCGAGGCCGACCGTCTGCGCTCGATCATGGGGTGGTACTTCCCGCGCAAGGCCGAACTCGACGCGAGCGAGGGATGAGACAGCTCGAATCCGAAGCGGTCACCGTGTGGAGGAGCATGCTGCTCATCCACGCTGACCTCGTCGATGCGATCGGAGTCCGGCTGCGGGCCGAGCACGGACTCACAGCCACCGAGTTCGACGTCCTCATCAACATCCCGCCGCACTCGACGATCCGCCACCGCGACCTCGTCGACGAGATCGTGCTCAGCCGCAGCGCGCTCTCACGCCTGCTGCGGAGGCTGGAGCAGCGCGGCCTCGTCGAACAGCGCCCCGACGACGAAGACCAGCGGGGGATCTGCGTCGGGCTGACCGAACGCGGCCGCAGCCTGCGGGCGACCGCAGCGAAGACGAACGCCGAGGTGGTCGACGACGCCTTCGCGGCACTCGACTCGGCCGACCTCGCCTGCCTCAGCGAGGCCGTCGGCCGGATCCGCCCAGCGAAGACAGGAGACTGAGATGAGCAACGTCGAAACCGATCCGCCCCAGGTGGTGTGCCGACCCGGCGGACTGCCCGGACCGGCCTGCGACCAGCAGGGACGCGCCCCGGTGGAGATCATCGCCTCCCGCGACGTCCCCCTCGGCGGGCCCCGGGCGATGAAGGTGCGCCGCACCCTGCCGCAGCGTCAGCGCTCCCTCATCGGCCCCTGGTGCTTCGTCGACCACTACGGCCCCGAGGACGTGTCGACCGCCGGCGGCATGGACGTCGCCCCGCATCCGCACACCGGACTGCAGACGGTCAGTTGGCTCTTCTCCGGCGCCATCGAGCACATCGACTCGGGCGGCAACGCTGGACTGGTCCTGCCCGGCGAGGTCAACCTCATGACCGCCGGCCGGGGCATCTGCCACTCGGAGGTCTCGACCGAGGACACGACGACCCTCCACGGAGTCCAGCTCTGGCTCGCCCTGCCCGAGGCCACCCGCCACCAGGAAGAACGCGAGTTCGAACACTACGCTCCCGAGCCCACGCCCTTCGACGGCGGGCAGATGCTCGTCTTCCTCGGCGAGCTCTGGGGCACCTCGTCACCGGTGACGACCCACACCCCGCTGCTCGGGGCGGAGATCCGCCTCGATGCCGGAGCGACCGTGGACCTGCCGGTCACCGCATCCTTCGAACACGGCCTCCTCGTCGACTCCGGTCAGGTCGAACTCGAGAACGTCGTTGTGCCGACGGGCGCGCTCGGCTACACCGGAGTGGGCTCGACCGAGCTGCGCATCTCCAACCGGTCAGGCGAGACGGCCCGACTGATTCTGCTCGGCGGTGAGCCCTTCGCCGAGGAGATCGTCATGTGGTGGAACTTCGTCGGCCGCACGCATGAGGAGATCGTGGCCTTCCGTGAGCAGTGGCAGGCCGAAGGCGAACGCTTCGGCGCCGTCGACGGCTACATCGGACGCGGAGGCCCCGGCCGCAACGCCGACGGCCTCGGCCGTCTCCCCGCGCCGAGGCTGCCCGACGTGACGATCAGAGCGCGGCGGAACCCGCCGCCCCAGGTCCAGGGCGGGCCCGACGAGACACAGTGACGAGACCGACCACCCAGACTCACCAGCATTGAAGGAGAGAGCAATGAGCCAGACACTCACGGACTCGACGGGCGCCGAGGTCACCGTCGCCCTCGACGAGGACAGCCGGTCCTATGCCATCGCGGTCGAGGGCGGCGCCATCGCCGGCCACGCCTACTTCCTCCCCGGCCCCGAGGCCGAGACCGAGCGGATCTTCCACCACACCGTCGTCGATGAGCAGTTCGGCGGTCGTGGCCTGTCGAAGGTCCTCGTCGCCGAGGCGCTCGCCGACTCCCGGGAGCGCGGCATCACCGTCGTGCCGATCTGCCCGCTGTTCGTCAAGAAGCTCCAGCAGACCGGGGATGACTATCAGGCCGAGGGCGGACGCTTCCGCAATGCCACCGGCGCGGACTTCGACATCGTCAAGAAGCAGGCGTGATCGCACCGAGCATGGCACGTCGCGTCTTCGGGGCCGAGCAGGACTGAGCTCAGCTGCGCGCCGGGCCGTCAGTTGATGATCTGCTTGCTGTCGTCGGCGGCGATCGCAGACAGTCGCTGCCGCCACAGCTGCAGGTCCGCGGGGCTCAGACGCTTCCAGTCGGTGATCTCGCCGATGACGCGCAGCGGCGCGGTGCTGCGGTAGGAGCGGGTCGGATTGCCCGGGAACTTCTTGTCGGTGACGTTCGGGTCGTCCTCGAATTCGGCGGTGGGCTCGACCTCGTAGACGTGCGGCTGTGCGCTGGGGTCGTCCGTCTCGGACCTCAGCACGGCCACCTCGGCGGCCAGGCCGGCACCGTCGAGCAGGGACGTGAAGTAGATGTGGTTCATGACCACCTCGGGGCGGTAGTTCGAGGCGTATCCGGCGGTGAGGAGGTCGCCGGGCTGCAGCGCGGCTTTCGTTCCGTGGAAGAACGGGCCCTGGTCGAGTGGCTCAGACATGACTCGAATATAGCGATGCAGTCTGCGCACGGCGGTCAGCCGCTGACGCTAGACTGGAACCCAGCGAGGGCATTCGCGCGATGAAGGTCCAGGACTTCGCAATGTGGTTCGCAGGCTCAGCCGACAGGCGAGACGGTGTGGTCTCGAATAGTGTTTTCCAGTAATCTTCGAAGTGGTCACACAACGAATTGCCAAGCGGCGTTCAGAGTTCAAAGGAGAACAGCAGTATGCGCACCTCTCGACGATTCAGTCTCTTCACCGCAACCGCCGGCATCGCTGCTGTCGCACTGCTCGCCACCGCATGCGGCGGCGGTGGTGGCGGAGGCGGCGAGGACGGTGAGGAAAGCGCTGACTTCATCACGATCGCAACCGGAGGGTCTTCCGGTGTCTACTATCAGGTCGGCGCCACGATGTCCGAGATCCTCGCCGATGATCTCGGCGCCGACACCTCGGTCCAGTCGACCGGGGCATCGGTCGAGAATCTCACCCTGATCGAAGACGGAGGAGCCGAACTCGCCTTCACTCAGGGCGACGCCGTCGACCAGGCGCTCAATGCCGAGGGGCCGTTCGAAGGCAAGGGGATCGATTCGCTGCCGGTCGTGGCCAACCTCTACGACCAGTACGTCCAGCTCGTCACCGTCGAAGGATCGGGGATCGAGTCGATCGAGGACATCAAGGGCAAAGCGGTGTCGGTCGGCGACCAGAACTCCGGTGTCGAACTGAATGCGAAGACGGTCGTCGACGCCTATGGACTCAGCTACGACGACTTCGATGCCGACTACCTGCCGTATGCCGAAGCCATCGATCAGATGCGCAACGGACAGCTCGACGCCGCCTTCGTCACCAGCGGTCTGCCGAACTCGGCCGTGACCGACCTGGCCACCAGCGACGACGTCGCGGTCGTGCCCTTCACCGGTGAGGGCCGCGACAAGCTGCTCTCCGAGCACGACTACTTCGGGGAGGGAGAGGTCCCGGCAGGAACCTATGGCGACAACGAGGCAGCCGAGACGCTGACGATCCCGAACCTCCTCGTGGTCAGTCCATCGCTGAGCGACGACGCCGTCTACGATGTGACGAAATCGCTGTTCGACAATCTCGACCAGATTCAGGGCTCGCACAACGCCGCGAAGGACATCACCGTCGACAGCGCCCAGGACGTCCCGGTCGGTGAAGTCGCTCCCGGCGCGAAGAAGTACTTCGACGAACAGGGCTGAGCCATCCGCTCCCTGACCCGGAGGGCGGCAATGACTTCGGCTGTGCTGGTCGGCCTCGGCCTCGTGGTGCCGCTCTCCGTGTCCGGGCCGGTCCGCCAACGGCTGGTCATCCGGGAGCAGGCTCCGAGCCGCCGGATCTTCAGATCCGTCCCCATCTCCGACGACGATGTGGTGGCGATGACCTGGATGCATTCGGTCGACAAGACCCCGTGGTGGGAGTACTACTCACCCGTCGACGGTGAGCTCGTCCTCGACTGCACCGAACTGGCGCTGATGGGGGCGGGCACTCCGTTCGACGCTCCGCAGACCGAGATCGACGGAGACAAGGTGAGACTCTGCGGACTCGACGAGCACTTCCCCGCGGTGCGGTGGATCCACTCCCATCGAGTTCACCACCGCATCTACCTCGACGGCGAGCTCATCCTGCCGACTCGAGCGATCGACCACCACGTCCGTGCCGAAATGATCGTGATCGGAGACCGATGAATATGACGAACGACAACAGCTCCCGGGCGGAGACGAAGGAAGGAACCGCAGAGGTCGTCTCCGTGCCGGCCGAGTCCGTGTCCCCGGACACGGTCGAAAAGTACGATCGGGAGTCTCGGACTCGCGACGTCTGGTCGACGAAATGGTCTCTGCCGCTGACGGCATTCGCCGTGGGACTCTCGCTCTACCAGATCTACTATGCGCTCTTCGGCGGGCCGCCGACTCTGGTGCATCGCGGCATCCACGTCGGGGCGATCCTCGTGCTCTGCTTCGCCATCCAGCGCTTCCGCCTCAGCGAGAAGCGCAGGACGCCGCCGTGGTACGACTGGCTGTTCATGGCCGGATCGGTTGCGATCGCCGTCTACCTCGGACTCGTCTTCCAGAAGCTCGCCGTCAGCGGTGGACGCTTCGACACGATCGACGTCGTCTTCTCGGTGATGGCGCTGGTCCTCGTCCTCGAGGCCTCTCGGCGCGTGACGGGGCCGGTTCTGCCGATCCTTGCGATCCTGTTCGTCGTCTACGACTACTACGGGCGGTCGATGCCCGGTCTGTTCCGGCACCGGGGGTACGACCTCGACCGGATCGTGACGTTCATGTACCAGTCGACGGAGGGCATCTTCTCCACAGCGATCGGAGTGTCCTCGACCTACATCTTCCTCTTCATCCTCTTCGGCGCATTTCTGCAGAAGTCCGGGATGGGGCAGTTCTTCAACGACATCGCTCTGGCTCTGGCCGGTCAGGCCAGGGGAGGACCGGCCAAGGTCGCCGTGCTCGCCTCGGGGTTCCTCGGCTCGATCAACGGCTCAGCGATCGCCAACGTCGTCACCACCGGTGCGTTCACGATCCCGATGATGAAACGAGTCGGCTACCAGCGGAACTTCGCCGGAGCCGTCGAATCGGCCGCCTCGGTCGGTGGACAGATCATGCCGCCGATCATGGGCGCAGCCGCGTTCATCATGGCCGAGACGCTCGGCGTTCCCTACACCGAGATCGTTCTCATCGCGATCATCCCGGCTGTGCTCTACTTTCTGGCGATCCTCGTCCAGGTCCATCTGCGGGCCACGAGCCAGGGACTGCGGGGCATCAGCCGGGAGAACCTTCCGGCAGTGAGAGAAGTGATGAAGGAACGGGGGCACCTGCTCCTGCCCCTGCTGTTCCTCCTCTACATGCTCTTCTTCTCCGGAACCACCATCCTCTTCGCGGCGGTGACGACCATCTTCGTCACTGTGATCGCCTCGATGCTGCGCAAGTCCACGCGCATGTCCCTGATCGACATCATCTATGCCCTGCGTGACGGCGCGGTCACGGCGATCTCGGTCGCCGTGGCGTGTGCCTGTGTCGGCATCATCGTCGGAGTGGCCACTCAGACCGGTTTCGGTGTGAAGCTTGCGGGCACGATCGTCACGATCGGCGGCGGATACCTCCTGCCCACCCTGCTGATGACGGCCGTCGCGTGCATCATCCTCGGCATGGGGCTGCCGAGCATTCCGGCCTACATCATCGTGGCGACGATGGCCGCCCCGGCACTCGTGCAGCTCGAAGTGCCGGCGTTGGCCGCGCATCTCTTCGTCTTCTATTTCGGCCTGTTCGCCAACATCACCCCGCCGGTGGCGCTCGCGGCCTTCGCCGCTGCCGGTCTCTCGGGAGGCAGCCCGATGCGGACCGGGTTCATCGCCATGCGGCTTGCCCTCGGTGGCCTCATCGTCCCATTCGTCTTCGTCTACCAGCCCGAACTGCTGATGCTCGACGGAACCGGCTTCGACACCGCACGGGCGGCCGTGATCCTGCTCATCGGAGTGATGATGATGTCCGTCGCGGCAGAGGGACACTTCCTGGTCCCGCTGCCGGTCTGGCTGAGGTTCGTGATCGCCGTGGCCGCGCTGGGGCTGGTGACGCCGAACGTGCTCTACGATGTGATCGGCGCAGCCATCGCCGTGGTCGCATTGGCCGTCATCCTCGTAATGGCTAAACGACAGGACAGGTTGGCGTGGAAGGAGATCTGAGCAGCGTGCGGCGGGCACCGAGGGCTCAGTTGATGATCTCTTTTCTGTCGTCTTCGGCGATCGCTGCCAGCCGCTGCCGCCACAGCTGCAGATCCGCGGGGCTCAGTCGCTTCCAGGCGCTGACCTCGCGGATCACGCGCAGCGGCTCGGCGCTGCGATAGGAACGAGTCGGGTTGCCCGGGAACTTCTTGTCGGTGACATTCGGGTCGTCCTCGAACTCGGCGGTGGGCTCGACCTCGTAGACATGCGGCTGCCCGCTGAGACCGTCGGCCTCGGACCGCAGTGCGGCCACCTCGGCGGCCAGACCCGCACCGGCCGGCAGCGCCGTGAAGTAGATGTGATTCATCGTCACCTCGGGGCGGTAGTTCGAGGCGTACCCGGCGGTGAGCTGATCACCGGGCTGCAGCGCGGCTTTCGTTCCGTGGAAGAACGGGCCCT
>DWZN01000041.1 GCA_019117545.1 Candidatus Brevibacterium intestinavium
GAGGAGCCACTGAGCGGGCTGAAGCTAGACTGACAGCATGTCCGACTCAACTGCGTCCGAATCGAGTATCGGTGTGCTCGTCGTCGAGGACGAGGCCGTTGCCGCCCGTGCTCACGCGAAGTACGTCGATCGTCTCGACGGCTATCACGTCGCGGGAGTGGCGAAGAACGCCACTCAGGCGATGGCCGCTCTGACGGGTCAGATCTACGGTCTCGAACCCGAGGGCATCCACCTCGTGCTCCTCGACATGAATCTGCCGGACGGACACGGGATCCAGGTCTGCCGGGCCATCCGCGGCCAGCGTGTCGACGTGGACATCATCGCCGTGACCGCGGCCAGGGACATGCAGATCGTGCAGGAGGCCCTGTCCTACGGTGTCGCCCAGTACATCATCAAGCCCTTCACCTTCCCCGTCTTCAAGTCGAAGCTCGAGGCGTACTCCTCCTTCCGCAATCGCCTCGGCGGGGACTCGAACGACGGGGAGGTCACGCAGACCGAGGTCGACAAGGCGATCTCGGCCCTGCGCACCCACACCGTGGCCGCCACCGCCAAAGGCGTGCCCGATGCCGTGCAGACGGAGGTCAGGACCCTGCTCGGTGAGAACCCGGGACAGTCCGCCGCCGAGGTGGCCGAAGGTCTCGGAGTCTCCCGGGTCACCGCTCGCCGCTACCTCGAATCCATGGCCGATGCCGGCATGCTCGAACGTCGCCCCCGCTACGGCGCCGCCGGTCGCCCCGTCCTCGAATACACCGTCGTCGCCGACGCGACCTGAGCCCGCCCGTCCCCTTCCGAACGGTCCATCGGGCCTGATCCCGTCCACGCCCGAGTCCGTCCACGCCCAAGGCCGCGCAGGTCGAGACCGCGCGTGGCAGACGTCGCGGAATGGACACGGCGGTCGCCTCGGCGCAGGATGGACTCATGTCGAAGAAGTCGCAGGTGTGGTTGTCCGTCTCGCTCGTCCTCGCCCTGCTCATCGGCGCCGGCGCCTTCGCCGTCTTCCGACTCCCGATGCTCAAGTCCACCGCCGCAGAGGCGGCCGCACGCGATCTCGCCGAGGGACAGCTGTCCTCCGATATCTGGCATGACAGCGATCTGGCTCAGGGACTGTTCGACCGGGTCACGAAGTCGCTGGGCACACGGGTCGACCTGCGATCGGTCACCGTCGACGACATCACCGAGTCCGGTGGCCAGTCCGTGGCGAACCTCGACTGGACCTGGGCGAACCTCGACGGTGAGGCCTGGAGATACAGCTCCGAACTGCCGTTGAGGAAGAACGGACTGTTCTGGTGGGCCGACCTCACCGAGGCGGCCCTCCACCCCGAGCTCGGCAGTGGCGGCAGCTTCGAACTGCGCGCGAATCCCGGCCAGCGGGGGAAGATCCTCGGCGCCGATGACGCAGTGCTCATGGAAGAGGGCACGGTCATCGACATCGGAGTCCACCCGAACCGCCTCGAACCCGACACCCTCGACTCCCTCGTGACCGGCCTCAACTCCGGCGTCGACTCCCTCGACCTCGATGCCGACGAACTGGAAGACGAGGTCGATGAGGCCGAAGGGGACCAGCTCGTGTCCGTCGTGACCCTGCGTGAGGACGACTATGAAGACGTCAAGGACAGCATCCACGACCTGCCCGGCGTCCTCTTCTCCGAAGACAGTCAGACGCTGACCCGCACCCGCGGATTCGCGCAGGCGACCCTCGGCTCGGCCGGACCGGCCAGCGCCGAGGACATCGAGAAGTCCCAGGGCGAGGTCATCGCCGGCGACATCGTGGGCCGCACCGGGCTGCAGAAGACCTTCAACGCCCGTCTCAGCGGTCCCGGCAGCGTCGAAGTCTTCGCCAAGGGGGACTCGAGCGACGACAGCGGCAAGACGAAGCTGACGAGCCTGCACTCCTTCGAGCAGAAGGACGGCGAGGACGTTGAGACCACCCTCGATGCGGAGATCCAGAATGCGGCGGACGAGGCGGCCGCGGCCGCGGAGAACCCGGCCGCCGTCGTCGCCATCCGCCCCAGCAGCGGTGACGTTCTGGCCGTGGCCAACCACGACCCGGACGGCGCTGCCTGGGACCGGGGTCTGACCGGCCAGTACGCCCCGGGATCGGTGTTCAAGATCGCCTCGGGCCTCGCACTCTCAGAGGCGGGAATCTCACCGGGCGACGACATCGACTGCCCGAAGACGGTGACCGTCGGCGGCAAGGAATTCAAGAACGCCGAGGACGAGGTGCTCGGAGACATCAGCTTCGCGAAGAATTTCGCCCAGTCGTGCAACACGGCCTTCGTCTCCTCGGGCAAGGAGGTCACCGGCGACGAGGTGGCCGAGGCGGCCGCCCAGCTCGGCATGACCGGCGCGCTCGGAATCGGGGCGAAGATGGCGTCGGTGCCCGCCGCAGACGACGAAGTCACCCACGCTGCACAGATGATCGGTCAGGGCAAGGTGCAGGCGAGTCCGCTGGCCGTGGCGACGATGGCCGCTTCGGTGCAGGCCGGTGAGACGGTGACACCGCGACTCGTCCTCGGAGACGCTCTCGGCGACAGCGGCGCCGACGCGGCCGGCGACGATGATGCCGACGCAGCCCCTGCCCTCGATGAGGACGCGGCGCAGGAGATCTCGGACATGATGGGCCGAACCGTGACCGAGGGAACGGCGACGAAGCTCAAGGACGTGCCCGGCGACCCGGTGCACGGCAAGACCGGAACGGCCGAATACGGGGATGAGACTCCACCGCGCACGCACTCGTGGTTCGCCGGATTCCAAGGCGACCTGGCGGTGGCCGTCCTCGTCGAGGACGGAGGATTCGGCGCCGAGGCGGCCGTGCCCGTGGCCGAGGAGTTCTTCGACGGCATCAACTGAGGC
>DWZN01000042.1 GCA_019117545.1 Candidatus Brevibacterium intestinavium
ACGGATAGGCGTCGTGATCGCACATGTATTCATGCGCGACGGCGTCGATGTCATCGGTGGTGATCCCCGGGGTGAGCATCTCACCGACCGCGGCCAGCGCATTCGCTGCGATGCGTCCGGCGGCCCGCACGATCTCGACCTCCTCGGGGGAGTAGAAGTTGTTGCCGCGGCCCTCATCGGCGTCGGCGCGTCCGACGTATTCGGGGCGGGCGATGTTCTTCGGCACACCGCGTTCGGGGGAGACGGTGCCGGGAGTGAGTAGGCGCGTATGAGCTGTCATGATGATTCTGATTCTATGGTGGTTGTCCGCCTTTGTCCCAGTTCGTCGAAGTCTGTCGGTGTTCGGACCGGGACGGCGCGTCTAGAATCGAAGCAGCCGTACTCGCACTCGAGCCTCGGCGGAACGATCGGCCCGGCCCTGTGCCGCGGTCGGTTCAGACGATGAACACAGCAGGAGGGCCGGTGAGCGAAGAGACGACGGGGGTCAGCCACGAGTTCTCCGGTCTCGGAGATGTGGTGAGCCTGACCAGTGCGCCGCAGCAGATCGCCGACCACATCCTCTCGGGCATCGCGGTCGGGGCTCTGCCCGAGGGCACGCTGCTGCCCGGAGAGCGGACGCTGGCCGCGGATCTGCAGGTCTCGCGTTCGAGCGTGCGGGCGGCCCTGCTGCGACTCGAACGCCTCGGCGTCGTCGAACGCCGCCGCGGGCGCGGAGGTGGGACGTTCGTGAAGAACGCCCGCCCGGAGGCCCTGGCTCCGATGGCGGGCCGGATCGAGGAATTCCATGCCGAGCGACGGAACCTGCTCGATGCCCGCGCCGTGTTCCAGAACTCCCTGGCCGCGACTGCGGCCCGTCGCCGCACCGATGGCGAGCTCACCGAGCTCCGGCAGCTGGCGCAGACCTATTCCCGACGCGCCGAGGCCGCCGCCGCCCGGACCGCGGATGCTCAGTTCCATTTCGCCGTCGCCCGTGCCGGCCACAATCCGGAACTCGTGCGGATGGCCATCGACATCGATACGAAGATCAACGCCGGTTTCCGGCACGACCCGTTCTCCGCTGAGCTCTTCGACCGCGCCGTGGCCGACCACGCCGCGATCGTCGAAGCCATCGCGGACCAGGATGCCGAACAGGCGGGTCGCCTGTGCGAGGAGCACTTCCGCTTCACGACCATCGTCTCCCGCGACTGACCCGCACCCGTCACGGGTGCGAGTCAGCCGCGGGAGACTCGGAATCGGCAGCGGATGCGGTCTCAGTTCGCCAGGGCGTGTGCGACCGACACGGCCTCGAGGTCGAAGGCGTCGGCGACGTTGTCGTTCGTGACATGCCCGTTGTGGATGTTGAGTCCGCGGGCCAGGGCCGAATCGTTCGACAGGGCCTCGTGCCATCCCTGATCGGCGATCTTGACGGCGAAGGGCAGAGTCGCGTTCGTCAGCGCCGCGGTCGCGGTGTTGGGCACGGCCCCGGGCATGTTCGCCACGCAGTAGTAGACCGAGTTGTGGACGGGGAACGTCGGATCGTCGTGCGTGGTGGGACGGGAGTTCTCGAAGCAGCCGCCCTGGTCGATGGCGATGTCGACGAGGACCGAACCCGGCTTCATATCCGCGACCATCTCATCGGTGACGAGCTTCGGTGCCTTCTTGCCGGGAATGAGCACGGAGCCGATGACGAGGTCGGCACCGGCCAGGGACTTCGTGATCTCGTACTTGTTCGACACCTTCGTCGCGATCGCACCGGAGAAGGTCTCATCGATCTGACGCAGCCGCGGGATGTTGATGTCGATGACCTCGACGTTCGCGCCGAGGCCAAGAGCCATGCGGGCGGCATTCGTGCCGGCCACACCGGCGCCGATGACGACGACATTCGCGCGTTCGACCCCGGGCACGCCGGGCAGCAGGATGCCGCGTCCGCCGCTGGCCTTGAGCAGGCTGTGCGCGCCGACCTGCGTCGACAGGCGTCCGGCGATCTCGCTCATGGGAGCCAGGAGCGGCAGCCCTCCGCCGTCGGGCTGGACGGTCTCATAGGCGATGGCAGTGGTCCCGGCCTTCATCAGCGCCTGAGTCAGGGCCTCATCGGCGGCGAGGTGGAGGTAGGTGAAGAGGATGAGGTCCTTGCGCAGGAATTCGTACTCCTGCTCGATGGGTTCCTTGACCTTGAGCACGAGTTCGCCCGCGGCCCAGGTCTCGGCGGCGTCGGCAGCGATGCTGGCTCCGGCGTCCGAATACTCCTCATCGGTGATGAATGATCCTTCGCCGGCCCCCGCCTGCACGGTGACCTCATGACCGTGGGCGACGAGCTCGTGGACACCGGCTGCCGTGATGGCGACTCGGAACTCGTTGTTCTTGACCTCGGTGGGCACTGAAATGCGCATTGTGTGTCCTTCTCTCGTGTTCTTTCGCCATAGGGCGGACGCGACCGACCCCGCCGTCGGCCGACGATGTCTCCAACTGTATTCTCGGAAGGTTTGCAGAGCAAACCTTTATGGCTGTTTTCGTCAGAGATATTGCGGAATCCGTGTAAATGGGAACCAGATGACGCGGAAAACATAGTTCCAGACGGTGTCGGCACCCCGTAACTTCGAAGAACACGGGGAGACGGCGTTCGCGGTGGCGAAACGGTAAGCTGAAAGGACCAATGCAGAACCCCGCGAAGGAGAGAAGGCTCGCCATGGGACTCTACGAGGATATCGACGATCCGAACTCGAAGTACTACTTCAATCTCGAGACGAACACCGTCGAGAAGGGCCTGGTCAGCGACTGGACCCATCGCATGGGTCCGTACGAGACCGAGGAAGTCGCACGCGCGGCTCTGGAGAAGGCACGCGAGCGCAGCCAGAAGTGGGACGAAGACGACGAGAAGTGGAACGGCTGATCGGATGACCAGGCAGGAGGAATTCGTTCTCAGGACCGTCGAAGATCGTGAAGTGCGATTCATTCGACTCTGGTTCACCGATGTGCTCGGACAGCTGAAGTCCGTGGCCATCGTTCCCGCCGAACTCGAAGGTGCCTTCGCCGAGGGCATCGGGTTCGACGGTTCGGCCGTCGAGGGACTCTCGCGGGTCTACGAGGCCGATATGGTGCTCAAACCCGATCCGTCGACCTTCTCCCTGCTGCCTTGGCGGGGAGAGACGGAACCGACCGGTCGCATGTTCTGTGACATCCATGTGCCGGGCGGAGAGCCCGCGCCGGCGGATCCGCGGAACGTGCTCAAACGCACGCTCGCGAAGGCGGCCGAACGCGGGTTCACCTTCTATGTGCATCCGGAGATCGAGTTCTACCTGTTCAAGACCGACAACCTCGACCAGGTCAGCGGCATCTCCGACGGCACCGCGCCGATCCCGGTCGACACGGCCGGCTACTTCGACCACGTCAACGGCGGCACTGCCAACGACTTCCGCCGCTCGGCCGTGACCATGCTCGAGGCGATGGGGCTGTCGGTGGAGTTCTCCCACCATGAGGCCGGACCCGGCCAGAACGAGATCGACCTGCGCTATGCGGACGCCCTGACGATGGCCGACAACGTCATGACCTTCCGCTCGGTGATCAAGGAGGTCGCGATCTCGCAGGGCGTGTACGCCTCCTTCATGCCCAAACCGCTCGCGACCCATCCGGGCAACGGCATGCACACGCACGTGTCACTGTTCGAAGGTGAGAACAATGCGTTCTTCGAACCGGGGGCGGAGTACCAGCTGTCGCGGACCGGACGTCAGTTCATCGCCGGGCTGCTCACGCATGCGGCGGAGATCTCGGCCGTGACCAATCAGCACGTGAACTCCTACAAACGTCTGTGGACCGGACACGAGGCGCCGTCCTACATCTCCTGGGGCCATCGCAATCGGTCCGCTCTGGTCCGGGTCCCGCAGTACAACTCGGGCAAGTCCTCCTCGGCGCGGGTGGAGTACCGGGCCCTGGACTCCTCGGCCAATCCCTATCTGTCGTATGCCCTCATGCTCGCGGCCGGACTCAAAGGCATCGAGGAGGGCTATGAACTGCCCGATGAGGCCGAGGACAATGTCTGGCTGCTCTCGGACACCGAACGTCGTGCGATGGGCATCGAGGCCCTGCCCGGCAGCCTCTCGCACGCCCTGGAGATCATGGAGAGTTCGGACCTGGTGGCCGAGACCCTCGGCGAGGAGGTCTTCGACTTCTTCCTGCGCAACAAGCGACAGGAATGGAACGACTACCGCGCCCAGGTGACTCCCTATGAGCTCGCCAAGCACTTCACCGCGATGTAATCGTCATGGCAGGAATCACCTCCCGCACCACGAGCATTCCGGCATCGACCGCCCGCTTCCTCCACGAGCTCGATGAGCTCCTGGGCCAGCCGTTGGCCACGGACTCCCGATTCGTCGATCTGCTCATGGCCACCCCCGATCCGCACGGTGCCGCCCTCGGTCTCCTCCGAGTCGTCGAAGCCGCCGGATCCGAGTCCCAGCGGGTGCTGCACGCGGTTCGGGCCGGTACGGCCGATGAACTGGCCGAGGACGAGCTCAACCGGCCGCTGCTGGCTCGTCTG
This sequence comes from Candidatus Brevibacterium intestinavium, assembly GCA_019117545.1. Classification (GTDB taxonomy): domain Bacteria; phylum Actinomycetota; class Actinomycetes; order Actinomycetales; family Brevibacteriaceae; genus Brevibacterium; species Brevibacterium intestinavium. The sequence goes on from DWZN01000042.1 coordinate 4,514, forward strand.
CTCGCCGTCATGGGCACCTCGGAGGCGATGGTCGACCACCTCGTGCGGAATCCGGACTCCCTGCCGCTCCTGCTCGTGCCCGATCCCTACCTGCTGATCTCGACGCCGGAGGCCTCGGCGGCGGCACTGCGGGCCGAACTGCTGCGAGCTGTCGGCGCGGACCCCGACGCCGCGGCACCGCGAGCCGAGCTGGTCGGCGACGAAGGCATGAGAGTGCTGCGCCGGACCTACCGCGACGCGGTGATGCGACTGGTCGCTGACGATGTCGGCGCCGAGGCCCCGGAGGAGATCGTCGATCACGTCATGGCGGTCCTGTCCGACCTCGCCGCGGCCGCCCTCGACGCCGCCCTGGCGATCGCCCGGGCCGAACTCGACGGTGCCGGCGATATCCGCCTGGCCGTGATCGCTCTGGGCAAGACCGGAGCACGAGAGCTCAACTACGTCTCCGACGTCGATGTCGTCTTCGTGCTCGACTCCGCCGCCGACGAGGACTGCCGGCATCTGGCGACGGAGCTGGCCCAGCGGATGCGCAGCATCCTCTCGGACGCGGGTGCCGAACCCGCGCTGTGGGAGGTCGACACCGCACTGCGGCCGGAGGGCAAGGCCGGTGCGCTGGTACGCACTCTGTCCGAGTTCGAGCACTACTACGCCGATATCGCGCAGAACTGGGAGTTCCAAGCCCTGCTCAAGGCCCGTCCGGTGGCAGGCGACGCCGAGGTGGGCGAGCAGTTCTCCCAGTCCCTGCTGCCGCTGGTGTGGCAGGCTGCGGGCCGCAGCGGGTTCATCGACGGCATCCGGTCCATGCGCCGCCGGGTCGTCGACCTCATCCCGGCCGCCGAGGCGCCCCGCCAGATCAAACTCGGCCGCGGAGGGCTGCGCGACGTCGAGTTCTCCGCCCAGATGCTCCAACTCGTCCACGGACGCACCGACGAGGACATCCGCACCCCGAACACCCTCTTAGCACTCGAAGAGCTCGGCGAACACGGGTACATCGGTCAGCAGGACGCCGCCGTGTTCTCCACCGCCTACCGGTTCATGCGGGTGGTCGAACACCGGGTGCAGATCCCGCGGATGATGCGCAACGCGCTGATCCCCGACGACGATGCGAAGCTGCGGATCCTCGCCCGATCGGTCTTCCGCTCCGGATCGCGGACCGGTCCCCGGCTCGAGGAGACCCGGCGCGATTTCGCCAAACAGGTCACCCGGCTGCATGAGCAGATCTTCTACCGGCCCATCCTCGAGGCCGCAGTGGGAGTCCACGGCGCTGTGGTCGATGCCCACAAACGCGGATCGAGCCTGCAGGCCGCCGCCGACCGACTGCAGGCCTTCGGCTACCGTGACCCGCAGGGCGCGCTGGGCCACATCAAGGCACTGACCACGGGCGTGTCGCGAACGGCGATGGTGATCAAGCAGGTGCTTCCGGCACTGCTCGACTGGTTCTCCGACGGGGTCGAGCCCGATCGGGCGCTGCTGGCATTCCGACGGTTGAGCGAATCGCTGTCGTCCTCGGGCTGGTTCCTCAAGATGCTCCGGGACTCCGGCCTGGCGGCCAAGTCCGTGGCCGAGGTGCTGTCCCTGTCCGGTTACGCCACCGAGCTGCTGCTGCGCCAGCCCGCCGCCGTGGCCTGGCTGGATCGCTACGACAACCTCGTCAAACGCGATCCGCAGGTCCTCGACGCCGAGGTCGACGGACTGCTCAAACGCCATGGACCCGCGGCCGTGACGCAGATCCGGCAGACCTACAGCCGTGAACTGCTGCGCATCGCCCTGCGCGATGTGCTGGCCGTCGGCGATCGTGCCGATATCCCCGGTGACCTCTCCGACCTCATGGATCTGGCCGTGCGCGGGGCGCTGCAGGCGGTGCGGGAAGAGCTCGACGGACCCGAGACCAGCGACTACGAGTTCGCTGTCGTGGCCATGGGGCGGTGGGGAGGACGCGAGATCGGCTACTTCTCCGATGCCGATGCGATGTACGTCTACCGGCCGGTGGACGAAGACCTCGACGCCGATCAGAAGGCGGCGCTGAGCAAGCACGTGAGCAAGGTCGCCCTGCGCCTGTCGACGAGACTCAAGGCCAGTGAGGGGGCGCAGGGCGTCGACCTCGATGCGGATCTGCGGCCCGAGGGCAAGAACGGACCGCTCGTGCGCAGCCTGTCGTCCTACCAGTCGTACTATGCGAAATGGTCACAGCCCTGGGAGGCCCAGGCGCTGCTGCGGGCCCGTCCCGTGGCCGGCGAGGACGGCCTCATCGACGACTTCCTGTCGATGATCGATCCCTTGCGCTATCCGGTCGAGATGTCGCACCGGGCGCTGACCCAGGTCCGCACACTCAAGGCGCGGATGGAGGATGAGCGACTGCCGCGCAATGCCGATAAGCGCCGCCACCTCAAGCTCGGCCGCGGCAGCCTCTCCGATGTCGAATGGACCGTCCAGCTGATGCAGCTCGAACATGGTCACGAACTGGCCGGACTGCGTACGACCTCGACACTCGGCGCCTTGGAGGCCGCCACCGAGGCAGGGCTGCTGAGCGCCGAGGACTCCGCGCAGCTGGCCGCGGCCTGGACGATGGCCACGGAGGTGCGCTCGGCCGTGATGCTCTTCCGCGGCCGCACCGCGGAGGCGCTGCCGGTCGAACACACCGAACTCGAAGCCACCGCCCGCCTGCTCGGCTATGCGGCGGGCACCGGCCATGATCTCGAGGACGACTATCTGCGCACGACCAGGCACGCCCGCGCCGTCATGGAGCAGCGCTTCTACGGATTCTGAGCCGGCCGGTGCTGCGGCCGTCAGTCCACGCAGCGGTCCGGCCGGCGGGCCCTCAGGCCCATCAGTCGGCGAATTCGAGTCCGAGCAGGCCGTTCTCGATCACTTCGGGCAGCGCGGGATGGATCCAGTACTGCCCGGTGGCGACCTCATCGGCTCTCTGCCCGAACGCCATTGCCTGGATGAGCGGTTGGATGAGCATCGATGCCTCATGCCCGACGATATGCGCCCCGAGCAGCAGTCTGCTGTGCCGGTCGGCGATGATCTTGACGATGCCCGGGTCGTCGGCCATCGCCCAACCATAGGCCACATCCGAGAACTTCTGGACCTTCACCGTGACCTCATGACCGGCGTCCTTCGCCTCCTGTTCGCTCATACCGAGGTAAGCGACCTGAGGGGAGGTGAAGACCGCACCGGGGACCCCATGGTGATTGACTGTGGCCAGATCCGCCTGTTCAGCCGCGCCCGGTTCGCCCGCGGCGACATCGGCGGCCAGGTTGCGCCCGACGATATCGGCCTCGTGGTTGGCCACATGCTTGAGCTGGTGGGGCGAGCAGATGTCTCCGAGGCCGAAGACGCCGGGCACCGGCTCACCGTCGGTCAGCACCCGCTGATGTTCGTCGACGGACAGACGCTGATCGTCGGCCACATCGAATCCGGCGGCCGCGACGCCGAGTTCGGCGGTGTTCGGCACGCGTCCGGTCGCGATCAGGACCGCATCGGCGGTGATCGTCTCCGGCAGCTCCACCTCGCCGAGGCGTCCGCTGGGTTCGAGCGTGAGCGTGACCTCGTCGTCGGCGAGATCGAGCCTGCTGGCCACCGCCCCGCGGAGCACGCTGTGGGTCGATTCGAAGATTCGGGTGAATTCGTCCGCGGCCTCTTCGTCGATGTCTCCCAGAAGGCGGGGCCCACGAGCGAGGACGGTCACCTCGGTGCCGAAGGCGGCGAAGACATGGGCGAACTCCATGGCGATGACGCCGGAGCCGATGATGACCAGCCGTTCCGGCTGTGTGGGACGGCGCATGATGGTGTTCGAGGTGAAGACGGGATAGTCCTCGGTGTCGACGCGAGTCGCGTCGAGGCCGGCGATCGTGGGGATGAAGGGATGGGCGCCGGCGGCAATGACGATGCGGTCGGCGGTGATGTCCTCACCGGAGGCGGTGCGCACACTCTTCTGACCGGTGAAGTGAACGTGTTCGGGCACGACGGTCACGTTCGGCTGCCGGTCGCTGCTGCGATATTCGCGTCCGCCGGATTCAATGGCGTCGACGCGGGAGAAGATGCGGTCCTGGAGGCCTGACCAATCGATCTGCGGCTGAGTGGGGGAGAGGTTGTAGCGGGCGGCCTGTGCCGCCTGTTCGGCCACCGTGGCCGGATAGACGAACATCTTGGTCGGGATGCATCCGACATTGAGGCAGGTGCCTCCGAAGTGCCATTCCTCCGCGATGGCCGTCTTCAGTCCGGCGAACCGCTTGTCGAGGAACATGTTTCCCGAACCGGTGCCGATCAGCAGCAGATCGTAGTGCGTCAAAGTCCATTCCTCCAGATGTCAGGGGCCCCGGCCGGGCGGTATCGGGCCGAAGAAGCGAAAGGGCGCCACGGTTGAGAACCCGTGACGCCCTCACTCTATTCCACTGCGTCTGTGAGCAGATGCAGGTCAGAGCGCGTAGTAGAGCTCGAACTCGGTCGGCGTCGGACGCAGCCGGGCCACGTCGAGTTCGTTCTCGCGTTTGATCCGGATCCACGTTTCGATGAGATCGGGGGTGAAGACGTCTCCGGCGGTGAGGAAGTCGTGGTCCTTCTCGAGGTCGTTGAGCGCCTCGTCGAGGGTGCCGGGAACGAGCTTGATGTCCTTGGCCTCCTCGGGCGGGAGTTCGTAGAGGTCCTTGTCGATCGGCTCCGGAGGCTCGATGCGGTTGCGGATGCCGTCCAGACCGGCCATGAGCTGCGCGGAGAAGGCGAGGTAGGGGTTCGACGAGGGATCCGGCACACGGAATTCGAGGCGCTTGGCCTTCGGCGAGGCCCCGGTGACCGGAATCCGGATCGCGGCCGAGCGGTTGCGAGCCGAATAGACGAGGTTGACCGGTGCCTCGTAGCCGGGGACCAGACGGCGGTAGGAGTTGATCGTCGGATTCGTGAAGGCGAGCACGGCACCGGCGTGTTCGATGAGTCCGCCGATGTACCACCGGGCGAGATCGGACAGACCGCCGTAGCCGTTCTCGTCGTAGAACAGCGGCTCGCCGTTCTTCCACAGAGACTGGTGGCAGTGCATTCCGGAGCCGTTGTCGTCGAACAGCGGCTTCGGCATGAAGGTCGCGGACTTGCCGAGTTCGTAGGCGGTGTTCTTGATCACGTACTTGAAGTCCAACAGCTGGTCGCCGGCGTGCTGCAGAGTCTTGAACTTGTAGTTGATCTCCTGCTGACCGGCGGTGCCGACCTCGTGATGGGCGCGCTCCATCTCGAAGCCGATCTCTTCGAGCGTCAGTGACATCCGGTCGCGGATGTCGGCGTAATGGTCCTGCGGGGAGACGGGGAAGTAACCGCCCTTGAACGGCGTCTTATAGCCCTGGTTGCCGCCGGCCTCATCGGCGCCGGTGTCCCAGGCCGCTTCCTCGGAACCGATCTTGTAGAAGCTGCTTCCCGGGGTGTTCTCGTAGCGGATGGAGTCGAAGAGGTAGAACTCGGCCTCGGCACCGAAGAAGACGGTGTCGGCGATGCCGGTGGACTCGAGATAGGATTCGGCCTTCGCAGCGACCTGGCGCGGATCGCGGGAGTAGGGCTCATCGGTGAAGGGGTCGACGATCGAGTGAGTCACGACCAGCGTCTTGGCTTCCCGGAACGGGTCGATATAGGCCGAGGTGACGTCGGCGAGCAGTTTCATATCGGACTCGTGGATGCCCTGGAAACCCTTGATGGAGGACCCGTCGAAGAGCAGACCTTCGGTGATCTCCTCCGTGCCGTAGGAAGCGGCGGGGAGGTTGAAGTGCTGGACCACACCGGGCAGGTCGCAGAATCGGACATCGACGAATTTCACATCGTTGTCCGAAATAAAGTTGACGAGTTCTTCAGCAGACGAGAACACTTAGGTCTCCTAGTTCGTGTACGGTGGCCGTTTCTCCTGACCATTGACAATCCTAACCGCCCGCAAATGAAGTGGTGATGTCGCTCATGTTTCGGGCATGTTTCCTGAGGATGCGTTCAGGACGGATTGCGTAGGCTGGGACAGTGATCAATCGTGACGACCTCGGTTCCTGGCTCGAAGGACCCCGGTTCGACAGGGAGGCCGACGACTGGCCGGGCAAACGGCTCGGTCTGCCTGCCACCGGTTCGCATTCCCTGGCCCCGGCGTGGAAGCGCATCCTCGCCCTGCTCATCGACTGGCTGATGTGTCTGGCGATCGCGAATCTGATCGACCCGGCGAACCCGTTCATCGCCCCTGGCCTCTTCGCTCTCGAGAACTTCCTGCTCGTCGGCACCCTCGGCTACTCGGTGGGCCATCGGATCTTCGGAATCGAGGTGCGACGCCTCGACGGACACGTCCCCGGAATGCTCAAGTCCCTCATCCGGGCACTGCTGGTCGTTCTCGTCATTCCCGCTGTCATCTTCGATCGTGACAATCGTGGGCTGCACGATCTCGCCGCAGGCACCGTCATCCTCCGCCGCTGACAGGCAGCTTCTCGGGTTCGGTCCGTGCCGAGTCGGCACGGCTCGGCGCACCTGCTGCGATCCCAGCGCACTTTCCCACACCCTCGGCATCGGTGTGCGCCGGCACCAACATCGGTCGCGGGGCGCGACCGCACCATCACCAGCGGCACACCCACCCGTTGCACCGCGGTGTTCTGCCGCTGACGGTGAGGGACGGTGCCTGCCGCCAGTCGCCAGCGGCCCGGGACAGGCGAAAGGGCGCCGACTCGGATGGAGTCGACGCCCTTTCGGGGACTGGTCGGTCGCAGCGGAGGCGGTGGATCAGCGTCCGCGCATGGCCTTGTGGTTCGGCCGAGCCTTGTTCGGGTCGATGCCCTTCGGGATCGGAGGCCGCGTACTCTGGGTCCCCAGTGCCGCGAGACGGTTGCGCACCGTGAGCACCTCGGCGCGGTTGAGCTTGCGCGGCAGCTTCTGCACGGTCGGCACGACCTGCTTCATCGTCAGCTGCCCCTCTTCCTTGCCTCCCTGCAGGGTGTGGATCGGAACATTGGGAAGGATGCGTTCGTGACGCTTCTTCTCCTTGGCCAGCAGCTTCGCGCTGCGTGCCTTCGGGCCTTCGCTGAGCAGCACCACACCGGCGCGTCCGGTGGAGCGGAAGACCAGGTCGCGGCTCTTCGGGTCGATGGCGATCGGCTTCTCGTCCATGAGGTAACCGCGGCGGGCGGTGTTGAGAACGGCACCGAAGGCACCGGGCTGGCCGTCCATCTGTGCGAAAGCCGCGGTTTCGGCGAAGCGGCCGAGCATGAACATGCCCAGCAGGATGCCGACCATGAGACCGAGGATGGTCGTGAAGATCATCCCGCCGAACACGAAGCCGGCACCGACGCCGAGGATCGTGCAGCCGAGCACGGCCGCGGCCAACAGCCACGGGGTGGCCTTGTTGTGCTTGGCGGACAGCTCATAGACCTGGCGCATCTGCGCCAGACGGCCGGGCTTCTTGTTCGGATCCTTGGGCTTGCGCCGGAAAAGTCCCTTACGAGGTTCTTCGCTCATTCTCTCACTTGCTTTTGAAGGCCTTTGTGACGCCGCCATGCGGTGACGAGCGCCATCATTGCTCAGCAGACAAGTCTACCTCTTCGCCGGGCCCGAAGGTATCCACAACCGCCTGAGCCTCCTGCTTGGCGGGCGTGTGCTTGTCCAGATGCGCCAAGTGCGGCGGAATCTGCTCGCCGCGGCGACGCATCGCGGTGGCCCAGAGACGGCCGGCGCGGTAGGACGAACGGACCAGCGGGCCCGACATGACGCCGAGGAAGCCGATCTCCTCAGCGGCATCGCGCAGCATGACGAAGTCCGCCGGTTTCACCCAGCGGGTGACCGGATGGTGCCTGGGCGAGGGACGCAGGTACTGAGTGATCGTGATGAGATCGCAACCGGCATCGTGCAGATCCTGCAGCGCCGAGATGATCTCATCGTTGGTCTCGCCCATGCCGAGGATGAGATTCGACTTCGTCACCAGCCCGGCCTCGCGGGCCTGGGTGATCACGGACAGCGAGCGTTCGTAGCGGAAAGCCGGACGGATCCGCTTGAAGATGCGCGGAACGGTCTCGACATTGTGGGCGAGCACCTCGGGGCGGGAGGAGAAGACCTCGGCGAGCTGATCCGGCTTCGCGTTGAAGTCCGGGATCAGCAGCTCGACGCCGGTGCCGCGGCCGTCGACGTATTCGAGGTCGTGGATCTGGCGCACGGTCTCGGCATAGAGCCACGCCCCGCCGTCCTCGAGATCGTCGCGGGCCACACCCGTGATCGTCGAGTAGCGCAGACCCATCTCACCCACCGAGGCGGCCACACGGCGAGGCTCGTCCGCGTCGAATTCGGCCGGTTTGCCGGTGTCGATCTGACAGAAGTCGCAGCGACGGGTGCACTGCTCTCCGCCGATGAGGAACGTGGCCTCCCGATCCTCCCAGCATTCGAAGATGTTCGGACAGCCCGCCTCTTCGCACACGGTGTGCAGGTCCTGCTTGCGCACCAATGATTTCAGCGAAGCGTACTCGGGTCCGATATGAGCCTTCGCCTTGATCCAGGCGGGCTTGTCCTCGATCGGAGTCTGGGAGTTGCGAGCCTCGACCCGCAGCATCCGGCGACCTTCTGGGGCAATCGTCATCTGAATTCTCCTAGGCGGTGATGGTCTCGTGCAGAATCTCGTCGAGCCGTGTCGCCGTGTCCTGAGGCGTAACCGTTCGTCCGAGTTCGGCACTGATGGAAGTGGTGTCAGCGTCCGTGATCCCGCACGGGATGATGTTCTCGTAAGCGTCGAGTTCGTTGCTGCAGTTCAGCGCCAGACCGTGCATCGTCACACCTTCGTGGATGCGGATGCCGATGGCCCCGATCTTGCGGTCGCGCCGGGCTCCGTCGCCGAGCAGCCAGACCCCGGCGCGTCCTTCGATCGTCGTGGCGTCGATGCCGTACTCGGCGAGCAGGGTGATCATGGCGTCCTCGAG
>DWZN01000043.1 GCA_019117545.1 Candidatus Brevibacterium intestinavium
CCGGTCAGCCCGGTCGACTTGATCGGCGGAATCAGCCCTTGGCCGGACGTGCCGCTGAGAACCGTCTTGAGCGGGTTGAGGGCCGGCACCAGAGCGAGGATCGCCAATGCCACCGCCGGATGCCCATCGAGGATCGCCAGGGCCAGCAGCGCGAACGGCAGCAGCACCAGCACCGCATAGGCGATGCGGGCAGCGTTGTCGCCCAGCCGCACGGCCAGCGTGATCTTGCCCGCCTCGGTGTCGGTGGGGATATCGCGGAGGTTGTTGACCATGAGCACAGCCGAGGCGAGCGAGCCGATCGCCACAGCCCCGGCGAGGCCGCTCAGGCTGAGATGGCCGACCTGCATCCACATCGTTCCCAAGGTGGCGACGAGACCGAAGAAGACGAAGACGAAGACCTCGCCGAGGCCCATATACCCATAGGGCCTCTTCCCTCCGGTGTAGAACCACGCGGCGGCCACGGCGGCTGCGCCGACGATGAGGAACCACCACGCCTGCGAGATGAGGACGAGCACGATGCCGGCGAGACCGGCAAGACCGAAGAAGAGGAAGGCCGCACGCTTGACCGTATGCGCCTCGGCCAGACCGGTCGCGGTCAGACGCACCGGTCCGACTCGCTCGTCGTCGGTGCCGCGGATGCCGTCGGAGTAGTCGTTGGCGTAGTTCGACCCGATCTGGAGGCAGAGAGCGACGAGCAGCGCGAGGAAGCCGCGCAGAAGTATCTGCGGCAGACTGACATGGTCGCCGCTGCCGGAGATGTCATCGAGGATGAACGCGGTGAATCCTCCGAGGGACCCGATCGCGGCGCCGGTTCCGATGAGGACGGGCGCGAGTGCCAGGGGCAGGGTGCGCAACCGAGCACCCGAGATCCACTGGGCGGCATCAGCCATAGGTTTCGGTCACCTTCCTCAGCATTTGCGGAACCGTCTCATATTATCGATTGTTCACCGGCAAGGGTATTCGGCAGCGGTGGCGTCGAGTTCGGCCGCGAGTTCGGCCGCGGCCTGCCGGTCGGGTTTGCCGATCGACCTGCTCGGGATCTCGTCGACGGCGAAGACGAGCTGCGGCAGCAGCTGCCCGCTCATCCCGTGATCGAGGGCGGTCAGTCGGCGGGCGAGCTCTCGCGGAGACTCGGTGATTTCGCGCAGAGGCTGGGCGAGCTCGCGCAGAGGCTCGGCGAATCTGACGAGGGCGACGATCCGCTTTCCCCACTCGGCATCGGGCACCCAGGTCACGAGCATCTCGGCGATGCCCTCGCGCTGCCAGCTCGGCAGCAGCCCGATCTCCAGCGCATGCGGAGACACGTTCGTGCCGCCGGAGACGATGATGTCATCGGCGCGGCCGAGCACGGTGAGCACACCCGCCTCGAGATGCCCGAGATCGCTCGTGTGCATGATGCGCCTGCCCTGAACGTCGACCTCCAGGTCGGGGGAGTCCACGGGGGTGATGGTGCCGTCGGCGGCGATGTCGACATAGGCGTCGGCGACGACCGGGCCGGACAGATCGATGGTGCCCGACTCGGTGATGGTGATGTCGACGCCGTCGAAGGGCACGCCGTCGTAGACGCAGCCGCCGGCGGTCTCGCTCATCCCGTAGGTGCGCACGATCGACAGTCCTGCGGCATCCGCCCGATCGAGCAGCGCCGGTGGGATCGCCGCCCCGCCGAGGAGGATGTGATCGATCCTCGATGCCAGATCGGCGGCGTGATCGTCCTCGAGGATGCGGTGGAGCTGAGTGGGCACGAGCGAGGCGTAGGTGGGTCGGTCTCCTGCCCTGTCCAGCAGCTGGTCGGCCCCGGTGGTGAAGGATGCGGCGGTGAACCTCGCCGAGGTCGACCGCACCGGAGGCCTCCCGGCCAGTCGGGCACGCAGCTCCACCTGGAAACCGGCGATGTGATTGACCGGCAGACACAGGTACCAGTCGCCGGGCCCGGACAGGGACCGTTCGGTCGCCCGCGCCGAGGTGGTCAGGGCGCGGGCGGACAGGGCCACAGCCTTCGCCTGCCCGGTGGAGCCGGAGGTGAAGAGGATGAGAGCCGGACACGTTCCGGTGCCTGCCCACGAACTCGGGGCCGCCTCGGTGACGGCACCCTCGCGGTTTGCGGGCAGGATGAGGATCGAGTGTCCCTGAAGCGCTCGGTCGATGGCCTCGGGCAGGTCCTCGGGGCTGAGCTCGCGTGCGGTCACGATGGGTCCGGGCCGGGCCTTCAGTAGTACCAGGGGAACGGCGACCAGTCGGGGTCGCGCTTGTCGAGGAAGGCGTCGCGGCCCTCGACGGCTTCGTCGGTCATGTACCCCAGGCGGGTGGCCTCACCGGCGAAGACCTGCTGGCCCATGAGACCGTCGTCGACGAGGTTGAAGGCGAATTTGAGCATCCGCTGCGCGTTGGGGGACTTGCCGAGGATCTCCTTGGCCATCGTCAGGGCGGCCGTTTCGAGTTCGGCGTGGTCGACGACCTCGTTGACAGCGCCCATATCGGCCATCTCCTGCGCCGAATACGTGCGGCCGAGGAAGAAGATCTCGCGGGCCCTCTTCTGCCCGACCATCTTCGCCAGATACGCCGACCCGTAGCCGGCGTCGTAGGATCCGACATCGGCATCGGTCTGCTTGAATTTCGCATGCTCGCGGGAGGCGATCGTCATATCAGCCACGACGTGCAGACTGTGCCCGCCGCCGGCGGCCCAGCCGGGGACGACGGCGATGACGACCTTCGGCATGGTGCGGATGAGGCGCTGGACCTCGAGGATGTGCAGGCGCCCGGCACGAGCCGGATCGACACTCTCACGGGTCTCCCCGGAGGCGTACTGGTAGCCGGAGCGGCCGCGGATGCGCTGGTCGCCGCCGGAGCAGAACGCCCAACCGCCGTCCTTGGCACTCGGGCCGTTGCCGGTCAGCAGCACCGCACCGACATCCGAGGTCTGGCGGGCATGGTCGAGGGCGCGGTAGAGCTCGTCGACGGTGTGGGGCCGGAAGGCGTTGCGCACCTCGGGGCGGTCGAAGGCGATGCGCACGCAGCCGAGATCGCTGCCGTCGGCGGGGTCGATCGCCCGGTGGTAGGTGATATCGGTGAAGTCGAATCCGGAGACCTCACGCCACGCGGAGGGATCGAAGATATCTGAAACCGTCATGGTCCCCAGCCTATCGCTTGGCAGTGCTGTGCCGGTCCCGAGGTGTCCGGTGATCCGAACCCCACCGACGGCTGATGATTGATATCACATCACGCTGGAGTCGGGCATCGTCGAGGACAGGCGGATCACCAGTCGAGCGGATCACCAGTCGATGGGAGTCTGCGAGGACCGAAGTGCTTCCCTACCACCACATCCAGGGCCTGACCGACGGGATGAGAGCCTTCGCGGACTCCTCGCTCGAGGCCGTCGACGACGACGCGGCTTCCCTGCTGGGCGAGCGGGTGCCCTCGTTCCTCGGACGCCTCTGACCGGGAGGGCGATAGTCTGGCCCCATGGCCGATTCACGTCCGTCCGCAGCCGCCTCGTCCGCAGCCGAGCTGCCCGAACGCTTCGAGGACCTCATCGACGAGGTGCACGTGCTCCGTCTGCCGATGGTGACTCGATTCAGAGGCATCACAGAACGCGAGATCGCCCTGCTGCCCGGGCCCGATGGGTGGGCCGAGTTCTCCCCGTTCACCGAATACGGCACCGAGGAAGCCAGCAGGTGGCTGCGTGCCGCCCTCGAATTCGCAGGTCTGCTGCCCGGCGACCGCGCGAGCCGGCCGACCGCAGGCAGCGCGAGCCGGCCGACCGCAGGCAGCGCAGCAGAGGAGGAGCCCCAGACCGTCGCCGTCAACGCCACGCTGCCGGCCTGCCCTGCCGAAGAGGTCGAGTCGGTACTGGCCCGGTACGGACACGTCGGCACCGTCAAGGCGAAGGTCGCCGAGCACGGAATCGACTCACTCGCCGATGACCTCGCCCGCCTGCGGCAGTTCCGTCGGATCCTGCCCGACACCACGCTGCGCCTGGACGCGAACGCCGGCTACAGCCTCGCCGAGGCGCAGCGCGCCTGCACCGAATTCGCCGACTTCGACCTCCAGTACTTCGAACAGCCGGTCGTCGGCGTCGAGGACATGGCCCGCTTGCGTGAGGAACTGGCCGACCGGGATCTGCCGATCGTGCTCGCCGCCGACGAATCGATCCGCAAAGCCGAGGACCCGCTGCGTGTGGCTGCGCTGGGTGCGGCCGAGGTCATCATCGTCAAGGTCCAGCCTTTGGGCGGCATCGCCGCGGGCCGGTCGGTCATCGACGCCTGCGGGCTGCCGGCCGTGGTGTCCTCGGCGCTGGAATCATCGGTCGGACTGGCCGCCGGTGCCAGGCTGGCCGCACAGCTGCCGCGCACCGACCGCAGCCGGGCACTGCTCGGCGACAGCCCGGCCTGCGGTCTGGGCACCGTCCGTCTCTTCGCCTCGGATGTCGTCGCCGACGATGCCGGGATGCGCCCGGTCGACGGCTTCGTCCCGGTCACGCGAATCGCCCCGGACCCTGACCGCCTGCAGTCTCTGGCGGTGGATCCGGGGCGATTCGACTGGTGGGCCCGACGACTCCAGCAGTGCTGGTCCCGTCTGCGGCTCGGAGAGCAGGAGCGTGGCGAAGGCGCGGGCTGAGGTCAGCCCGCGCTGCTGACGGCGTCGACGAATGCCTCGGCGGTCTGGGACACCGTCGCCTCGTCGACGTCGACGACATTGGCCGCGGTCACGATATTGTTGCCGACTCTGGCGCTGATGGAGTTCGTGTTGAGCACCGTCTGCCCGCCGGCGTCGATCGTGGCCTTGACTCCGACGGTCTCATCGGCGCCGGCGACCTCGGTGTCGAAGGGTTCGAAGTCCATCGACATCTCGATGCCCTGGGAGCTGATGGTCACATCGCTGCATTCCTCGGTCACCTTGCTCGAGGTTCGAAGCTGAGACCCGGCCGCGTCCTCATCGGCGAGGCTGACCAGTCCCACGGACAGAGTGTTGTCACTCGAAACACCGGTGACCGTGGTGCTGTCACTGGCTTCGGCTGCCCCGAGCGCCGCCATCGACAGGTCCTTGCACTCGCTGGGTTCGAACTCGGCATTGTCGAGAGCCTTGAGAGCCTCGCTGCCGGAGGCCTCGCTGGTGTCGATGTACGTGAAGGACTGTCCCTGAGCATCCGTGGATTCGAGGAGCTCCTTCAGCGTCGCTTCGTCGAGCTGCGTCGCCTCCTCGGCTGCGGAGTCGCTGCCGTCCTCGTCCTGGCCGCCGTCTTGGCCGCCCGAACAGCCCGCAAGGGTCAGGCCGGTGATGAGCGCGATGGCTGGGAGTGTGCGTTTCATGATGGACCTCTCGAGTCAGCGTTCAGTGGGGCGATCAGCGGTCGCAGAGCCGCGACTGCTATCAATATAAGCCCCACCCGCCGGTTGCGGGCCCCTCCCGTGTACCGGATCCGACACATCGCCGCGTGGCTGTGTCGCTGTCTCGTCCGAGTCCTCCGGCGTCGAGGCGATCCGCACCAGTCGAACGAATGCGCCGAGGTCAGAGGGCGGAGATGAACCGCAGATGGGTTAGTGGTTGAATATCAGGTGATGTCGAATTCGAGCGCGGTGGCGCAGCAGATTGCCCGAGGCCTCGTCCGATCAGCAGTGACGGATGTGGTCATCGCCCCCGGGTCCCGCTCCGCTCCCTTGGTCTATGCCCTGGCACCGTTGGCCGAAGCGGGGCTGATCCGCACGCATGTGCGCATCGACGAGCGCGACGCCGGGTTCCTCGCCCTCGGGCTGGCCCGGGGTCTGCGCGCCGGCGGCGCGGGATCGGCCGTCGCGGTCGTCACCACTTCGGGATCGGCCGTGGCCAACCTCCACCCGGCCGTGCTCGAGGCCTCGTACGGGCACCTGCCGCTGCTGGCGCTGACCGCCGACCGGCCCGCCCGGCTGCGCGGGACCGGGGCGAACCAGACGATCGACGATCAGGCGCATGTGCTCAGCGACGTCCGTGCCCGTTGCGATCTTCCCGCCGGAGAGAGCCGCGGAGGAGTCGAGGCGGCGGTCTCCGAATCCGTTGCGGCAGCGCTGGGACGCACCGGAGGAACCGGCGCCGAGGCGGCCGGACCGGTCCAGTTGAATGTGCAGTTCGATACCCCGCTGGTGCCCACTGCCGCCGAACTGGGGGCGTGGAAGGACGAGGTCAGCGGATCGTTCGAGCGGACCCCGGTCGAATCCTCACGTCCCGAGGTGAGCGTGACGATCACCGATGGCACCGTCATCGTCGCGGGCGACGCAGGCGGGCACCCGGCCGAATCTCTGCGTGCGCTCGCCGCCGCCCACCACCTACCGGTGCTCGCCGAACCCTCGAGCCCCTTGGCGCAGGCCAGGGGAGTCTCCTCGACATTCGTGCCCGCCCATGCTCGGGTTCTCGGGGAACGGACGGAACTGAGAGACGCGATCCGCACGGTCGTCGTCCACGGCAAACCGACTCTGACCCGGCCGGTGGCCGCGCTGCTCGCCGACGAAACGGTGACCGCACGGCGGTTGCCCGACGATATCGACGCGCTCGCCCTGTCCGTCACGGACGAGGCAATCGGCTCCGATGACGGAGCCGGCAGCGATGGCGCAGACTGCGCCGCCTCGGGCGCTGCGTGGGTGCGTGACTGGATCGACGCAGGCGAGGCCTGTCTTGCAGCCGCCCGGGACGAACGAACCTCGGCGCGGAAATCGACCGATACTGGGGAAGCCGCCTCGGCGCAGGAATTCCAATCGACGGCTCGAGCGGTCACCGAATATCTCGCGGCACAGGACGTCACTGTCTTCGCGGCCAGTTCGAACTCGGTGCGCTACCTCAGTGAGGCCACCGACATCCGTGCCCATATCCACGCCTCACGCGGACTGGCGGGCATCGACGGACTCGTCTCCACCGCGACGGGGCTGTCCCTGGGCCTGGACGAGCCGGTCGTCCTGCTCATCGGTGACATCGCGATGCTCCACGACATCGGGGGACTGCTCACACCGACGGCCGAAATGGCGGGGGATGTGACGATCGTGGTGCTCAACGACGACGGGGGAGCGATCTTCTCCGGACTCGAGCACTCCCAGCCGCATGTGGCCGGTTACCTGGAGCGCTACTTCACGGTCCCGCACGGCCGCGGGTTCGCAGAGCTCGCCGCCGCCTACGGGTGGGATTACACGTCGGTCGAGACTGCGGGCGAGTTCGAACGGGTCCTGGCTGGCGAAGGCAACACCGGCGTCTCTGGCCCAGGCGCTGCTGATTCGAGCGCTGCTGCAGGCACTCGCCGCATCATCGAAGTCACCCGCGCGCACTGATCCGGCCTGCGCCGAGTCCGCGCTGTGCTGAGTCCGCTCACTCACCGCGTGGGTGCCTCGAGTCCGCTCACTCACCGCGTGGATGCCTCGAGTCCGCTCACTCACCGCGTGGGTTGAAGAACGCGCCGTGCACGACGCGTTCTTCAACCGTACCGGTGAGTGAGCGGCTGTTTCGGGCTGTTTCGGGCTGCTTCGTCAGCCTGACCGGTCACCGCCGCCCGCGCCGACAGCGAAATCGCTCAGTCCAGGCCCAGCGCCCGACGCATCGGGGCGAGCTTCGCATCGGTCTCGGCCACCTCGGCGTCGGGATCGGAATCCGGCATGATCCCGGCACCGGCGAACAGGCGGATCCGATTGCGGTCCTCGAGCTGACCGCAGCGCAGAGCGATGCCGAACTGACCGTTGCCGCGTCCGTCCATCCACCCGACCGGACCCGAGTAGCGTCCGCGGTCGAGCGGTTCGAGCGAATCGACGTGGGCCACGGCGCTCGCCTGCGGGTAACCGCCGACGGCGGCCGTCGGATGGACAGCGGCGGCGACGTCGAGGGCGTTGAGATCGGAATCGGGTGAGAGGTTCGCCTGCGCGTCCGAGGCCGAGTGGATGACGTTGGCCAGCGGCAGCAGGTGAGGACGCTCATCGACGGTGACGTCGTCGGCGACCGAACCGAGGCTGCGCTGCAGGGAGGCGATGGCGAAGGCGTGCTCGGTGCTGTCCTTGTGCGCGCTGAGCAGCTTCCTGGCCGCGGGCATCTCGTCCGTCGGGTTCTTCTCGACCCGGTAGGTCCCGGCCAGGACGCGGGAGATCACTCGGTTGTTCTCCACCCCGATGAGCAGCTCGGGCGTCGAACCGATGAGCCCGGCGACATCGAAGGTCCAGCAGCTGGGATAGCTGCGATTGAGAGCGCCGAGCACCGACCGGACGTCGATGTCGTCGTCGGTGGTGACCACCTCGTCGCGGGCGAGCACGATCTTGCGCAGTGTCGGATCGTCGCTGAAGGCATCCACCTCGGACGAGCCGTCGACGGGGGTGAGCATGGCCGCGACCTCTGCGACCAGCTGCGCCCACTTCGCGGAATCGAGGTTGCCGTCCGTCGCCCGCGCCGAGGCGACCCGACGCAGGGGCTCGGCCTGCAGGACCGGGGGAGTGGGCGGAGTGGCGTTCGTCGAGATCGATGTCAGCCACACGCGGCCGCCTCGGCGACCGAGCACGAATTCGGGAACGTGGATGATCGAATCGACGTCCGACTCGCCCGAATAGGCGACCGTGGCGAAGCACATGAGCCCGGAGCCGAGCAGATCGACCTCGTCCTCGACGCTCGCGACAGCGGTGATCGCCTTCCACGCGGCCGAGAGCTGAGTGAACCGTTCGGGACCGCGGGCGCGGATGCGCAGGGTCCGGCCGAAGCCGATCAGCCCGGAGGTGTCGCGGACCCAGCAGGAGAATCCGGACGTCGGCAGCAGCTCCAGGGTCTGCTCGACGGTGGTCGGCAGCCCGGATTGGAACGGGAATCCGGGCCCGGGATCGACGTCGTCGACGAAGCGGGAGCGCACATGCAGGTGCGGGGGTGCGGTGATGATGTCACTGGTGCCGAAAGTCGTAGTCATGTCGGTCCAACTCTAGACGAGTTCCCCGGTTCTCATCCTCTCACCGCCACCGGCACCGGCCCGAGACTGACCGGTACGGGACCCCAGCGGACCGGTGCGGGCTCGTGATGACCGGGAGTGTGTCCATTTCCACATCCGCGGCGGCCCGTCCGGGCGATGACGGATTCGCCGTCTGCGTTGAGGTGTTGAGACAATGAGGGCATGAACCGTGCCCAGCTGGACAAGCAGCCCGACGACGTCGCCTCGATGTTCGATGATGTCGCCTCCCGCTACGACCTCACGAACGATGTCCTCACTTTCGGTCTCGCCCGCTCCTGGCGACGCACCGTCGCCGATTCCGTGGCCGCCGGACCCGGTGAGCGCGTCCTCGACCTCGCGGCGGGAACCGGCACGTCGTCGATGGCATTCACCCGGCACGGCGCCGAGGTGGTCGCCGGTGACATCTCCACCGGGATGCTCACCGAGGGTCGCCGCCGCCACCCGAAGATCGATTTCATCTACGCCGATGCGATGGATCTGCCCTTCGCCGATGGCGGCTTCGACGTCGTCACGATCTCCTTCGGCATCCGCAACGTCCACGACGTCGACACGGCCCTCGCCGAGATGCTGCGCGTGCTCAAGCCCGGCGGCAGGCTGGTCATCTGCGAGTTCTCCACCCCGACGTGTGAGGCCTTCAGCCTCGTGTACAAGGAGTACCTGATGCGGGCGCTGCCGGCCGTGGCCCGCGCGGTGTCCTCGAACCCCGAGGCCTATGTGTACCTGGCCGAGTCGATCCGCGCCTGGCCGAACCAGGAGGCCTTCGCCCACCAGATCCTCGGCGCCGGGTTCGACCAGGTGAAGTACCGCAACCTCACCGGAGGCATCGTCGCCGTCCACCACGCCCTCAAACCCGTCGGGACCGAGGCCGGGCCCGGTGCTCAGACTCGGGACACGGAGTCCGACGAGCCGTGAGCGCAACGGTGAATCAGTTCGACGCCGAGGTCGTCATCGTCGGAGCCGGACCGGCGGGATCGGCCATCGGCGCCTACCTCGCTCAGGCCGGACACGAAGTCATCATCCTCGAGAAGTCCGGTTTCCCGCGTGACAAGATCTGCGGCGACGCTCTGACTCCGCGGGCGGTCAAGGAGGCCGGGTTCCTCGGCATGGACCTGCCGGCCTCCGACGGCTGGCACCCGAATCGGGGGCTGCGGCTGATCGGCGGGGGCCACCGCCTCGAACTCGACTGGCCCGATATCGACGGCACCCCGAACTACGGGCTCACACGCCCGCGCCTGGGCATGGACGAGGCCTTCGCCCGACATGCGCAGTGGTCCGGGGCGAGACTGTTCGAACAGGTCAAAGCGATGTCGCCGGACATCGGCGAGGACGGTTGGATCCGGGGAGTCCATGCGGCCGGGACCGATCACCGCGGCCGACGGGTCGGACCCGAGGCCCATTTCCGTGCTCCCATCGTCATCGCCGCCGACGGGGTCTCGTCCCGGATGGCCGTGGCCATGGGGCTGGAGAAGCGCGACGACCGGCCCATGGGCATCGCCGCCCGCGCCTACCACACCTCGCCGAGGCACGCCGACGACTACATCGAATCCTGGCTCGAGATGCGCTCGACGAACGCGGACGGGCAGTCGGAGGTCCTGCCCGGCTACGGGTGGATCTTCCCCCTCGGCGACGGCACGGTCAACATCGGTGCCGGCCTGCTGGACTCCTCCCCGCAGTTCAGATCCGTCGACCTGCGCTCGGTCATGGGCCAGTGGATCGCGGATATGGGCCACGAATGGGGCCTCGATGAGACCACCTCGCTGGGCCCGATCAAGTCCGCCGCCCTGCCCATGGCGTTCAACCGCACCCCGCACTTCCACCGCGGGCTGCTGCTCATCGGCGACTCCGGCGGAATGGTCAACCCGTTCAACGGGGAGGGCATCGACTATGCGCTCGAATCCGCTCGGTTGGCCGCCGAGGTGATCTCCACCTACTCCCGCTATCCGCAGGCGGTGATGCGCCGCCGGCTGCAGGAGTACCCGGCCCTGCTCGGGGACTCGCTCGGCGGCTATTTCACCCTGGGTCGGGTTTTCGCCTCGATCATCGGCCACCCTGCGCTCATGCAGTTCGGAATCAAGTACGGTATGGGTGTTGACGTTGTGATGGAGTTCGTCGTCAAATTGTTGGCGAACCTCTACCGCGAACCGAAGGTCTCCGAGGCCGATCTCATCGACAGGGTGATCTCCGCCCTGACCCGAATCGCCCCGGACACCAGCAATGTCTGAGCGCTCGGGCGAGGACAGACACCGACTACGACGAATGACGAGGACATGAGCCACTTAGCCTCTCCGGCCACCTTCACCGGTGCCGACGCCCAACTCGCGGCGGAGATCTCGACTCAGTTGGAGGCCGTCGAGGCCAGGCTCTACGAGGTGACCGAGCAGACCCGCAAACTGCCGGACACGACCTCGAAGCATCTGCTGGCCGCCGGTGGCAAACGTGCCCGTCCGAACCTCGTGCTGCTGACCGCTCGCCTCGGTGAGGCCGAGCAGGACGACATCATCGACGCGGCCGTGGCCGTCGAACTCATCCACCTGGCATCGCTGTACCACGACGACGTCATGGACGACGCTCCCGTGCGTCGCGGGGCACCGGCCGCGCATGAGGTGTGGGGCAATTCGGTAGCCATCCTCACCGGTGATCTGCTCTTCTCCAAGGCCTCCGGAGTGACTGCGAAGCTCGGTCCCGAAGCCGTGCGGATCCAGGCCGAGACCTTCGAACGCCTCGTCCTCGGGCAGCTCAACGAATTCGCCGGCCCGCCCGAGGACGCCGATGCGATCGACCACTACCTCCAGGTGCTCGCGGACAAGACAGGATCGCTCATCGCCACCTCGGCGCGGTTCGGAATCATGTTCTCGGGCGCCGATCCGGCTCTGGCAGAACCTGCCCGCGTCTTCGGTGAACGCGTCGGCGTGGCCTTCCAACTCGCCGACGACATCATCGACCTCACGACCACCTCCTCGGAATCGGGCAAGACACCGGGCACGGACCTGCGCGAACGCGTCCCGACCCTGCCCGTGCTCTATGTGCGGGCCGCCGCCGGCGATGGTGACGAAGCCGCCGCCGAGGTGGTCCGACTCCTCGACGCGGACCTGACCTCCGATGAGGCGCTGGAGGCCGCCCGTGCCGCACTGGCCGCCCACCCCGTGACCGAGCGGGCACGCGCCGAGGCTCTGCGCTGGGCCGAAGACGCGAAGGCCGCTCTGGAACCGGTGCCGGCCGGTCGCGTCAAGGACGCCCTGTTCGCCTTCGCCGATTCGGTCGTCGCCCGCAGCTCGTGACCACCTCACGGGCCCCGAACCCGGTGCCGCGCCGGTTCGGAGCCGTCGACTGGGCCGGTGTGGCCGTCCTCGTCCTGCTGTTGGTGGTGGGGCTGAGCTGGTCGAAATGGCTGCCGTACTGGGACAGGGCCTGGACGCTGAGCCGGACCTCGATCTGGGACGGCGGGCCGCTGTTCGACGCCGCCGGCGACGCCGTGTCCCTGGCCGGGGCCTGGGACTTCACACTCGTGTACTTCACTGCGGTGTGGAAGGCCCTGCTCGTGGCTCTGATCGTCGCGGCGGCCATCGATGCCCTGGTGCCCAGGGACTGGCTGCTGCGCGTGCTCAACCGCAGCAGCCACACCGGACAGTCCCTGGTCGGCGCCGCCCTGTCGATGCCGTCGATGATGTGCACCTGCTGCGCGGCGCCGGTGGCCACCGGCCTGCGCTCCTCGGGCGTCCGCCGATCGGCGGCCCTGGCCTATTGGGTCGGCAACCCTCTGCTCAACCCGGCGGTCCTCATCTTCCTCGCTCTCGTCCTGCCCTGGCACTACGTCGCGGTGCGCATCGTCTTCGCGGTGCTCATCGCCGTGGGAGCCAGTGCCCTCATCGGACGGTGGGTGCCGGGACGAGCCGATCGGGTGCCCGCCCCGCGTGCTGAGCCGGCGAGGCTGTCCCACCTGCCTGTCCGCTATGTGCGGTCCCTGTCGAGATTCACGCTCATCCTCGTGCCGGAGCACTTCCTGCTCGTCCTCGTGATCGGATTCCTCAGCCCGTGGCTGACGGGAGTCTACGGGCTCGAGGCGCAGCTGGGAGTCGCAGCGGTCCTCGTCGTGGCGATCGTGGGCACGCTCCTGGTGATCCCCACCGGCGGTGAGATTCCGATCATCCTCACCCTGCTGCCGTTGGGCGTCGGCGCCGGAGTCACCGGTGCCCTCCTCGTGGCTCTGCCAGCGCTGAGCATCCCTTCGATGGTCATGGTCGGCAGGGACATGGGATGGCGGACGACCGCGGCCATGGGCGCTGCGGTGGCGGTGGCCGCCGTACTCGCCGGGGCAGCGCTGACGCTGCTGGGCTGAGCTAGGAGGTCAGATGGCGCAGGGTCAGGTACGACCCGGCTGCGCAGACCACTGACAGTCCCAGCGCCCAGAACGCCAGTCCGATCGCCTGCGCGTCGGCCAGCCACATCCACAGCTGGGGCCAGGCGCGATTGAAGCTGAGCCACGCAGCACCGGCCAGCAGCACCAGGGCGAGGCCGATGAGCGAAACCGTGACGATGAGCGAGCCGAAGCGGTTCTTGACGATGGCGAACCAGAAGCCGAGGACGAAGCCCAGCAGCGTGAGCGTGAAGTAGATCGTTCCGGCCGCCAGCGGGCCCCCTTCCCAGATCCAGGGCAGATAGGCGAAATAGCCGTCCATGCCATAGCCGTCGGTGGCCTGTTCGATGAGACCGAGGGCGACGAAGACGAATGAGATGCCGACGGCGCTGATGCCCGCGGCGAGCAGGGAGCCGAGGTAGAACTCCCGGCGTGTGAGGCTCATCGCCTGCGAGAAGTAGAAAGTGTGGTTCATCGCTTGGGCGCCGACGACGGCGAAGTACCACAGTGGTGCCTGCGATCCGCCGCTGTACATGGGGCCGTCCGAACCTGAGGAGGAGATGATCCAGTAGATGACGAGGGTGATCAGCCACACCCCGCCGAGGACGAGGACGGGGACCCAGACGAAGGTCTGGGTGTTCGTGAACTGGAGGCGGACGACTCCCCAGGTGCGGCTCTTCGGGCGAGAGATCGTGTCCCGGGTGGGGTGGTCGACTGTGGCGGTCATGACTGCACGCTCCTGCTTTCGGTGTCGGCTGCGGACCGATCGTTGAGGCCCTCCTGGGTGCTGCGGACGATGAGCTGCTGCAGGGACACGGGGGTGAGGTCGAGATCGGCTTCGGCGATGAGTTCGTAATCGACTGCGCTGAGCCGACCGAGCACGGTCACCGAGGCTACCCTGCCCAGTGACTGCCGATGGATGACTTCGCGGCCGGCGACGAGGCGGGCGATCGCATCGGCGTCACCGACGATGTTGACGGCGCGATTCCGGACCTCCTCGGCGGATTCGTCGATGATGATCTTTCCGCGATCGATGACGATGACGTTCTCGATGAGATCGGCGACCTCATCGATGAGGTGGCTCGAGAGCACGACCGTGCGGGGATGGTCCGCATAGTCGGCGATGAGACGGTCGTAGAAGGTCTGCCGGGCCACCGCGTCGAAGCCGAGGTAGGGTTCGTCGAAGAACGTGATCTCGGCCCGCGAGGCCAGGCCGATGATGACGCCGACGGCCGACTGCTGACCGCGGGAGAGCTTCTTGATCGTCGTCTTCAGCGGCAGACGGAACTCGTCGATGAGCTCTTCGGCGAGAGCCTGGTCCCAATGCGGGAAGAACAGCCGTGCATTGGCCAGCGCATGTTTGGCATTGGAATCCTCAGGATACTTCTGACTCTCGCGTACGAAGCACATGCGGCTGAGTACGCGGGCGTTCTCGTAGGGGTTCTCCCCGAATACCTCGACTTCACCGCTGGTGGCGAAGTTCTGGGCGGTCAGTATCGACATCAGCGTCGTCTTGCCGGCGCCGTTGCGTCCGAGCAGGCCGTAGATCGAGTCCTGTTCGATGCTGAGGCTGACATCGTTGAGGGCGGTGGTCGTCTTGTATGTCTTGGTCAGGTGGCGGAGCTCGACGACTGAGTTCATGGGTCATCCCTTCGCGGCGGTCGGATCGAGTGCGGTGGTCAGGGGGAGTTCTCGGGAGCGCTCTTCGATGAGCGCGATCACGTCCTTCGCGCCGAGTCCCAGTCGTTTGGCCTCGCTCAGCAGGGGAGTGACGAAGTTCTCGGAGAACGCGGTGCGGTGTTCGGTGATGAGCAGCGCGCGGGCACCTTCGGTGACGAACATGCCGACGCCGCGTCGCTTCTCCAGAACGCCTTTGGACACGAGCTCGTTGATCCCCTTGGCGGCCGTGGCCGGATTTATGGAGTAGAAGCCGGCGAGTTCGTTCGTCGACGGGGCCTTGGAGAGCTCGGGAAGTGTCCCGTTGAGGATCGAGTCCTCGACCTTCTCGGCTATCTGGGTGAACAGGGGTTTGGCATCGTCGATCATATTCGGCTCCATGTGCATCGGTTAGTTACTTAACTAATGAACCATGGTGCTGGTCGCGGTGTCAAGGGTTCGCGGGACTGTTCTTCCTCAGCTCTCGCACGGGAAAGTGCCGGTCGGCCGTGCTCGGGGATGCGTCGGACGAGAAGTGCCGGTCGGCCGGTCAGCGTCGACGACTGTGGCGGAGCATATCGGTGCACAGCAGCGTCACAGCGATCCAGATGACGAAGAAGCCGATCCACCTCGGCGTCGACATCGCCTCGCCGAGGACCGTGATGCCGAGGATGAACTGGAGTGTCGGGGTGATGTACTGGAGCATGCCCACCCACGACAGGGGGATGCGCCGTGCAGCCGCACTGAAGAGGATGAGCGGGATGGCCGTGGCGGGACCGGTGACGATGATGACGACGATGTGCCAGGCACCGAAGCCGGTGAACGTCTGCAGGCCCTGGGAACCGAGGAAGATGAGGTAGGCGGCAGAGGGGACGGCGAGAACGAGGCTCTCGACGGTCATGCCCTCGAGCGCTCCGACCCGGCCGCCGACCTTGTTCTTCACCAGGCCGTAGAGGCCGAACGACAGAGCCACGGTGAAGGCCAGATACGGGATGCGCCCGAGCCCGAGGCCGACGATGATCACGGCCAGGATGCCGAAGCCCACTGCCGTCCACTGCAGGGGGCGCAGCTTCTCGCCGAGGAAGACCACACCCAGGCCGATCGAGATCAGCGGGTTGAGGTAGTAGCCCAGAGAGATCTCGACGAGCTGATTGGTCTCGACGCCGTAGATGAAGGTCGTCCAATTGATCGCGATGAGCACCGAGGCGAGCACGAGGAGGCCGAAGGTGCGCGGCGAGCGCATGACCTGCCAGGTGCGCAGGAAGCCTCCGGTGAAGACGAGGAGGGCCGCGCAGAAGACCAGCGACCAGATGACGCGGTGGGAGACGAGTTCGAGGGCCCCGGTGGGGCCTGCGGCGGCGAAGAGCAGCGGCATCATGCCCCACAGCAGGTATGCGGAGAATCCGTTGATCAGGCCGGTGCGACGAATCGCGCTCTCATCAGGGGCCGGGTTCATGCTCACACGTTTCAGTCTACTGAGACGGCGGGGCGCGCCCCGCCAGGGGTCCGGCGCTGAGACGGTGAATGCGAGTTTGCTCACGTCGTTGTAAGGATCACCTACATTGGCGATAGACTCGGGGACGACTGACTAGAGAGGTGTGAGAATGACTCGTCCCTTCCGGGTGGCCATCGTCGGCGCCGGTCCTGCTGGGATCTACGCTGCTGACCTCATGACGAAGGCGGAGCGTGATTTCGATCTGAGCATCGATCTCTTCGATCGCCTGCCGACTCCCTTCGGCCTCGTCCGCTATGGAGTCGCCCCCGACCATCCGCGGATCAAAGGCATCATCAACGCGCTGATCAAGGTCCTCGACCGCGGCGACATCCGACTGTTCACGAACGTCGAATACGGTGTCGACCTCCACCTCGAGGAGCTCACCGACCGCTATGACGCCGTGATCTTCTCCACCGGCTGCTTCGTCGATGCCGAACTCGATCTGCCCGGTGTGGACCTGCCCGGCTCCTACGGGGCCGCGGACTTCGTCAACTGGTACGACTCGCATCCCGATGTTGCCCAGACCTGGCCTCTGGATGCCGAGCGAGTCGCCGTCATCGGCAACGGCAATGTCGCTCTCGACGTCGCCCGCGTGCTGTCGAAGCAGGCCGACGACCTGCACACCACGGAGATCCCCGATCACGTCTACGACGGACTCAAGGCCTCGCGCGTCACCGACGTCCACATCTTCGGCAGGCGCGGTCCCGCGCAAGCGAAGTTCACCCCGTTGGAGCTGCGCGAGCTCGGCCATGTCAAAGACGTCGACATCATCGTCTATCCCGAGGACTTCGAATTCGACGAGGGGTCCATGGAGGCCATCGAATCGAGCAACCAGACCAAGCAGGTGGCCAAGACGCTCACGGACTTCACCATGCGCGAACCCACGGGAGCCAAGCGCCGCCTGCACCTGCACTTCCTCCACGCACCGGTGGCCATCCTCGGCGAGGACCAGGTGACCGGGCTGCGCACCGAGCGGCAGGAGCTCGACGGGACCGGCGGCGTCAACGGCACCGGGGAGTTCCACGACTGGGACATCGACGCCGTCTATCGGGCGGT
>DWZN01000044.1 GCA_019117545.1 Candidatus Brevibacterium intestinavium
AACGCATCGTCATCGATCGTCGGTGTCGACATCAGTCGCCCTCCTTCTCCTCATCCTGCGTCTGCCGGTGCTCGGCCGCCTCGCTGCGCGCATCCTCGGATGCCGCCTCGACCGACCTCGCCCGTGCGGCGATCGCGCGTGCTTCCGCGGCCGCCACCTCGGCGGCGGTGATCGTGGTGCCGTCGGCATGCCGTCCGTGATCGGGATCGCCGTCGGTCGGGTCACCGTCGTCGGCGCGGTTGGCCACTGCCGTCTCGACGGGTTCGAGATCGACCCGACCGCTGCGGTCATCGGCACTGTCGACCGTCGCCGAGGCGGCCGTGTCGTCTGCCGGATCCCCGCCGTGGGTGCGTCCCGGAGTGACGCCGACGGCCGAATCGCCTCCGCGATGGGCGTGGCCTCCTCGGCTGGTTCCGTGGCTGGTCCCCTGGGAGGCGGCGAGGTCCTCGGCGGACACCGTGACCTGCTGATTGCCCGATTCCGGAGTCAGACCGGCCTCGCGCTGGTACTTCTCGACGAAGTCGACGAGTTCGGCCCCGCGGGGACGTCGGCCGGGGATGATCGATCCGGCGACGTACTTGCTGTTCTGGATGTAGACGTTCGGATCCATCGTCACGCCCAGCAGGTCGTTGGCCGAGTCGCCCTCGATCACGGCTCCGGTGCCGCCGACACCCCAGTGGTAGGGCAGACCGATCTGGTGGACCGTCCTCCCGCCGATCGTCAGCGGAGTCATCCGCCGGGTCACGAGCACCCGGGCCTCGATCGCCGCTCGCGGGGAGATCAGCGTCGCCCAGCCGTAGGGTTCGAGCCCCACCTCGGCGGCGAGTTCCGGGGAGATCTCGCAGAACATCTCCGGCTGCAGCTCGGACAGGTACGGCAGCCAGCGGGACATGCCGCCGGCGGTGTGATGCTCGGTCAGCCGGTAGGTCGTGAACACATAGGGGTAGACCTCGGAGCCCGGGAAGCCGGCGCCGGGCGCGGACAGATTGTCGCCGCGGCGCATGACCATCCGGTTGGGGCTGTTCTGCTGTGGGTACAGCGGATTCGGCACGCCCGATTCCTGCGGCTCGTAATGAGTGGGCATCGGTCCGTCGACCATGCCGCTGGGTGCGAACAGCCAGCCCTTGCCGTCGGCCTGCATGATGAACGGGTCGTCGCCGTCGAGGTGTGCAGGACCGCCGTAGGCCTGGTCCGACCTCGCCGCCGGGGCACGGTCGATGGGGAAGTCGGGCACGTCCTTGCCCGTCCACTTCCCGGCGTCCTCATCCCACCAGACGAACTTCTTGCGTTCGGACCAGGGGGTGCCGTCGGGGGCCGCCGAGGCGCGGTTGTACAGGATGCGGCGGTTGGCCGGCCACGCCCACGCCCATTCGGCAGCGGTCTCGTCCTGTTCGGTGCGCGGTCTGCGGCGGGCGGCCATGTTCTCACCGCCGGAGTAGACGCCGGCGTAGATCCAGCAACCGCCGGCCGTGGTGCCGTCGGAGGTCATCTGGTTGAAGTTGTCCAACGGCTGTCCGTCGCGCTCACCGCCGATGAAATAGCCGTTGATCTCGGCCAGCACGGCCTCGGCGTCGACCTCTCCGGCCTCGTCGATCGGGTAGTCCCAGGTCAGGTCCAGCAGCGGACGGTCTCTGGGGTCATCGGAGTCGGCGAGCTTCTCGCGGATGCGCTGACCGAGTTCGAAGAAGAAGTCGAGTTCGCTCTGTGCGTCGCCGGGCGGATCGACCGCCTTGTGCCGCCACTGGACGAGCCGCTGGGTCTGGGTGAAGGTGCCGGCCTTCTCCGTGTGGTTGGCAGCCGGGAGGAAGAACATCTCGGTCTCGATGTCCTCGGTCCTCATCTCGCCGGTGGCGATCTCCGGCCCGTCCTTCCACCAGGTGGCGGATTCGATGAGGCTGAAATCGCGGACGACCATCCATTTGAGATGGCTCATCGCCATCCGCTGCATCCGCCCGTTGGCCGAACCCACGGCCGGGTTCTGCCCGAGCAGGAAGTAGCCGTCGACGCCGTCGGCGAGCATCCTCGCCTGCGTCTGGTAGGTGCCGTTGGCGCCGTTGATCCGCGGCAGATAGTCGAAGGCGAAGTCGTTGTCCTGGTTCGCCGCATCACCCCACCAGGCCTTGAGCAGGTTCGTGGCATAGGCGCGGCCGTTGGCCCAGTAGCCCTTGTGGGTCTCCGGGGTGCCGACGGCGGCGACGTAGTCGTCGAAGCTGTCGTGGACACCGGCGCTGGGCATCGGCAGGTAGCCGGGCAGCAGGTTGAACAGGGTCGGGATATCGGTCGAGCCCTGAATCGTCGCGTGGCCGCGCAGGGCCATGATTCCGCCGCCGGGTCGGCCCATATTGCCCAGCAGCAGCTGCAGGATCGAGGCAGTGCGGATGAATTGCGCGCCGAGGCTGTGCTGCGTCCACCCGACCGCGTAGGCGAAGCACGTCGTCCTCTCCCGCCCGGAGTTCTGCGTGACCGATTCGTACAGATAGTCGAAGTCGGCCGGCTTGATGCCGCAGCTGTCCGCGACCACCTCGGGCGTGTAGCGCGAGTAGTGGCGCGCCAGTATCTGGAAGACGGTGTTCGGGTCCTCCAGGCTCGGGTCGGTCAGCGGCGCACCGTTCTCGTCGGTCTGGTACGACCACGTGGAGTTGTCGTACGAGTTCGTGTCCGGGTCGAAGCCGGAGAACAGCCCGCCGAGGTCCTCGGTGTCGACGTAGTCGGTGCTGATGAGGTTCGCGGCGTTCGTATAGGCACGCACGTACTCGTCGAAATGCTCGCCTTCGGAAAGCACCCGGTTGATGAGCGCGCCCAGCAGCACGATGTCCGAGCCCGCCCTGATGGGAACGTGCTTATCGGCGATCGCGGTGGTGCGCGTGAAACGAGGATCGACGTGGATGATGCGGGCACCTCGGGCCTTGGCCTCGGTCACCCATTGGAAGCCCACGGGGTGGCACTCGGCCATATTGGAACCCTGGATGATGATGCAGTCCGCATTCGCCAGATCCTGGACGGGTTGTGTGGCGCCGCCTCGCCCGAACGAGGTTCCCAGACTGGGAACCGTGGCGGAGTGTCAAATGCGCGCCTGGTTCTCGATCTGGATCGCCCCGGCCGCCGTGTAGAGCTTCTTCGCGAGGTAGTTCTCCTCGTTGTCGATGGTCGCCCCGCCGAGGCTGGCGATGCCCATCGTTCGACGCAGCGGATGGCCGTGCTCGTCGACGTCCTCCCAATGGTTGCGGCGGGCTTCGAGGAAGCGGTCGGCGATCATGTCGATCGCGGTGCCGCGGTCGATCTTCGTCCAGTCCTTGGCCTTCGGGGCCCGGTAGAGGACATCGGTGACGCGTCCGGGTGAGTTGACCAGCTGTTCGCTCGCCGCGCCCTTCGGGCACAGACGACCGCGTGAGATCGGCGAGTCCGGGTCGCCTTCGATCTGGACGACCTTGTCGTCCTTGACGAAGACCTTCTGCCCGCAGCCGACGGCACAGTAGGGGCACACGGACTGGACGACCTTGTCGGCCGTGGTGGTCCGCGGTGCGGTCTCCCGTGTCTTCTGCGACACCACTGACTCTCCGCGGCCCGTCCTGTCGGACGTGCGGAGCTGCCGGAGCACCGGCCACTCGAGGAAGCTGAACCGAGCCATGGCTCAACCATAGACCCAAGTGCGCCGAATGTGCACTAGGTGTGCCTTACCTGGTGAGCACCTCAGACTCGGCGGGCGAGCAGGACCGCGTCCTCGAGTTCGGTGGGTTCGCCCTCGGGCGAGGTCACCTGCCGGGTGCGGATCTCGGCGAGTTCGATCTCCCACCGGTCGGGACTGGCCCCGATGAGCAGAGCAAAGTCCCCGTTCGGGCTCACGCGCTCGTGATGGTGGTCCATCCCGTGGTCGAACTTCTCATCGTGCTCGGCCGCCCATGGGGGCATGGTCGCATGCGAGACGAGCAGGAGGGAACCGCCGGGTGCCACCTGCGCGGCGACTCGGCTCAGCAGTTCCTCCCGGGTGTCGGGCAGGCGGGTGTGGAGGAAGAATGCGGTGACGAGGTCGAAGCCGCCTCGGGCCCCGTCGCTGCCCGAGGCCGTCTCGGGCTCCCAGGTCGAGACGTCGCCGACGGCGAACTCGGGGTGGACTCCGCGGGCTTCAGCGGCCGTGCGGGCACGGTCGATGGCCGTTGTCGACAGGTCGATGCCGGTGACGTCCCAGCCGTGCTCGGCCAGCCAGATGGCGTCGGCGCCCTCTCCGCAGCCGACGTCGAGGACGCGGCCGGGGGTCATCTCGGCAACGGTGGCCACGAGGGCCTCGTTCGGGTTGCCCGACCATACGGCGTCCTCGGACTCCGAGTAGCGCTCCTCCCAGGCCGCGACGGAGTTCGGCACTCCCTCGGCCGTATTCTGTGCTGTTTCCTTCGCGGTGTCGTCGTTCACTGTTCGGTGCTCGGATCGTCCGGGATCGAATCGGGAGAGTTCGCGTCGGTGTCTGGGCCTGCGGCTTCCTGTTTGGCCAGTTCGGCGCGGACCTCGTCCATGTCGAGGCCCTTGACGGCGGTGATGACCTGTTCGAGCTGGGGTGCGGCCAGCGCGCCGGGCTGGGCGAAGACGACGATTCCCTGGCGGAAGGCGACGAGGGTGGGGATCGACGAGATCGCGAAGAGTCCGGCCAGCTGCTGCTGGGCTTCGGTGTCGATCTTGCCGAAGACGATGTCGGAGTTGGCCTCGGCGGCCTGTTCGTACACGGGGGCGAACTGCTTGCACGGGCCGCACCAATCGGCCCAGAAGTCGAGGAGGACGATTTCGTTGTCGTTGATGGTCGACTCGAAGTTGTCTTGCGTGATTTCGATCGTAGACATGCGGGTCAGTCTAGGGGGTGCGGATGAGTGCTCACTGGACAGTCGTGAACACGGGGTCCTGCCGATCGGCGGTCAGCGGCTCACCGCCGCCGGTGCCGGCAGCCGGCCGGCACCGGCGGCGAAGGAGGTCGATAGAACGGCGGTGACGGTTCCGGCCAGTACGAGCGCGGCGAGGACGACGATCTGGAATTCCGCGGCTTCGAGAGGTGAGGCACCTCCGAAGAGGGCGCCGACGAATGCTCCCGGGAGGGTGACGAGACCGGTGTTCTTCGTCTGGTCGAGGCCCGGCAGCAGTGCCTCGCGGATCGAATCCTGCCGCAGACGCTGCACGGACCGTCGCGGACGGGCGCCCAGGGACAGCCAGGCCTCGACCTCACCGACGCCCGTGCGCAGGTTGGCGGCGAAGCGGCGCATCGACAGCGTCGCGATCGTCATCGAGTTCCCGATCACGATCCCGGCGATGGCGATGACCCGTTCGAACTCCCGGTCGACGAGCCCGAGCGCCAGGACCAGAGTCAGGGTCACGAGCGCACCGACGACGACTCCCACCACGGCGCCGACCGGCCCGCGCGGCAGATCTCGGGCGCGTCGCAGAGAGGTCAGCGAGGCGGTGGTGAGCATGAGCGCGATGAAGGCGGCCACGGACCACCAGGCGTTGAGCGCGCCCTGCAGGATGAGCGCGATGAGGGCCAGCTGGACGATCGCGCGCACGATCGCCACGATCGGCAGCCAGCCGAGCCCCACCTCGGCGAGCCTGAGGATGACAACGGCGGCAGTCACGAGCACGACGACGCCGAGGAGGAAGTGCATAAGTTCGTCGACCGTCACCTGGTCAGTCTACGAGGTCGGCGATCGGCTCGTCGTCGATGATGGCGGTGAACACGTCCTCGGCCTCGGGGGCGCTGACGACGCGGTTGGGGTTCTCCGGTGCCGGAGCCCAGGGCATGATCTCGAAGGTGATCTCGTCCTCGGGCACCGAGGAGGCCGTCGAGGCCAAGGAGGCCAGCGCCGAGACCGAATCGAGGTCCTCGTCGACGCGCAGAGACGAGGTGACGGCGTCGAGGAATCCGTAGAGCCTGTCGGGTCGGGTCAGCGTCCGGGTGCTCTTCGCCCGGTCGATGATGGCCTCCATGACCATCT
>DWZN01000045.1 GCA_019117545.1 Candidatus Brevibacterium intestinavium
CAGCCCAAGCAATCTTTGGACCCGTAGTACCCAGCGATTCGATGTGGGGTTGCCCAGGAAAAATTGGATATCGGTGAACATAGGAGGGTTTCACGTGGAACATCGTCCCCACACCCCACGTGAGTTCCGGAGCGCTCGAGAGTAGGAAAT
The DNA here is from genome assembly GCA_019117545.1 of Candidatus Brevibacterium intestinavium. Classification (GTDB taxonomy): domain Bacteria; phylum Actinomycetota; class Actinomycetes; order Actinomycetales; family Brevibacteriaceae; genus Brevibacterium; species Brevibacterium intestinavium. The sequence goes on from DWZN01000045.1 coordinate 151, forward strand.
GGACCGGAATCCACCTCAAATCCGACCTTTGGCGCCGCAGACCATAAGGAGTGGCGGATCAATTCGACCGTTAAGAAGACGGGGCCAACGACTGCTGTCGCTGGCCCCCTTGTCGGTCACGTACGGAAGATCGAAACTCGATCCTAGATTCCGTCCTGATCATCGATACCGAGAAGACCGAGAATGCGATCGAGATCTTCCTGGTTGGCGAACTCGACGCTCAGTTTGCCTTTTCGCTTTCCGACGGAGATGTTGACCTTCGTATCGAGTCGATCGCCCAGTCTCTCGGCAACAGCGAGGAACTCGGGTGAAACCTTCGTCGTTGCACGTGAAACATTGACCGAGTCGCCGCGATTGAGGAGGACAACTGCTTCCTCGGAAGCGCGCACCGACAGACCCTCGGCCACGATCCTCTGTGCCAGGACTTCCATGTGTTCAGGATCGCGCAGACCCAAGATCGCCCTGGCGTGTCCCGCTGAGATGACTCCGGCTGCGACACGGCGCTGCACCAAGGGAGGCAGACGCAGCAGTCGAAGTGTATTTGAAATCTGCGGACGAGATCGACCGATTCGTTCCGACAGCTCCTCCTGGGTGCAGCCGAAGTCCTCCAGCAGCTGCCCATAAGCCGCAGCCTCTTCCAAGGGGTTGAGCTCTGCACGATGGAGATTCTCAAGTAGGGCGTCGCGAAGAAGATCTGTGTCATCGACATAACGGATGATCGCAGGAATCGTCGACAATCCCGCGTCTTTGGCGGCGCGCAGACGACGCTCACCCATAATGAGTTCGAAGCGAGAACGATCACTCGGCTTCTTCCGAACGACGACCGGCTGAAGTACGCCGATCTCGCGAATGCTGTGCACGAGTTCGGCGAGCAGATCCTCGTCAAAGACCGTTCGGGGCTGACGGGGATTGGTATCGATGAGGTCGACAGGGATCTCGCCGAACTCTGTGTCGGGAATCGACTCGACTTCGTCAATGGATTCCTCGTCCGATTCCTTCTCGGCCGTCGAAGCAGCCGAGCCTTCGTCGCCAGTGTCCTCAGACGATGTCGCAGATGCCTGCGCCTGGCCAGTCTCTTCATCAGTCGCCGACGCCTTGTCACTCCGTCCGGATGTCTGGTGGTCGTGATAACCACGGCTTGAGTCTTCCGGTGCCGGTGAAACTACAGCAGTAGTGTCATCTGCGTGCGCTGCTTTCCCCGGATCTTCGGTCTCAGCCTGATCCCCATATGCGGAGGAGGTGTAAACCCCCGGGTGTGTCTCACGCACGTCTTCGCTCTGATCACGAGCATCACTCGGTGACGAATCAGTCTTCTCAGTCCGGTTCCCACCATCGGTGACCGTGGACGCCGCTGAGCCGCCCACCGCCTGATCCTCGACAACCCCGCGTTCGGCGTTGACTTCCGCGCTGCCAGCCTCAGACGATGCCGCTGCCGCATCGGCGACGGCGACGGTCTCCAGCTTCGACTCACTGACATTCGTCGCCGAGGACGTCGCCTCCTCTGCAGGTGCGGAGGTCTTCACACTCGACGTTTCGGTCTCAGCAGCTGTTGCCGGGCCGGTCGACGAATCTGTCGTACTCGCCGACGAAGGAGACTTCCTCGCAGGCGTCGACTCGGCGCCAGCACCGGACTGAGCCGCAGTGGTCGTCGATCGACCGCTCTTCGCAGACTTCGTTCCCGAACTCTGCGACGCGGCAGGCGTCGTTTCGGTGGCCCGGGCGGCTGTGGTCTTGCTGCCCGCAGTCTTCGTATCCTTGCTCTTCGCATCGGCTGTCGTCCTGCTGGCCGACGATTTCGCGGGAGAGGACTTCTTCGTCGAAGCCGTTGCAGCCGAGCTCTTCCGCGCACCTGACGTCGCAGCCGTCCCACGGGAGCCGGTGGTCTTCCCAGTCTTCGTCCCGCTCGCAGTCGACCGCGTCGTCGACTTCTTCGTCGTCGACGCCGATCCGCTCGCCTTGCCCGTCGCGTTCTTGTCCTCTGGTGCATCCGCCGACGTGTTCGAGGCCGCGGCCTTCGTCTTGCGTCGCCGGGACGACTGCATGGATGCGGCCGGATCATTGCGGGCCGCCCGTGAGGTCTTCTCCTTCTCGGCCTCACCCTTGCCCTCTTCCGCGTTGCTGCCGGAGAAGAAGACATCGACCGGACGATCAGTGGAGTTCGCGTCGGGGATCAATGCCCCGAGCCCTCGACCCAGGCCCCGTTTCTTGCGTTCAGCCACCACTTACTCCTCGATTCGCTATTTCCTCAGCGGCTTCGCGGTAGGACAGCGCGCCGCTGGAATGTGGGTCATATGAGATCACGGTCTGCCCGTAGCTCGGGGCCTCGGAGATCCGCACCGAGCGCGGGATCGCTGTGCCGAGGGCCTGCCCCGGGAAATGCGTACGGACGTCCTCGGCCACTTGAGCGCTGAGATTGGTGCGCGCATCGTACATCGTCAGCAGAATGGTCGTGATCGCCAGTTCGGGATTGAGGTGCTTCTGGATGAGTTGGATGTTCTTCAGCAGCTGACTCAGACCCTCGAGCGCATAGTATTCGCACTGGATGGGGATGAGGACCTCGCGTGCGGCGACGAAGGCGTTGACGGTGAGCAGGCCGAGACTCGGCGGGCAGTCGATGATGACGTAGTCGACTCGATCTCCGGCCTCCTCCTCTTCCCTGAGGTAGATGCCCAGTGCCCGCTGCAGACGCTGTTCGCGTGCGACCAGGGAGACCAGTTCGATCTCCGCACCGGCCAGATCGATCGTGGCGGGCACGCACCTGAGAGTGTCGAAGTCCGGGCACTGCGCCACAGCCTCACGCATCGGCACATCATCGATGAGGACGTCGTAGATGCTCGTCACTTCGGAATAGTGGTCGATGCCCAGGGCTGTGCTCGCATTTCCCTGCGGATCGATGTCGACGAGCAGAACGTTGAGGCCCTGATTGGCCAGCGCCGCTGCGATGTTCACCGCCGTCGTGGTCTTTCCGACACCACCCTTCTGGTTCGCGATCGTGAAGATGCGGGTCGAGTCCGGCCGAGGAAACGTCGTCTGAGACAGTCGATCCGCACGCCGGTTGTCCCGTGCGATCGCGGCACCAATGGGAGACGACTCATCCATGATCGGCATAGGGCGCACTCCATCTTCCATCGGTTTCACAAAGCTCTATTCAGCCTAGACCAACTCTACTTCGTACTATTTCTTCACGATCTCGACGACACGACTCGGGACTTCGAGGATGCCGCCTGCGTCGACGACGTGGATCTTCGGAGCAGACAGGCGATACCGTTTGAGCAGCTTCTTCGCTTTGACCAGTTCGCCTTCGACCGAGGCGCCCTTGAGCGCGAGGATCCGACCGCCGGGGCTGATGACGTCGCGTGTCCACTCGATCAGCGTCGTCATCGCCTTGACCGCCCGTGCGGTGATGACGGTGAACATCTCCTCGTCGACGAGTTCCTCGACCCGAGCCCGCACGATCCGCACGTTCTTCAGACCGAGGTCCTCGACGACCATGGTCAGCCACTCCACGCGGCGTTCCATCGGTTCGATGAGCACGATCTTCGCCTCCGGCCGCAGCAGCGCGATGGGAATGCCCGGCAGACCGGCACCGCTGCCGACGTCGCCGATGACATCGTCATCGCCGATGAACTCGGCGACCACGGCACAGTTGAGGATGTGTCTGGTCCACAGACGATCGACCTCACGCGGACCGATCAGTCCCCATTCGATGCCGGTGGTGGCCAAGTGCTCGGCGTAGCGCTGAGCCACGGGGAATGCGGCACCGAAGTACGCCTCGGTGCCGGCAGGGGGAGTTTCGATCTCGGGCAGATCGGAACGACCTGTTGGAAGATCAGTCATCGGCGAGCCGGATGACGACATGACGGCCGTCGCCCTCACCCTCGGACTCCGAGACCAGACCGGCACGGGCGGCCTGATCATGGATGATCTTGCGTTCGAAGCTGTTCATCGGCTTGAAGGCGAATTCCTCGCCTCCGACCTTGACCTGCTCGATCGCCCGCTTCGCCTTCTTGATCAGCTCTTCGCGGCGGTTGTTGCGGAAACCGTCGATGTCGAGCATCAGCCAGGACCGCTGCCCGGTCTGGGTCTGCACGGCCAGGCGGCTGAGCTCCTGCAGGGCTCCGAGAGTGCGTCCCTCCTTGCCGACCAGCGTGCCCAGGTTCGAGTCCTCGTCCTCACACACGATGGACAGCTGTGCCCGACCGTCGGCGACGTCGATGTCGATATCGCCGTCGATATCGGCCAGATCCAACAGCTCTTCGAGGTAGTCCGCGGCGATCTCACCCTCTTCCTCGAGGATCTCGGCACGGCTGGGCTTCGTCGAGGTCTCCTCCGGAGCCTGCTCGGCGGTGTCTTCGATTCTCTCTTCGGTCATGATCGTCCTCAGCGCTTCTTGTTCTTCTTGCGGTTCTTGCTCACGGGCTGCTGCCGTTGGCCGCTCTTCTTCGGGGCCTCCTCGGCGACGGTCTGTCCCTTGATCTCCTCCTGCTTCACGGGCTTGCCCTTGCGAGCCTTGCGCTCAAGCATCTCCTTCTCGGCCTTCGAACCGGGAGCGGGCATGTTCCGGATGACCATGTGCTGCTGGGCCATGGTCCAGGTGTTCGAGACCAGCCAGTAGATGAGGACACCGAGCGGGAAGTAGATGCCGCCGAAGCCGAAGATCAGCGGCATGACGTAGAGCAGCATCTTCTGCGACTGCATCATCGGATTGGCCATGGCCGATTCCGACATGTTCTTCGCCATCATCTGCTTCTGCGTGATGAACATGGTGCCGGCCATGATGACGATGAGGACACCGGTGAGGAGCTTGACTCCGATCCCCGGGTCGGTGAAGACCGCGGACAGGTGGATGCCGAAGACCGAGGACTGCTCGGCCTGGACAGCGAGGTCCCTCGTGAAACCGCCGATGGCGTCCATCGACCCATCGGCGACCTGCGGCATATTGCGGATGACGCGGAAGAGGGAGAAGAAGATCGGCATCTGCACGAGCAGCGGCAGGCAGGACGCCCACGGGCTCGTCTTGTTGTCGCGGAACAGCGCCATCTGCTCCTCGGCCATCGCCTGGCGCGAGTACTGGTCCTTCTTACCCTTGTACTTCGCCTGGAGGCGCTGGATCTCCGGCTGCAGCAGCTGCATCTTGCGCTGCGACTTGATCTGGTAGACGAAGAGAGGGATCAGCAGAGCACGGATGACCACGGTCAGTCCGGCGATCGACAGCACCCAGGTCCAACCGCTGGCCGCGGGCAGGCCGACGGCGGTAAAGATCTCGTGGAAGATCGCGAGGATCCAAGCAACTACCCACTGCAGTGGGTAGAGCAGGTTGTCGATCCATTCCATTCAGTTCTCCTCGTTACAACGATCTTTCACGATCGTTCATTTTGCCATTGTTCACAGGTCTTCGCGACACGACATCTGTGCCCCGAGGCAGCCCGCCGATCCGCTCTCGGACGGGGACTGTGCACTTGACGTTCTTCAGTTGCGGCCGTCGCCGCGGTGGATGGATTTCGATCTGGCTTCCCGCGCCGAACCCGGCACATGGTCGACCCCGCCGTGCGTGAGCGGGTTGCATCGCAGTATGCGCCATCCAGTTAACACCATTCCCTTGAGAACTCCGTGAATCTCGAAGACCTCGAGGCCGTACATGGAGCAGCTGGGATAGTAGCGGCAGACCTGACCGTAGAGCGGTGAGACCACGATGCGCCAGGCCCGGATGAACCAGACGAACGGCATCCTCGGCCCGATCCGCAGGATCCATCCGAGGCTCGGCCAGAATCCGGACGGCCGCCGGGGCACCTCGGAGACGTGCTTGAGATCATGCTCGGCGTCCACGGCGGTCCAGCTTCTTCCGTGCCTTGACGATCAGCTCGTCGACTTCGGATTCGAGGGTCGAGAAGTCGGCTTCGGCCGCTTGCGGCAGCGCCCGGAGGACGAAGAGCTCACCCGCACTCAGCTCATCCAGTCGCACTCTCATGATCTCGCGCAGGCGCCGCTTCGTGCGGTTGCGCACCACGGCATTGCCGACGGCCTTGGATACGATGAAACCCACGCGAGTGGCGTGGGCATCATCGTGATCTCTCAGGCTGTGGGCCATGAGATGCTCGGAGCGCACCCGGACGCCGGCGCGGAAGACTCGTCTGAAGTCTTCGCCGCTGCGGATCCGGTGTGCTGCGGTGAGCACACTCAGGCCGAAACTTCGGAACGTCCCTTGCGACGACGTGCGGCCAGGATCGAACGGCCCGCACGGGTGCGCATACGCAGACGGAAGCCGTGCTTCTTGGCGCGCTTGCGGTTGCTGGGCTGGAATGTACGCTTGCTCACTTCAGTCTCCGATTTCTAGGTTGCGGGTGAACGCCGGTGCGTTCTCACAAAAAACGGCGGTGAGAGTCTCGACCGCCGAGCACTCCTGTGCATAAGAGCCTAAAGATGATCAGGATAATCGGATGAAGCCCGGTACACAGGACACTCCATCTTAGCGAGGCCCGTTCCCGCCGGTCAAACGCGGTCGGCATGGCCCCCGTCACTCCGGCCGCAGATCACCCGCTGTCCACACCCTCGCCACACAGCCTCGTCCACAAGTCACACCCATGTAGTTTTCCACAAGCTTATCCACGAGTGTGGAGAATTGCTGGACCGAGTCGGCATGAGTCCACAAACTGTGGAAAACTGTGTGGAAGTCATGCACAGGTGTGGATCACGCCGAGAATGTTTTCGAAGGAAGTTGAGGAGAAGTGACGGTGTCGAACTCCAAGAATGAGCTCATCAGCCGCTGGCGCACGGTGGTCTCAACCCTGGATCAGGACCCGGAACTCACGGCCCATCAGAAGGGGTTCCTCTCCCTCGCCGTGCCCAAGGCGCTCGTGGACAACGCCCTGGTCCTGCTGGCCGTGCGCGACGAACACACGCGCCGCACCATCGAGACCCGGCTGCTCGGGCCGCTGACCAGGGAGTTCTCGAAGGTCCTCGGTTTCGATGTGACCTTCGGGTTCGTCGTCGACCCCGAGCTCGACGTGCCCATCCGCTTCGAGGACCTCATCGGGGAATCGACCCCGGGACCGCAGGTGCCCATCGATCCGGTCACCTCCACCTCGACGACGGCGCCGCGACACGATTCGAATCCGCAGCCCACGGCCGATCCCGCGAGCACGGGCCAGGTCACCCCCACCGAAGCGGGGCCGATGAGAGATCCGGCGCCGACCGTCCACCCCGGTCCCACGTCGGCCCCCGCGGCTGAGACACCGACGCAGTCGCAGAGCCCCGCCCAGGCACCGAGCGCTCCGGCCACCTCACGGATGACAGAGCGCGAACTCAAGATCGCCGAGGCGACCGCCGCCCCCATGGGTCCGCCCGTCGATGCCCCGGGCGTCGCTCAGCTCAATCCGAAGTACACCTTCGACACCTTCGTCATCGGTGCGTCGAACCGGTTCGCCCATGCCGCGGCCTTCGCCGTCGCCGAGGCTCCGGCCAAGGCTTACAACCCTCTGTTCATCTACGGCGATTCGGGACTGGGCAAGACCCACCTGCTGCACGCGATCGGCTACTACGCCACACAGCTGTTCCCCGAGATCCGCGTCAAGTACGTCTCGAGCGAGGAGTTCGTCAACGACTTCATCAACACGATCGGCTCTTCGAAGACCTCGAATGCGCTGCGCCCGGCGTTCCAGCGCCGCTACCGTGAAGTCGACATCCTGATGATCGACGACATCCAGTTCCTCCAGGGCAAGGACGCCACGGTCGAGGAGTTCTTCCACACCTTCAATGCCCTGCACAACGAGGCCAAGCAGGTCGTCATCACCTCCGACCAGCCGCCGAAGATGCTCAAGGGATTCGAGGAGAGGCTGCGCTCCCGCTTCGAATGGGGTCTGCTCACCGACGTGCAGCCGCCGGACATGGAGACGCGGTTCGCGATTCTGCGTCGCAAGGCCGCTGCCGAGCACCTCGACGTCCCCGACGACGTGCTCGAGTACATCGCCTCCCGGGTGTCGTCGAACATCCGGGAGCTCGAAGGCGCCCTGATCCGCGTGACCGCGTTCGCGAACCTCAACGATCAGCAGATCGACGCGTCCCTGGCCGAGACCGTCCTCAAGGACTTCATCACCCAGGACGACACCCCCGCCGTGACGGCTGCTGACATCATGGGCCAGACCGCTGCCTACTTCAGCCTCACCCTCGACGACCTGTGCGGGACCTCCCGCTCACGGACACTGACCACGGCTCGGCAGATCGCGATGTATCTGTGCCGTGAGCTCACCGATCTGTCCCTGCCGAAGATCGGCCAGGCCTTCGGCGGACGCGATCACACGACCGTGATGCATGCGAACAAGAAGATTCGAACTCAGATGGCCGAACGACGGGCCGTCTACACCCAGGTCACCGAACTCACAAACCGCATTAAACAACAGCACCGCCTATAGAACGCGTCATGCACATCTGTGGATAACCCTGGGGACAATCGCCCACAGCTGGGGACGAAACAGTGGACAGAGCGGCTGCGCGAGTGGAAAGATGTGAACTACACGCTTGTGCTTACCCAAGCGCCCACCGACGCCCCCGTCGTGGTGCACAGGGCATCCACATGCTCACAGATGGCCGCAACCCCTGATTACTCGGAGGTAGACAGCACTTGTCCACAATATCCACAGGTGCTGATACTTCTGCCAAGTGAATTCAACTCTCAAGAGGGCGACCGCCATCGACTGCTTCGCTCGATGTGGAGGAGGCACTGAGTTCGGAGCGAGCACAGACGGACGAGCCTGCTGATATTCGAACACAGGATCTCGGACGATTCTCGGATCCGAGATCCGCTGTCCATCGCGTCCTTTTCGCCCGGGCCTGCTGAGCTAGGCAGAAATCGGATAGGCTGTGTAAAGTTTTCCGAGCAGTATCGAGCCAGTGCCTTCCAAACCCGGAGTCTTGTGCCAGATGCCCTGAGCAGTTCGGGTGGCCACCCCGAAGGAGTAAAGTGAACGCGGAAGCATCAGCATCCCCCTTGAAGTTCAAAGTCAATCGCGACGTTCTCGCCGACGCGGTCACCTGGGCAACCAAGACTCTGCCCAACCGCCCTTCCGCTCCGGTCCTCACCGGAATCCTCATCACCGCCGAGGCCGGCGGCACCGTGCGCTTGGCCGTCTTCGACTACGAGGTCTCCTCTCGCGTGGAGATCGCCGCCGATGTCGTCTCCGCCGGGACCGTCCTCGTCTCCGGACGACTGCTGGCCGACATCTCCAAGGCCCTGCCGAACCAAGAGGTCACCCTCGAGCAGATCGATGCGAAGGTCGACGTCACCTGCGGATCCTCCCGGTTCTCGCTGATGACCATGCCGGTGGCCGAGTACCCGGCTCTGCCGCAGGTGCCCGAGGACTCCGGCACGGTGTCCGCCGGTGAGTTCCAGAACGCCGTCTCCCAGGTCACGATCGCGACCTCGAAGGACGACACGCTGCCGATCCTGACCAGCGTCCGCGTCGAGATCGAGGGCGAGAAGGTCACACTGCTGGCCACCGACCGCTACCGTCTGGCCGTTCGCGAATTCACCTGGAACCCGGGACGCCCGGACGTCTCGGCCGTGGCCCTGCTGCGCGGACGCACCCTGTCCGATGTCTCGAAGTCGCTCGGCGGAGACGTGACCATCGGCCTGAGCACGGATGCCGGCAAGGACCTCATCTCGTTCACTTCGGCCGGACGGGTGACGACCTCCCTGCTCGTCGAGGGCGAATACCCGAAGGTCCGCTCGCTGTTCCCCGAATCCGTGCCGATCCATGCGATCGTCGAGACCGCGGTGCTGCGCGAGGCCGTGCGCCGAGTCTCGCTCGTGGCCGAGCGGAACACCCCGCTGCGGTTCGAGGTCACCGACGGCATGCTCACCCTCCACGCCGGAACCGGTGATGATGCACAGGCCTCCGAGGCCGTCGAGGCAACCCTTCAGGGCGAGGAGATCACCGTCGGATTCAATCCGCACTACATCGCCGAGGGGCTCGCCGCGGTCGAGAGCCCGTATGTCAACTTCTCATTCACCCAGCCGATGAAACCGGTCATCATCGCCGGGCAGAAGGAACTCGACGCTCCCGCCGACGAGTCGTATCGCTACCTGCTCATGCCCACCCGCATCTGAATGTGGATATCCCGACTCTCCCTGCGTGACTTTCGGTCCTATCCGGAGCTCGACCTCGAGTTCACTCCCGGGATCACCACATTCGTGGCCGACAACGGGACCGGCAAGACCAATATCGTCGAGGCGATCGGATATCTCGCTCATCAGCGTTCCCACCGGGTGGCCTTCGACGCCCCGCTCGTGCACGAGGGCAGACCGGCAGCGACCGTATCGGCCCTGGTCAACCGGGACCAACGGCATGCGACGGTCGAAGTCACCATCCAGGCCAAGGGCGCCAATCGGGCCCGCGTCAACCGCAATGCGGTCAAGCTCAAGGACATCCTCGGGCTCGTCTCCTGCGTCGTCTTCGCCCCCGAGGACCTCAGCCTCGTCCGCGGCGAACCGGCCGAACGGCGGTCGTGGATCGACACCCTCGTCGTGGCTCGCAATCCGCGCTACTCCTCGGTCATCACCGACTTCGAACGGGCACTGAAACAGCGCAACGCCCTGCTCAAACGGCTGCGCGAGGACCGCGATCCCGGCCTCGAGGCCACCCTCGACATCTGGAACATGGCCTATGCCGATGCCGCGGCCGAGATCGTCTTCGCCCGGCAGCGGATCCTTTCCGATATCGCCGGTCCCCTGCAGGAGAACTTCGCCTATATCGCCGCCGATGCCCGCCTCGAGCGGCAGGGGGCGAACATCGCCTACGATTCCCGCGTCGACTACCAAGGGGCCGAATCCGCCGCCGAATGCCGGGAGCTGCTGCTTTCCGCCCTCGACCGGCGTCGGACCACGGAGATCGAACGGGGACTGACCCTGCACGGACCGGGCCGGGACGATCTGTCGCTGATGATCGGCACCCACCCGGCCAAGGGCTATGCCTCCCACGGGGAGACCTGGTCGCTGGCCCTGGCGATGCAGCTGGCCGGCTGGGATCTGCTCTCGGCCGATGCGGACTCGGCAGCCGAACAGCCGGTGCTCGTCCTCGACGACGTCTTCGCCGAACTCGACACCGGCAGGCGCAACCGCCTGGCGTCGCGGATCACAGCCGCAGAACAGGTCTTCATCACCGCCGCCGTCGACTCGGACCTGCCCGAAGGACTCGAGGGCACCCGGATCGACGAGTCCACGCTGCTGACCGGGGCCGGATCATGAGCGGCATCATCCGGGACTTCTCCACTCCCGTCGCCGCACTCGAAGCCCTCGACCGCGTGCGCCGCATGGAGGCCAGCGAGGCGAAGTTCGTCCGCAGCCGACGACGCTCACGCCTGCGCGGCGAGGTCGTCTACTCGGGATCGGGCCGTGACGGCCGGGATCCGAAATCGGTGTCGACGGTGCTCGGTTCGCTCATCTCCGATCGCGGCTGGTCCTCCTCCCTCGACATCGGCAAGGTGCTCGGACGGTGGCCCGAACTCGTCGGAGACCAGGTCGCCCAGCACGCCACTCCGGTCGATTTCTCACCTCCGCTGCTGGTCATCGCCGCGGACTCGACGACCTGGGCGACCCAGCTGCGGGTGCTCAAACCGACGATCCTGCGCAGACTCGAAGAAGGTCTGGGCTCGCGCACGATCACGGAGATCGAGATCAGGGGTCCGCAGGGACGCAGCTTCAAGCGGGGTCGGCGCTCGGTGCCCGGCCGCGGGCCCAGGGACACCTTCGGCTGAGCAGGGACGACCTCGGCTCGGGTCCGACCGCCTCGGCGAATCTCCGAGACGAACGCGGATCTTCAGGAAGAACACAGAGGGCCTTAAACGGCCACAGCCGCTGTCGTTCGTGCCCGGGGGTACATCTGCGGCTCGAAAATTCGGGAAATCCGCCTTCACAGGCCGCTTACGGGCATTTCACGCTCCGGCGCGGTAGAATGGGGAGCTGATAGCGACCATCCGAACAAGGAGTCACATGACGACCGAGGATCAGCCTCATTATGATGCCGGCGACATCACGGTACTCGAGGGTCTCGAGGCAGTCCGGAAACGACCCGGCATGTACATCGGTTCGACCTCGGAACGCGGTCTCCACCACCTCGTGCAGGAGATCGTCGACAACTCCGTCGATGAGGCGATGGCCGGGTACTGCGACCACATCCAGGTCACGCTGCTGGCCGACGGGGGCGTCCAAGTCTCCGACGACGGGCGCGGGATGCCCGTGGCCATGCACCCGACGGAGAACAAGCCGACCGTCGAGGTGATCCTGACCATCCTCCACGCCGGAGGCAAGTTCGGCGGCGGCGGATACGCCGTGGCCGGCGGCCTGCACGGTGTGGGTTCGACCGTCGTCAACGCCCTGTCCGAACGCCTCGAGGTCGAGGTCAAGCGCGACGGCTACATCTGGACGATGGACTTCTTCCGCGGTGTGCCCACCGGTGAACTCCAGCGCGGCGAGCAGACGGAGGAGACCGGCACGACGGTGAAGTTCTGGCCGGACTCGACGATCTTCGAGACCACGGACTTCTCCTATGAGTACCTGCGGGCCCGGTTCCAGCAGATGGCCTTCCTCAACAAGGGTCTGAAGATCAGCCTCACCGACGAGCGGCACAACGAGGTCGACGACGATGAGGTCCAGATCGACGAGAACGAGGACCAGGAATGGAAGCCGCGCTCGGTCACCTACGAGTACGAGCACGGTCTGCTCGACTACGTCCAGTACCTCAACTCGGCGAAGAAGGCCGAGCTCGTCCATCCCGAGGTCATCGTGTTCGAAGCCGAGGAGGGCGAGCAGACGCTGTCGCTGGAGATCGCGATGCAGTGGACGACGTCCTACAGCGAAGCCGTGCACACCTACGCGAATGTCATCAACACCCATGAGGGCGGCACGCACGAGGAGGGCTTCCGCACCGCGCTGACCTCCCTGGTCAACAACTACGCCAAAGAGCAGAAGCTGCTGCGGGACAAGGATCCGAACCTCACCGGCGACGACATCCGCGAGGGACTGACCGCGGTGATCTCCGTCAAGCTCGGCGATCCCCAGTTCGAGGGCCAGACGAAGACGAAGCTCGGCAACTCCGAGGTCAAGGGCTTCGTCCAGCGCGTGGTCCGCGACGAACTCGGACACTGGTTCGAGTCGAACCCGGCTCAGGCCAAGGACGTCGTGCGCAAGGCCCTGCAGGCCTCACAAGCGAGGATGGCCGCCCGCAAGGCCCGTGAGGCGACCCGACGCAAGGGCCTGCTCGAGTCCTCGGGCATGCCGGGCAAGCTCAAGGACTGCCAGTCGAAGGACCCCTATATCTCCGAGGTGTTCGTCGTCGAGGGCGACTCGGCCGGCGGTTCGGCGACCCAGGGCCGCAACCCGAACACCCAGGCGATCCTGCCGCTGCGCGGCAAGATCCTCAATGTCGAGAAGGCCCGCCTCGACCGGGCGCTGGGCAACAACGAGGTCCAGGCCATGATCACCGCGTTCGGCACCGGCATCGGTGAGGAGTTCGACCTCGACAAGCTGCGCTACCACAAGATCGTCCTCATGGCCGACGCCGATGTCGACGGTCAGCACATCACCACCCTGCTGCTGACCCTGATCTTCAGGTACATGAAACCGCTGATCGAACACGGCTACGTCTACCTGGCGACCCCACCGCTCTACCGCATCAAGTGGTCGAACGCCGCGCACCAGTTCGCCTATACGGACAAGGAGCGCGACGGACTGCTCGAGACCGGACGGGCAGAGGGCAAGCGCCTGCCCAAGGATCTCGCGATCCAGCGCTACAAGGGCCTGGGCGAGATGAACTACGAGGAGCTGTGGGAGACGACGATGGATCCCGACCATCGTCTGCTCAAGCAGGTCTCCCTCGACGATGCGATCGTCGCCGACGAGATCTTCACCGTCCTCATGGGCGATGACGTGGACTCGCGCCGTCGCTTCATCCAGGAGAACGCGAAGGACGTCCGCTTCCTCGACATCTGATCCCACCCGCACCCAGGCCCCGCCTCGACGGTGGATCGGGATCGAACGAACCCGCACTCTTTGAACTGACCAATCTCCGCACCCGGCTGAGACCCAGCCGGCCGCGATTAAGACATAAGGGAAGAGCCCACATTGGCCGACGAGAACGATATCGGAACAGAAATCAGCCGGATCGAACAGGTTGATCTCAACCTCGAGATGCAGCGGTCCTACCTCGATTACGCGATGAGCGTCATCGTCGGTCGCGCCCTGCCGGACATCCGCGACGGACTCAAGCCCGTTCACCGCCGCGTCCTCTACGCGATGTTCGACGGCGGCTACCGCCCCGACCGCAACTTCTCGAAGTGCTCGCGCGTCGTCGGCGACGTCATGGGCCAGTACCACCCGCACGGCGATACGGCGATCTACGATGCGATGGTCCGCCTCGTGCAGTCGTGGACGATGCGCTATCCGCTGGTGTCCGGCCAGGGCAACTTCGGTTCCCCCGGTGACGACGGTGCGGCCGCGCCCCGTTACACCGAGTGCAAGATGGCGCCCCTGGCCATGGAGATGGTCCGGGACATCGAAGAGGGCACCGTCGATTTCCAGGACAACTACGACGGGCGCAGCCAGGAGCCCATGGTCCTGCCCTCGCGGTTCCCGAACCTGCTGGTCAACGGCTCCGCGGGCATCGCCGTGGGCATGGCCACGAACATCCCCCCGCACAACCTGCGTGAGATCGCCGCCGGTGCGCAGTGGCTGCTGGCCCACCCCGATGCGAGCAAGGAGGAGGCCCTCGAGGCGCTGCTGGGCATCATCAAGGGACCGGACTTCCCGATGGGTGCGACGATCCTCGGCCGCAAGGGCATCGAGGACGCCTACCGCACCGGGCGAGGTTCGATCACTCAGCGCGCCGTCGTCGAGGTCGAGGAGATCCAGGGCCGGACCTGCCTGGTCGTGACCCAGCTGCCCTACCTCGTCAACCCCGACACCCTGGCCGCGAAGATCGCCTCCTATGTCAAGGACGGCAAGGTCGCGGGCATCGCGGATCTGCGCGATGAGTCCTCGGGCCGGACCGGTCAGCGTCTGGTCATCGTGCTCAAACGCGATGCGGTGGCCAAGGTCGTGCTCAACAACCTCTACAAGCACACCTCGCTGCAGGAGAACTTCTCCGCGAACATGCTCGCGCTCGTCGACAGCGTCCCGCGCACGCTGAGCATCGACTCCTTCCTGCGCCTGTGGGTCAAGCACCAGATCGAGGTCATCGTCAGGCGCACCCAGTACCGACTGCGCAAGGCCGAGGAGCGCGCCCACATCCTGCGCGGCTACCTCAAGGCCCTCGACGCCCTCGACGAGGTCATCGCCCTGATCCGCCGGTCACCGTCGTCGGACGAGGCCCGGACCGGTCTGATGGAGCTGCTCGAAGTCGACGAGATCCAGGCGAATGCGATCCTCGATCTCCAGCTGCGCCGGCTCGCGGCCCTGGAGCGCCTGAAGATCCAGGAGGAGGCCGAGAAGATCGAGGCCCTCATCGCCGAATACAACCACATCCTCGCCACGCCCTCCCGGCAGCGCGAGATCGTGTCCGAGGAGCTCGACGAGATCGTCGACCGCTACGGGGACGAGCGTCGGACGAAGATCCTCGCCGGTTTCGACGGGGACGTGTCGATGGAGGACCTCATCCCCGAAGAGGAGGTCGTCGTCACGATCACCCGCGGAGGCTATGCGAAGCGGACGCAGACGAACCTCTACCGCGCCCAGCACCGCGGCGGCAAGGGCATCAAGGGAGCCGCGCTTCGCGGCGACGACGTCGTCGAGCAGTTCTTCGTCACCTCCACCCACAATTGGCTGCTGTTCTTCACGAACACCGGTCGAGTCTACCGGGCCAAGGCCTATGAGCTGCCCGAGGGAACGCGGGACGCGAAGGGCCAGCACGTGGCGAATCTGCTCGCACTCCAGCCCGGTGAGTCGATCGCGAAGGTGCTGTCCATCCGGGACTACGAGGAAGCGGAGTTCCTCATCCTCGCCACCCGCTCCGGTGTGGTGAAGAAGACGCGCCTGAGCGAATACGACTCGAATCGCACCGGCGGCGTCATCGCCATCAACCTGCGTGAGTACAAGGGACAGCCCGATGAGCTCGTCTCGGCCCGGATCGTCGGATCCGATGATCACCTGCTGATGATCTCGCGCAAGGGCATGTCGATCCGCTTCGCCGCCGATGACGAGTCGATCCGACCGCTGGGCCGGGTCACCGGAGGCGTCACCGGCATGAAGTTCAAGGGTGACGACGAGCTGCTGACGATGGACGTCGTCCAGCCCGATACCTATGTCTTCGTCGTCACCGAGGCCGGCTACGCCAAGCGCACTCCCGTCGACGAATACCGTCTGCAGGGCCGCGGCGGTCTGGGAATCCGGGTTGCCAAGATCACCGAGCAGCGCGGAGACTTGGTGGGAGGACTCATCGTCGAGGACGGCGAAGAGGTCCTCGTCGTCATGGAGAAGGGTAAGATCGTTCGGTCGAGTATCGACGAGGTTCCGGCGAAGGGACGCAACACCATGGGTGTGGTGTTCGCGAAACCGGACAAGAAAGACCGTATTATCGCAGTGACCCGTGGGCCCGAGGCCGAGGTCGAAGACGAAGACGATGCCGAAGTCCCGGAAGGTGAGGTCGAAGCGCCTCAGACCGGCAGCGAGGATGTGGAAGAGTGAGCGATAGCAAGAAGCCAGGCTCAGGGAAGATCATACGCACGTCGAGCGGCTCGACCCGTCTGACGGCGGGATCGTCGAAGAACGAATCCAAGCCCGCGGAGTCGACCGGCCAGGGCCAGAAGTCGGGTTCCCAGGGATCCGGCCAGGCCGAGCAGAAGGCCACCGTCGTCGCTCCTCCCGCCCCGAAGGCCTCGCCGAAGCCCAGCCGCGCACCTTCCGCCGGTTCCCAGGAATCGGGCACGGGTTCCCAGGGTTCGGGTGCCGGCTCCCAGGGCACGGGTTCCCAGGGATCGGGAGGCGGCCGGTCCTCCGGCGGTGATCGCACGGCCACCTCGGTGATGGGCAATGCCGCGAACACCGTCCGCGCCAGCTCCGGCGGCGTGAAGATGGGCGTGAAGAACATGGTCGACAACGGTCAGGGCAAGAAGAAGAAGGGCCCCCGCACCGTCCGACTCACCGTCTCCGCGGTCGATCCGTGGTCGGTGATGAAGATGTCGTTCCTCATGTCCGTGGCCATCGGCATCGCCACCATCGTCGCCTTCATCGTGCTGTGGATCGTGCTGCAGGCGACCGGTGTGATGAGCGGACTCGAATCGACCATGAGCGAACTCGCCGGCGCCGAGTCGGCCGAGCGGATCGTCGGCATCTTCGGCTTCGGCCGGGTCGTGGCGGCCGGCTTCATCATCGCCGTGATCAACATCGTGCTGATGACGGCGCTGTCGACCCTGGCCGCGTTCATATACAACATCGGCTCGCTCATCGCCGGCGGCTTCAGCCTCACGCTGACCGACGACTGATATCGATCCGGCGGCTGTGAGGGGCGTCACAGCTGCCGGATTTGTCTTCGGCTGGCACGGTTGGGTATTGTTTTACTTCGGGTTCACCCTGATAAGGGCCTATAGCTCAGGCGGTTAGAGCGCTTCGCTGATAACGAAGAGGTCCCTGGTTCAAGTCCAGGTAGGCCCACTTCCTTTCGAGGAGGATCATGAAGAGATGGATTCTGGGCGGCCTCACGCTCGTGGGACTCGGAATCTTCTTCCGGTGGCGGCATGGGAACCAAGCCGCCCAGGCCGAATGGTCCGAGCACACCGATTCGGTGTGAGGGTGAGAACCCGCACGGGGGTATGGCGCAATTGGTAGCGCATCTGCTTTGCAAGCAGAGGGTTAGGGGTTCGAGTCCCCTTACCTCCACTCGAGCAGCTCTGAGACAGCACTCGTACACGCAGGCTCCGTACCGTGATCGGTCCGGAGCCTACGTCGTTTCCTACCCCCGCTGAATCCGGTTCGTCCGCCAGAAGGCCAGTGCATCATCGATCCACCCTTCGGCGGCTGTGCCTGTGCCCAGGCCGAAGCCGTGCCCGATATTCGGAAATGCGTGGAACTCAGTCCTGACTCCGGCCAGCCGCAGGCGATCGATGTGCTGCCGCACCAACCATGACGGAGCGATGACGTCATCGCTGCCGACGACGGCGAATGTCGGCGGGACTGTGCCCGAAATATCGGAGTGGCCGGTGTAGGCCATGATGACAGCGCTTGGTCGTGGCCTGTGGCCCTGACCGAAGGCGATCGTCCCGTGACTGCCCAGGACGGCGGCCATCCGAGCTCCGGCGCTGCTTCCCCACAGCGCATACCCGGTGGGATCCACGTCGAGCTCGTGGGCGTTTGCGAATGCGAAGTCGATTGCGACGGCGAGATCCTCGGCGGCGAGGCGGCCTCCCGAACCGGTCCGGTAGTTGAGTACGAACGCATTCTCTCCGTGGTCGGCAATCGTCTGGGCGTGGGGGAAGCCCTCGTGAAACGAACCGACATAGGAGAACCCGCCGCCAGCGGAGATGATCGACAACGGTGCGTTCGTACCTCCTCGGAAGAAGAAGAGGCCGACAACGGCTTTGTCAGGATCGTCAGCGATCTGATCCTCTGAATAGAGGGGGTGGAATGTCAGCTGGCCTGATCGGACCGCGATGAGCATGCGATCGACGGTCCTGGCGACATCTGCCGGGTTGACGTTGCTGTGGAAGGGCAGCAATCTCGCGGTGTCCGAGACCGTCATGCCTTCGGTGATGCGGTCCGACGCGGGAAAGATCAGATTCCCGAAGCCCTCGAACTCGTCTGCCCTCATCACTGCGGTCAACGGAGTATCCTCATCGACTCGCAGCGAACCGTCGTTCGGCCGTGGTGCCTGCGGATCTTCGGTGCCGTCTGCCGCAGCCGATGCTGCCGGTGAGATCTCCCGATCCGCTGGCGTGCCTGTCAGCTTCGCGCCGCTCAGATCGACCACGGCCGAGCCGGCCCCAAGCGTGATGTCATTCCGATTCCTCAGATCGTCTTCTTCGGTCGTCACTCCAGCGACAGTCGGTCAGCGAGGTCTGCCGATCCTGTCCGGGAGCCTCTCCATTGAACCGCGCCGAAGAACCGTTCGGAATGTATTGCCGATGGGTGAACCAGCAGTTCCTTCTTCGGCTCGCAAGTGGGCGATAGCGTCATGGGCAGGATGCCTGCCGCCGCTGTTTCAGCAGAGCACGGGAGTCGGCGAGGCAGCTGGGAATGGCCGCAGTTCGTCCCCTCGAGGGGCTGCCGAACACCGACAACCCCGAGGAGATACGAGCCCATGACCACAGGGAGCAGACTGAGCGTCCTGATCACTGTCGCGGTGCTGTCGATGACGACGTTGGTCATCATCGACGTCTGGGCAGCATCGTGAACGCATTGCGCCTGTTCGCGCTATGGGCAGCCGCGGTGGTCTTGAAGCAGCTGGTGCTCTTCGGGCTGATCGGCGGATCAGGACCAGGACGATCAGCCCGACCCCGACACATCAGTGATCGCGACAGCCGCATTCGGCGGCACTTCCGCGCTGAGATCGCGCACGTCGGATGGTGGGGTTCTCCCCCTGTTCCCACGAGTGCGGAATAGGCTAGCGTAGTTCTTCGTTGTTCCCTCTGTCCGTGCGCAGCGTCGGCTGTTGCGCGCGGAGTTCCGCCCGCGCCGGGGCGATGGCAGACCTTCTTCGATCGGAGTTCCTCTTTGTCCAGCGACAGCTCACACTCACGCGCACAGCCCAGCCAGCCCGAGACCATCGACCCTGCCGGCATGCGGGTCATCTGGCTGCTGCTGGTGGCGGCCTTCGTCGCGATCCTCAATGAGACGACGATGGCCATCGCCATCCCCGAACTCAACGCCTCACTCGGCATCCCGCCGGAGCTCGGTCAGTGGATGACGAGTGCGTTCATGCTCACCATGGCGGTGGTGATCCCGACCACCGGCTTCCTCCTGCAGCGCTTCACCACGCGCCAGATCTTCCTGGCCGCGATGATCCTGTTCACCTCCGGCACCCTCATCTGCCTGGTCGCGCCCGGGTTCACCGTGCTGCTCATCGGACGCGTCGTGCAGGCCGGCGGCACGGGCATCATGATGCCGCTGCTGATGACGACGATGATGAACGTCGTGCCCCCGCACTCGCGCGGACGGATGATGGGCCGCGTCGGTCTCGTCATCTCGCTGGCCCCGGCGATCGGGCCGACGATGTCGGGCATCGTGCTCGACAGCCTCGGCTGGCGCTGGCTCTTCGGCATCGTCCTGCCGATCGGGCTCATCGCCCTCGCTCTCGGCGCGAAGTGGATGACCAACCTCGGCGAGTCGACCCATTCTCCGATCGACGTCCTCTCGATCGTCCTCTCGGCGTTCGCCTTCGGCGGCATCGTCTTCGGCCTCAGCCAGTTCGGCAGCGGAGGTGAGACCGGTTCCACGGCGACCGGACTGGCCTGGTCCGCGATCGCCGGCGGAGTGGTCGTCCTCGGACTCTTCGTCTGGCGGCAGCTGATCCTGCAGCGCCGGGACGGGGCCCTGCTCGACCTGCGCATATTCAGCTCGCGAAACTATGTCATCGCCGTCGTCATCATGGCCGTGGTCGCGCTGGCGATGTTCGGGACCTTCTCGCTGCTGCCGCTGTACCTGCAGAACGTCGCCGGCCTCAACGCGACCCAATCCGGTCTCGTGCTCCTGCCGGGATCGGTCCTCATGGGTCTGCTCGGACCGGTGATGGGCCGCATCTACGATGCGAAGGGCCCGAAGACCCTGCTGGTGCCGGGCACGATCCTCATCGCTGCGGCGATGTTCTCGTATTCGATCGTCTCGCCGAGCACGCCCACCTGGGTGCTCGTGGTCGTGCAGACAGGGATGTCCGTCGGTCTCGCCGCCTCGTTCACCCCGCTGTTCTCGGCCTCGCTCGGTTCGCTCGATCGACACCTGTACTCGCACGGTTCGGCGGCGCTGAACACTCTGCAGCAGGTCGCCGGGGCGGCCGGGACGGCCCTGCTCATCTCGATCTACTCCGCAGCCCTGCACTCCGGGCAGGCCGCCGGCCGGACGGTCGTCGAGGCGGGTGCGCCGGGAGCGCAGTCCGCCTTCCTGCTGGCCGCGATCATCGCCTTGGTCGCTGTCGTCCTCGCGTTCCTCATCAAGAAGCCCGAGGATCAGGAGGACCACCCCGCCGAGGAGGTCAACCCGGTCGAGACGGCACCGAGGGACTGAAGCCGCCTCTTCTGCGCGGGTGATCCGAGACACGGTCCAGCCCATCCGAGCCCCGTCCATCCGCATGATCACGCGGTTGGGCGGGGCTCGATCGATTGTTGGGCACGTCCAAGTCTCAGTTGTGCGTAGACACACCGGATGGGTGTCCGAAAGCCTGGTCGGCGGGCGGGGAATCCTCCCGCCGAGAAGCCGTCCGGAGTCCGAATGCCCGTTGCCCTCATCCGTCGCGTCGTGGTGTGCCTGATCATCGCGGCGCCCGCGATCACCCTGCGCATCGCCGACGTTGAGCTCGCGCCTGTCATCGAGCTGCTCGCCTACGGTGCGGCCGTCGTGGCCGCCGCATTCCTCCTGGCCTGGGCCGCTGAGGCCGTCCAGAAGGACATCTCCGGGGCACTGGCCATCGCCCTCCTGGCGCTGATCGCGGTGCTGCCCGAATACGCCGTCGACTTCTACTTCGCCTTCCGCTCCGGCTCGGAGGCACAGTACGCCCACTTCGCGGCGGCGAATATGACCGGGTCGAACCGCCTCCTGCTGGGTATCGGATGGCCGCTCGTGGTCATCATCTGCGCACTGCGCGCCCGGCGCGCGGCTCCGCCGGAGGGCTCACGAACCGTCGAGGCCCTGCGCCTGGACCCAGGCAGCCGTTTGGACATCGGCTTCCTCGTCCTCCTGTGCATCATCGCCTTCGCCATCCCCGTCCTCGGTGGCATCCCCCTGTGGCTGGGCATCGGCCTCGTCGCGTTCTTCGTCGCCTATCTGTGGCGGGCCGGACGCAGCGAGGTGGGCGACGATGCGGAGTTCCTCGGTGCCGCTGCCCTCATCGCCGATCTGCCGCGAACCGCCCGACGGTTCACTGTGGTGGTCCTGTTCGCCGTCTCGGCGGGAATCATCCTCGCCTGCGCCGAACCCTTCTCCGAGGCGCTCGTGGCCTCCGGTTCGGCTCTGGGCATCGACAGCTACTTCCTCGTCCAATGGCTGGCGCCGGCCGCCTCGGAGGCCCCCGAGTTCATCATCGCCGCCATGTTCGCCCTGCGCGGGATGGGCAGTGCGGCCATCGGCACCCTCATCGCGGCGAAGGTGAACCAGTGGAGCCTGCTGGTGGGCTCCCTGCCGATCGCTCACCTGCTCGGCGGAGGCGGGACCGGTCTGCCCCTGGACGGACGGCAGATCGAGGAATTCGCGCTCACGGCCACTCAGAGTCTCCTCGGCGTGGCTCTCATCCTCAGTCTGCGCTTCCATTGGGCGGCCGCGCTCGGTCTGGCCGGCCTGTTCGGCCTGCAGTTCATCGTCACGGACACCTCGGGCCGCTATGTGCTCTGCGCGATCCAAGCCGGCCTCGCACTGGTCTTCCTCATCGTCCACCGGCGCGACATCCTCCCGACGCTGCGTGCCCCATTCGCCCGGGCGACTCCGTCGCCGGCCGTAGGCGGCGTCCAGGCCGCAGGTGTCCGGGGCTCCGCAGTGGGCCGAGATCCTACCGACGGTGGCGACCCTGCGACACGGGTGCGTGCGTAGAATGGCCATCATGCCGCGCCCCGCCCTGACTCGCATGGTCGAGGACTACGTCACCCTGATCTGGAAGGCCTACGAATGGCCCGGCGGCCGTCCCACCACCACGGATCTGGCCGAAAGGCTGGCGGTGACCGCGTCAACGGTGTCGGCGAACCTCAAGAAGCTCGCCCGCGACGGGTACATCGACTACGAACCCTATGGGCAGATCACGCTGACCGAGCAGGGGCGGTCGATCGCCGTCGAGATCGTGCGACGTCACCGGATCGTCGAGACCTACCTCGTGGAAGCGCTGGGGCTGAGCTGGGACCAGGTCCACGCGGAGGCCGACCGCCTCGAGCACGCGGTCTCGGATCTCGTGCTCGAGAGGATGAACGCCGCCCTCGGCCACCCCGACCGCGATCCCCACGGGGATCCGATTCCCGATGCCGCGGGACGCACCGCGGATCATCCCGATCGGCCGCTGCGGGAGGCGCGGCCCGGGGCCGTCATCGAGGTCGTGCGCGTCTCCGACCGGTCACCCGAGCTGCTGCGCTATCTGCACGAGCGCGGAATCGTCATCGGGGCCGAACTGCGCGTGGTCTCGGTGAGCACGGCCGCCTCGGTGATCACAGTGTCCATCGACGGCGCGGACCTCGTGCTGGCACTCGACTCCGCCGACGCCATCCGCGTGGTCTCCGTCGCTGAGTGAGCCCGAGACCGGAAGATATTCGGATGGATGATATCCGCTTGCTAGGATGGCGCTATGGAGGAACCGAAACTTCGCAAGGACGCCGCCCGCAATCGCGAGCGGCTGCTGGTCGCCGGTCGTGAGCTGTTCGCCCAGCACGGGCTGGAGGTCTCGCTCAACGATGTCGCCCACCATGCCGGAGTCGGGGTCGGCACCGCCTACCGGCGCTTCTCCAACAAGGACGAGCTCATCGACGCGATCCATGTGCGGCAGGCCGAGGAGCTCGAGGCCATCCTCAATGACGCACTGGCTGAGCCGGACCCGTGGGACGGTGTCGTGTCCTACCTCGAACGGTCGCTGGCGATCCAGGCCAGGGACCGGGGCATGGCACAGATCCTCTCCGGCCGCCATACTCAGCCGCAGAGATACGATTGGAGCCGCGATCGGCTGGCCCCCTTGGTCAATCGGGTCGCGGATCGTGCCCGGGAAGCGGGTCTGCTGCGCGAGGACGTGGTCGGCACCGACCTGATCTTCCTGCAAGTGGCTCTGACCGGTCTCGCCGCGACGTTCCAGGATCGCAGCGTCGACGGCCGCGATGACATCGCGGAACTCTACCGCCGCTGCCTCTGGGTCGCCCTCGATGGTCTGCGTCCTCATCGCGCCGACACCTCCGCCCTGCCGATTCCCCCGCTGACGACCGAGCAGGCACACAGTCTGCTCGGGTCCGAACCCGGCGACGCACCGGAGTGAGCGCCGTGCACGAAGTCAGACGGGATCAGCCCCTCGAATCGGCCGAATCGACGCGCGGAACCCACCCGCGGGCGATCGAGGTGCGCGGAGCCCGCGTCCACAATCTGGCCGACATCGATGTCGACGTTCCCCTCGACACTCTCGTCGCCATCGCCGGAGTCTCGGGCTCGGGTAAGTCGTCACTGGCCATGGGTGTGCTCTACGCCGAGGGCTCGCGTCGCTACATCGAAGCCCTGTCGACCTACACGCGTCGTCGCATGGGGCAGGCGGCACGCGCCGATGTCGACCGAGTCAGCCATGTGCCCGCCGCGCTCGCACTGCGACAGCGTCCGGGAGTGCCCGGCGTGCGGTCCACCTTCGGCACGTCGACCGAACTGCTCAACCTCGTCCGGCTGATGTTCTCGCGGCTGGCTTCGCACCTATGCTCGAACGGGCACCGGCAGGAGCCGACGCTGGCAGTCGCCGCCGGCGAGCCGATCGTCTGTCCGGTCTGCGGGGTGAGCTTCGACCCACCGGGTGCGGAGGCGCTCGCCTTCAACTCCCTCGGTGCCTGTCCGGACTGCGAGGGAACCGGCACGGTCCGTGAGGTCGACGACACCGTTCTCATCCGCGACGAGGCCCAGAGCATCGACGACGGCACGGTCCTTCCATGGCAGACGTTCGGCTTCAACGTCCAACCCCAGATCGCCCGCGAATTCGGTGTCCGCACCGATGTGCCCTGGCGGGATCTCCACGGGTGGGAGAAGGAGATCGTGCTCAACGGACCCGAGGAGAAGAAGCACATCGCGGTCACCTCGAAGAAGGGCGTTCACGAGCTCGACTTCACTTTTCGCAATGCCCGCCTGACCGTCACCGAGGAGCTCAAGCGCGCCGAGGACGAGAAGCGACTGGCCCGTGTGAGCCGGTTCCTCAGCGAACGCGTCTGCCCCGCCTGTCACGGCACCCGGCTCTCGCCCGCCGCGGCGGCCCCGCGGATCGGCGGGATCGGCCTCGCCGAGGCGACCGCGAAGACGCTCGAGGAGCTTGTGGAGTGGGCCGCCGAGGTGCCGGCCGCCCTGCCTGAGGAGATGCGCACCCTGGCCGCCGGCCTCGTCGACACCCTTGTTCGGATGGCCCGCCGTCTGCTGGATCTGGGACTCGGCTACCTCGCACTCGACCGGGCCGGTTCCACACTGTCGACCGGGGAGCGCCAGCGTGTGCAGCTCGCCCGCGCCGTCCGCAACGAGACCACCGGCGTCCTCTATGTCCTCGACGAACCCTCGATCGGACTGCACCCGTCGAATATCCGCGGCCTCAAGGGCGTCATCGCCGACCTCCTCGACGAAGGCAACTCCGTGGTCATGGTCGACCACGACCCCCTCGTGCTCCGGCAGGCCGAGCACCTCATCGAGATCGGACCCGGTTCCGGGCGCGAGGGCGGCAGGGTCGTGGCCACCGGCACCGTCGCCGAGGTCGACGCGCATCCGCAGACCCGGATCGGCGGGTACCTCACCGGTCGCGAACAGGTGAGAGTGCGTTCGGCCGCCTCCGAGGCGGAGATGTTCTCACACGGCACGGTCGGTCTGCGCACGGCGAAGCTCCACACCGTGCAGCCGGCCGAGGTCGCGATCCCGCGCGGCAGGCTCACGGTGGTCACCGGCGTCTCGGGTTCGGGCAAGAGCACGCTGGTGCTCGACAGCCTTGTGCCCGCGCTGCGGGCCGGGGACCGGCCGCTGCCGCAGCACGTGCTCGGCATCGACTCCGGCGGCATCGAGAAGGTCAATGTCGTGGACGCGACACCGATCGGCACCAACGTCCGCTCGACCGTCGCGACCTACAGCGGAGTGCTCGACGATCTGCGCCGGTCCTACGCGAGACTCGACTCCGCGAGGGCGGCCGGGCTGACCACCGGCGACTTCTCCTACAACACCGGCACTCTGCGCTGCCCCCGCTGCGAGGGAACCGGTGAGATCAGACTCGACGTGCAGTTCCTGCCCGATGTCGAGATCCCCTGCACAGAGTGCGGCGGGCGCCGCTACGCCTCCGACGCGGACGAGCATCTCCGTCCCTCGGCGACCGGCGAAGGCGCTCTCGGCCTTCCCGATCTGCTCGCCCTCACCGTCGCCGAAGCCCTTCCCCACGTGGCCGATATGCGCAAGGTCCGCTCGCACCTGGAGGCGCTCGAGAACGTAGGACTGGGGTACCTCACCCTCGGCGAGGCCACACCGGCGCTGTCCGGCGGCGAGGCGCAGCGTCTCAAACTCGCCCATGAGCTCGACAGGACGCAGAAGCGCACCCTGTTCGTCTTCGACGAGCCGACCGTGGGACTGCACCCCGATGACGTCCGAGTGCTCATCCGGGTCTTCCAACGACTCCTCGACCAGGGCGGGACCGTACTGGTGATCGAGCACGACCTCGATCTGATCGCCAACGCCGATCACGTCATCGACATGGGACCCGGCGGTGGGGCAGACGGCGGTCGCATCATCGCCACCGGCAGCCCGCACACGGTTGCCCGGCAGAGCGGAAGTCTGACCGGACGATACCTCTCATCGCACCTTGACGGTGCGGGCCTTGACCGTGACGGTGCGGAAGAGGAATGAGCTCATGCGATCGGCGGGAGGATGTCAGTGAAGACGATCGTCGCACAGCGACCCGGGAAGCTCAGCGAAGTGCTGACTCAGCGAGAGATCACTCGGTCCCAGCCCTTGGGCGAAGGTCAGATCGATGTGCGAATGACTGCCAGCACAGTCAATCCCTCTGACGCCGTCACGGTCTCCGGCGCCTACGCCTCGCGCACCGAATTCCCATTCGTCCCGGGCTTCGAAGGCGTCGGCGTGATCGAACGAGTCGGTCCCGGCGTGCCCGCGAACGCGATCGGCGAGCGCGTACTGCCGATCGGGTCCGCGGGCAACTGGCAGGAGATCAAGCGCACCGCCCATTCCTGGTGCGTGCCGGTGCCGGACGACATCCCTGACACCCTCGCCTGCTTCGCCTACATCAATCCACTCACCGCGCTCCTGATGGTTCAGCGCTGCTGCACCGGTGACACACGGCACGTCGCTGTGACAACGGCGACGTCGACGATCGCCGGACACCTTGCCGAGCTTCTCGTTGAGCAGGGCATTCGACCCGTGGGCCTGACGCGTGGAGTATCCGGCAGAAGAGCAACGAGGCCCGAGAAGTGGGTCGACGTTCTCAGCACATCCCAGCCGACCTGGCCGCAGCGCCTGCGCCAGAGATCGTCCACAGGCGATTTTGACGTCATCTTCGACAGTGTGGGCGGGGATCAGGCGCGATCTCTGATGCGGCTGCTCCGGCCCGGCGGTGTGCTCGTGCACTTCGGGCTTCTCTCAGGTCGCCCGATCCCGGCCGAGTGCTTCGACCGGAGTGAAGGTCGGCGCGTCGAGATGTTCCGGCTCCGCGACATCGTCCATGCCTGTCCGCGTGCGCAGCTGCCGGCCCTGTTCGAACCCGTTCTCGGGCATCTGCGAAACGGGCTCCTGCATACCCGGATCGCTCAGGAGGTCGGCCTCGGCGCACTGCCGACGGTGCTGCGGAGGGACAAGGACCTCGGACGCGGCAAGCTGCTGATCACCTATGACCGATGAACGGCAGTCGGCCGGCGACGATCGTCACCGGCCGACTGTTCAGGCACTGAGCACGCCTCGGCTGGGCGCCTCTGCCGCCTGCCTCAGGCGTGCACGCGGATGAGGTGCTCGTTGGTGAAGGCCTGGAAGGCCCACTTGGCGTTCTCGCGGCCGTAACCGGAACGGTTGATGCCCCCGAAGGGGTATTCGGGGCCGGACTCCATGTGCCCGTTGATCAGCGTCATGCCGGCATTGATCTTCGACGCGAACGCCTGCCCCTTCTCGAGGTCATCGGTCCACACCGAACTCATCAGACCGTATTCGGTGTCGTTGGCCAGGCGCAGAGCGTCCTCTTCGTCCTTGGCCCGGTAGACCATGACGGCGGGACCGAAGAGCTCATTGCAGCCGAGATCCGATTTCGGATCGATATCGGACAGCACGGCCGGCGACATGAACCAGCCGGGACGGTCGAGCTTCTCGCCGCCGGTGTGCAGGGTCGCACCGTCGGAAACGGCCTTCTGGATGCGCTCGACGATCTCGTCGCGAGCGCTTTCGGACGACAGCGGTCCCATGCCGACCTCGGGGTCGTCGAAGGTCGAGACCTTCGTGGCCTCGACGGCCTTGATCGTCTCGGAGAGGAACTCATCGTAGAGGTCGTCGACGACGATGAAGCGCTTCGGCGAGGTGCAGACCTGCCCGGCATTGGCCAGACGCAGACCGACGAGCTTCTTCGCCAGGGCCGGCACGTCCTTCGAGTCGAGGACGACCGCCGGATCGTTGCCGCCGAGTTCGAGGACGGCGCGCTTGTAGTACTTCGCGGCGATCGCGGCCACCGAGGCACCGGCACCCTCGGAGCCGGTGAGCGAGAAGCCCTTGACGCGGAAGTCCTTGAGCACTTCCTCGGCGTTCGAGCTGTCGAGGTAGATGTTCTGGTAGACGCCCTTCGGCAGACCCGCCTCGGTGAGGAGGTCCTCGAAGTACTGGGAGGACTTCGGGCAGATCGAGGCCTGCTTCATGATGATCGGGTTGCCGACCATGAGGTTGGGCAGCGCGAAGCGTGCGATCTGGTTGTAGGGGAAGTTCCACGGCATGATGCCCAGCAGCACACCCAGGGGCTGATGCTCGACATAGCTGCTGGCGGCTCCGGCGGCTTCGAGCTGCGTCGGTGCCAGGTTCGCCGCGGCATTGTCGGCCATCCAGCGCGCCGTGCGGGCGACCTTGTCCACCTCGGCGTACCCCTGCTTCTTCACCTTGCCCATCTCGCGACCGATGATGTCGGTCATCTCATCGGCATTCGCGTCGACGAGGTCGGCGAACTTGCGCAGGATCGCCGCGCGTTCGTGCAGCGGCGTCTCCTTCCACGACAGGAACGCCTCATGGGCGCGGTCGATGTACGCGGGAATCTCCTCGACGGGAACGGAGGCGAACTCCTCCTCGACCTCACCGGTGTTGGCATTGGTGACAGCGAACTTGCTCATGGAACGTCCTTTCACGGATTGACGATCTGTGCCCTGTAACAAACTATCGTCTCCGGCCATTCCGCAACACTCGTGTCCACCCCTGGGACGCGCGCAGCCGGTCCGATGGTTCGGACACCGGCGGTCCGCAGGCTCAGTCGGCGGCCGGTCCGCAGGCTCAGTCGGCGGCCGAGGAGAGGATGCAGAATTCGTTGCCCTCGGGATCGGCGAGGACGACCCAGGGTTCGTCCCCGGTCTGTCCCACATCGACGTGTCGTGCCCCGGGTTCGAGGAAGCGGGCCACCTCGGCGGCCTGATCGTCGGGTCGGAAGTCGAGGTGGAGACGATTCTTCACGACCTTCTCTTCCCGATCGACGCCGATGAGGATGCCGGGCAGACGGTCGGCCGAGGCTCGGATCTCGATCTCCGTATCGTTCTCATCGACGATCACCCAGTCCAGCGCCCGCGCCCACCAGCGGCCGAGCCTGAGCGGATCGGGCGAATCGATGATGATCTGCTCCCACTCGAGTGACATCGCTCAGGCCCCGACGTCGCCGAGGTGGTGCCGGACTTCGTGCAGTCCGTACCGCGTCAGAGAGGCGACGGTGAATTCCCGACCGTCGGAGCGGTAGCCGCGACGGTTCCACTCGTCGCCGGTGACCTGGGACAGGCGGCCGGCGTAGGCCTCGGCGGCGGCACGGAGGGCGCGGGCCACCTCGGCGGGGTTCTGATGTTCGTAGTCGGAGGCGATGGCGACGGCGTCCCCATCGAAGTTGTCCAGCGTCGGATCGGTCTCGGTGAGCATGAGTTCGGTGCGACGGCGGAAGAGATCGAGGACATCGCGCATGTGGGCGGCGTACTCGAGGTCCGACCAGCGGCCCGGCGTCCGTCGGGTGCTGGCATCGTCCCTGGTCAGGACCTTCTGCCAGGTTTCGGCCGCCTCGGTGATGGTGGCGGGCACAGCGGTGACGTCCTCGGTGCCGGTGAAACCGCAGTCCGGGCAGCCGCCCTCGAGAACATCGGCCCAATCGCGGGTGTCGGGGGTGATCTCGCTCATCTGTCGTCCTCGCTCTCGGAGTCCTTGCTCTTGCCTGTCTTCTCGGTGTCTGTGCTGGTCTTGGTGCCACTCTTGGTGTCACTGCCGTTGAGGATCTCGGCCAGCACCGTGGCCTGGCTGATGTCGTCGCGCTTCGAGGCGGTGAGCAGGGTCAGCGTGCCCTTCTTCGCATAGTCGCGGAGCTCGTCGAGTGCCTCGGCGGCGTCATCGTCCTCGAGCTCCTTGCGATAGCGGCGCGAGAACTCGTCGAACTTCTCGGGATCGTGCGAATACCATTTCCGCAGTTCACTCGAGGGTGCGACGGCCTTGAACCAGTCGTCGAGTTCGGCCTTGTCCTTGCTCACCCCACGCGGCCAGACCCTATCGACGAGGATCCGGGTCCCGTCGGACTTCTGCGCCTCGTCGTAGATGCGGCGGACAGTGACATGCCGTGCGGTGGACTTCTTCTCGGACATCCTCGAACTGCTCCCTTCGCTCGCTTTTCCTTCAGTGTATGACTCTGTCTGCAGGTCTGTGACCCCGTCCGTCCTTCGGTGTCTGTGCCTGGCTTGTCTGTGTCTGTGCCTGGTCAAGGGGTCGGTCGAGCCAGGGCGGAAGAACGGATCGGGAGGGTGTTTTCGGTACGCCAGTCGCTCGGAAACCGGTCAGCGGAGTCCTGCCAAAGTCAAAATTGTTCGATTCAGTCCCGAAAAGCTATTGACGATGAATGCCGATGTGAAATAAAATAGGAGAAAGCACTCACAGTGACGTGAAGGGCAGTGGGACCGGTGAAGGATCAGCAGAATCCGAACGACGACGATGAATTCGACCCTGCCTCGGATGCGTCCGATTCCTCCTCCTCTTCCTCCGAGCCGGCGTTCGACACCGGTCAGTTCGGCTATGTGCAGCGCCCGTCGAGCATCGGTCCCGACTCGCCGAGGAGACTCTCGATCGATCCCGGTTCCCCCATGGCTTCGGTGGCGAAGGTGCTCAGTCTGAGCACGACCGTCCAGCTGGCCGAACTCAAGAGCATCGCGAAGGCCTTCCTCGCCGAGGTGGTGGAGCAGCTCAACGGCGGCTCGACCTCCGGTCGCGATGCCCACCAGCACGCCACATTCGCCGCTACCGTCGACCGCTTCCTCGCCGCCGACGAAGCCGCTGTGGCGGCAAAGGCCGGAACGGCTCAGCGCGGAGCCCCGGTCCGCAGCGAGGAGTCCGCCGCGCCCGGTGAGGCAGGCGAGCCCGGCACCGAGGCCGCACTGCAGGCGGTCTTCGCAGCGCTGCCGGATTTTCCTCGCTTCCGCCTCGGGCGCACCTTCGACACGTGGGTGCACGAACTGGCCCGGACCGAGGACGTGGCCGAACTGGCGACAGTTCTGGGTTCGACATCGACCCGTACGTTCAGCCGAATCATCATCGCCGTCACGCTCGTGCACGGTCTGCCGCAGTTCTTCGCGCGCTGCGAGGCCCAGGAATTCACCATCGAACACGTGCACGCCGCAGCCAGGGTGGCCAAGGACCTCCCCTTCGAGGAGCTGCCCGAACTCGACAAGTACCTGGGACGGCGCCGAGCCGATGTCACGATCGACACCTTCAAGAAGTCCTTGGCCATGAAGGCCGCATCCCTGCAGGACGAGGACGATCGGTCCGCTCTGGCGTCGAAGCGCCGCCGGGTGTCGATCACCACCTATGACGACGGGACTGCCTCGGTGACTTTCACCGGCCCGGCCGCAGAGCTCAAAGCCTTCCATCAGCGCCTCGAGGCCTTCGCCCGGGCGATCAGTCACGGGAACTTCGCTTCTCTGACCGCCACAGACCCCGGTGATGTCGACGTCAGCGAGTTGGGCGGCATCAACTCGCTGATGTTCGACATCGCGACACGGGTGACGCCGCAGCTGACCGTCGAGGTCACCGCGCAGGGGAGCGGGACCCCTTCGGCCAAGGAGATCCCCGTGAAGCTGCCCGACCAGGGAGTCCCGACCGCGGCCCGAATCGTCAACATCGTCAATGATGCGGCGACCGCCGCGCAGGCAGAAGCCGGCGAGGAGACCTCGACGGTCATCAGACTCGTCATGCCCACCCACGGGCAGTGGATCCGCGAACAGGCGAAGATGCTGGTCACGGTCCCCTTCCTGACCCTGGCCGGTCAGTCGCATCTGCCCGGAATCTTCTCCGACGGTGCACCGATCCCGGCCACCGTCGCCCGCTCGATCGCCGGAGAGTGCTCGACCTGGGTGCGGATCATGACGGACCCCGTCACCGGCACTCCGCTGGACGCGCGGGCCCGGAGCTACCGCATCCCCGCAGATGTGCGACTGCCGTTGACGGCCAAGTGGCAGGCATGCACGATGCCCGGCTGCACGCGCAGTGCGGAAAAAGCCGAAGTCGACCACATCATCCCCTTCGACCATGATCGCCCGGCAGCCGGCGGGCAGACCACATTCGAGAACACGCACAATCTGTGCCGACCACACCACCAGGCGAAAACGGACCGGAAGTTCAGTGTCCGGAAGACCTCGGGCGGGTCGGTGGAGTATGCCTTCTCCCATGATGTGACCACCGAGGTGTTGCCGCCGGACAATCCGATCAACGCACGGCACGCCGAACTCTTCGAGGACCTCGGTCCTCCGCCGGATGCTGTCCGGAAGCCCGAGAACCACCCGCCCGAACCACCCAGCCGGCCCGACAACACGCCCACCGGCCGCAATCGTCCGCGCCCGAACCGCCCGGGAGGGCGAACGAAACCGGGGGAGCAGTCCGGGCGTCGGGGTCGTCGATCAGCGCAGGCGGGCGGGCCCAACCGATCGGGTCTGCCGGGGCAATCGATCGACCCCTGGTCGGGCAGGCACGTCGGCACGATCGACTGGGACTCCGGCAAACCACCACCGTTCTGATCCGGCGGTCCGGGTCGGGCGCCGAGCTGGGGTTCGTCAGCACGACGGTGCAACAATGAAGTCGTCGACCAGCGCCACATCGAACCCTGCCCGGAACGGACGATGATCAGGAACGGACAACGATGACCACAGAAGAACCGGAACCATCCGCGCCGCGACCGACACGACAGCAGCCGGCCGAAGGGGCGGAGATCGGGGCGCTCATCGGCGCCGGCTTCGGGCTGCTGTTCCTCATCATCAACAGCACGCAGTTCTCCTCACTGGGCCGCACGGTCGTCCTCGTCCTCGGCATCGTCACGTTCGCAGGAATCGCGGTCTTCGCCGTGCGGGGCCTCATGCAGCAGCGCAGAGTCGCCGCTGCCGAGGAACCTCAGCCGGTCAGAACAGCCGAGCGCGACCGAAGGCAGCCCCCGTTCGGTCGCGCCTACTGGATCATCGTCGCCATCGAGGCGATCGCCCTCTTCGCGGGTGCACGCCTGCTCTCGGCCCTCGGCCACCCCGAGCTCGGGGTGGCCTGGGTGGCCGTGGTCGTCGGCACGCACTTCTACGCCCTCGGCAGGGTATTCGGGCTCGACCGCTTCCACGTGCTCGCCACCGTCGTCACACTCTGCGGGATCGGCGGTTTCATCGCCTTCTTCGCCGCGGCACCGGCGTTCATCCCGGTGATCAGCGGAGTGATCTCGGGCTTCGTGCTGCTCGCCTTCGCGATGTGGGCACTCGTGCCGAGGTGAACCTCAGCCCTGTGCAGGTGTTTCATCCCTCCGTCGGCGGTTCCTGACTCTTCAGCGATCGCACTCGCGGAGGCGGGAACTGCGGCGGCTGGGCGGCGGGACTGGCCTCCAGACGGGCGAACACCTCGGCGATGGCGCGATCGAGCTGCGGATCGTCCTCGGCGAAGAGCTGCCCGGGAGCGTGCTCGACCTCGATATCGGGCTCGACACCGAAGTTCTCCACGCCCCAGTCCTTGCCCTCGAGCCAGAATGCATAGCGGGGCTGGGTGACCTCGGTGCCGTCGATGAGTTCGTAGCGGCCGTCGATGCCGACGACACCGCCCCAGGTGCGCACGCCGATGACCGGGCCGATCCCCTTGGCCTGGACGCGGGCGTTGATGATGTCGCCGTCGGAGCCGGAGAACTCATTGGCCACGAAGGCCACTGGCCCGCGCGGTGCGTCCTCCGGATCGGGGATCATCCGGTCGTAGCTGCGGGCGGAGTTCCAGCCGACGACCCGATCGGCGAAGCGCTCGGCCACGAGCGCACTCGTGTGCCCACCCCGATTGAACCGGACATCGGCGATGACGCCTTCGCAGCCCATCGCCTGACGCAGGTCGCGGTGCAGCTGTGCCCAGCCCGAGGAGGCCATATCGGGAATGTGGACGTAGCCGATGCGTCCCTCCGACTTCTCGGCCACGTACTCCCGCCGTGATCGCACCCAGTCCTGGTAGCGCAGCGTCTCCTCGCTGGCCAGGGGGATGACGGCGACCGTGCGGTCCTTGCGGCGGCCGCGGCGCAGGGTGAGCTCGACGATCGTGTCCGCCGCCCCCTGCAGCTGGGCGGCCGGTCCGACCGCCGCATCGACGGGCTGGCCATTCACGGCGACGATGACATCGCCGGCCTGCGCACCGACCCCGGCCTGCCGCAGCGGCGACCTGGCATCCGGGTCGCTGCTCTCACCGGGCAGGATGCGGGTGATCGTCCACCCCTGCGCGGTCTTGGCCAGATCCGCGCCGAGGAAGCCGAGCTTCTTCGACTGATCACCCGGGCCGGTGGACGGAATGACATAGGCATGCGAGGTGTTGAGCTCGCCCACCGTCTCCCACAGGATGTCGACGAGGTCATCGTGGGTCAGCGCCTTCGCGGCCACGGACCGCCAGCGCAGGGTCACGGACTCCCAGTTCACCCCGTTCATGTCCTCACGCCAGTAGTGGTCGCGCATGATCCGGGCGTTCTCCTCGAACATCTGCAGCCATTCCGCCCGCCGGTCGAGTTCGAAGCGCAGACGGGTCACATCGACGGAGACGCTGTCGTCGTCATCGGCCTCGACCTTCCGGTTGGCCGGGACCACGGTGATCTCACCCTCGTTGCGCACGACGATGTGCTTGCCGTTGCCGGAGACCTCGTAGTCATCGGCGGATTCGACGACTGTGGTGAGCTTGCGCTTGGCGAAGTCGAAGAACTGGATCACCTCGGCGGGTTTGTCCCCGGTATCGCCGGCATGCTTGGAACCGAGCTCTCCGCCCTCGGCATCTCCCGCGCGCATCCAGAGCAGCCCGGCCTCGACGGCCTCGAGATCGCGGAAGACACCCGAGGAGACCGGGAAGGGCACGATCCGCTCCTCGGCCCCGTCGAACTCGATCTCGGCGGTGGTCGCGGGCTTCTCACCCCGCGTCCGCTCGGACTTCGGATCCTCGGCGGCCTCGCTGATCGCCCAGCCGGTGGCGCTCGGGCCGAAGGGAGCGGGCTCGTCGGCGGTCAGCGGCAGCAGCCAGGGCCGGGTGACGCCGTTGAAGGACAGATCGAACGCATGCTGGTTGTAGGCCGGGTCGAAGGTGCGGTCGGAGAGGAAGGCGATGTACTTCCCGTCGCGGGTGAACGTCGGGCAGAAGTCGTTGTACTTGCCGGTCGTGACCGGCTGGGCCTGCCTGTCGGACTTCACATCGACGACCATCAGCTGAGCCAGCAGCTCCTCACCCTGCGTCGGCTGCGACCACACGAGGTACCGCCCATCGGGGGAGAACCGCGGGTGACGCGCCTCGCCGAAGCCCGAATGGCCGACCAGCCGGGTGCGGCCGTTGCCGACCTCGACGAGCCTGATCGACCCGTCGTGGGAGATCGTGGCCAGCATCTTCCCCGCCGGGTCCGCCCGCAGGTCGAGGACCCGGCCGAGTGCCCCGGCCCCGATCCGCCGAGGCGGCCTGTCCCCGGCCAGGGACGCGACCTCGATCGCGTCCTCGCCCTCGACATCGGTGATGAAGGCGGCCTGCCCGGTGGCTCCGAGGACGACCGGTTCACGGGTGCGGATCGACGAGTCGGCGCACAGGGCCCGGGCCGGGCCCTCGCGGTGGGCCAGCCAGAAGGTCTTCCCGCGCCACTCGACCACCGAGGCGTTGCCGTCGCGATCAGGGCTGATGCGGTTGATCCCGGTCGTCGGATCGAGACTCAGCGGCTGCACCTGCGTGCCCGGCAGAGTCACCTCGAGGGTGCGCACCTGCGCGTCGAGGCTGTCGAGGACCTTGATCTCACCGTGGGAATGCCACACGATGCGGGTGCCGTCGGTGGTGGCGTCGCGGACATAGCCCTCGGCCTCGCCCTGATCGGTCAGTCGTCGGGGTTCGAAGCCCTCGGAGGTCGCCAGACCGTCGATGATCCACAGGTTCGCCTGCTGCTCGGCATGATGCGGGAAGCTCGCGGCCCGGTCCGAGGTGAAGACGAGCGAATCGCCGACCCACAGCGGATCGGTCAGCGGCGCCGTCTCCTCGCGCAGCACCCGCTGCCACTGCGCCCCGGTTCCATCGTCGGCACCGGCGCGGTCGAGCCACAGCCTCGGCGCGGTGCCTCCGCGGTAGCGCTTCCAGTGCGCCGGCGGGCGGGAGAACGGCGTCGTCAGTGCGGTCACCCCCGAATGGTGCCTGGCCAGACCCGAGGCGCGTCCGAACCGGAGCCGCTCGACGTCTCCGTCGAGGCCCACAGCCTTGACGACCTGGTTGCGGACCTCGAACTCACCGGCGTTCGAGGCCACGAGGACATGGGACGAGTCCTGCCAGCCGAGCATCGTCATGGTCGTCGAACCCAACCAGGTCAGCCGGCGCAGGGCACCGGTGGCCACCTCGGCGACCATCAGCTCGGGCTGCCCCGTGCGGAAGGACACGAACGCCACCTGCGTCCCGTCCGGCGAGAACCGCGGGGAGCGGACCGGCACATGGTCCGAGGTCAGTCGCCAGGCACGGCCTCCCGAGGAAGGGACCAGCCAGACATCGTCGTCTGCGGTGAAGGTGATGAGATCAGCATGGACGTGGGGATAGCGCAGATAAGTCACGTGAGACACATTACAAGCAATCATGCGGCGGCACAGGAGCCCGGAACCGATGCCCAGGCAACTTGCACGCGGCAATAGAATGGGCCCATGCCATCTTTGACTTCACTGCTCAGCGCTCGTTTCGCCGCCGCCCTCACTCACGCCTTCGGTGAGGACTTCGCCCGGCGCGACCCGGTGATCAGGAGCAGCCAGTTCGCGGACTTCCAGGCCAATGTGGCCCTGCCGCTGGCCAAGGAGCTGAAGTCGAAGCCGCGCGATATCGCCGCGAAGATCGTCGACAACCTCGACCTGACCGATATGTGCGAGCCGCCGGAGATCTCCGGGCCCGGGTTCATCAACCTGAAGTTCACGCCCGGATTCCTCGCCCGCACCCTCGAAGCCGGAGACGCGACGGCACCTCCCGAGGACGCCGGGTCACAGACGGTGGCCATCGACTACTCGGCGCCGAACGTGGCCAAGGAGATGCACGTCGGCCACCTGCGCACCACCGTCGTCGGCGACGCCCTGGCCCGCACCCACGAATTCCTCGGCAACACGGTCATCCGCCAGAACCACATCGGTGACTGGGGCACCCCCTTCGGCATGCTCATCGAACATCTCCTCGATGTCGGCGTCGACTCCGCCGCCGCGGCCGAGGTGTCCGAGAACCCGAACGCCTTCTACCAGGCGGCCCGGGCGAAGTTCGACTCGGACGAGGCCTTCGCCACCCGCGCCCGCGCCCGCGTCGTCAGCCTCCAGGGCGGCGACGAGCAGACCCTTGAGCTGTGGACGACGCTCGTCGGATACTCCCGCGCCTACTTCAACCGCATCTACTCCCTCCTCGACGTCACCCTGCGTGATGCCGACCTGGCAGGTGAGAGCACGTACAACGACGTCCTCGCCGAGGTCTGCGACGAACTCGAGGCCAAGGGACTGGCCCGCATCTCGGACGGCGCCCTGTGCGTGTTCCCCGAAGGCTTCACCGGACGCGAGGGCGAACCCCTGCCGCTGATCATCCGCAAATCCGACGGCGGCTACGGCTATGCCACGACCGACCTCGCCGCCATCCGCAACCGGGCGTTGGGGCTCGGCGTCGACCGAGCCCTCTACGTCGTCGGCACTCCGCAGGCCATGCACTTCGAGATGGTCTTCACCGTCGCCCGCGAAGCCGGCTGGCTGCCCGAGGGCGTCAGCGCCGAACATGTGAAGATCGGCAATGTGCTCGGCTCCGACGGCAAGATCCTGCGCACCCGCTCCGGGGCCCCGCTGCGTCTGGCCGAACTCCTCGAGGAGGCCGTGGCCCGGGCGAAGACGACGCTGGCGGAATCGAGCGCGGACTTCAGCGCCGAGGAGGCCGAGGAGGTCGCGCGCATCGTCGGCATCGGTGCGGTCAAGTACGCCGATCTCTCCGTCGCCCACGACACCTCCTACACCTTCGACCTCGACCGGATGCTCGCCCCCTTCGGCAACACGGCCCCCTACCTGCAGTACGCCGGCGCCCGCATCCGCTCCATCGGCCGCAAGGCCGAGGCCGAGGGCGTCAGCGCCGCAGAGCTGGCAACCGCGACGATCAGCCTCGATCAGCCGGCCGAACGCGAGCTCGCGCTGTCGATCCTCGGGTTCGCCGATGTCCTCGCCGAGGTGGCCGCCGGCTCCCAGCCGCACCGTCTGTGCACCTACCTGTTCGATCTCGCGCAGGCCTTCACCTCGTTCTATGAGCAGTGCCCGGTGCTCATCGCCGACACGCAGCTGCGGAACTCCCGCCTGCGCCTGTCGGCGATCGTGCTCGAGGTCCTCGAGACCGGCCTCGGGGTGCTCGGCATCCGCGTCCCCGAACGGATGTGAGCATCTCCTCCCACACCCGGAGGATGCTGCCCTGGATCGTTCTGGGCATCGTCGTCCTCGCACTCAATCTGCGCGCCCCGATCATCGCGCCGACCGCGATCCTGCCGCGGATCCAGGAGGGAACGGGCTTCAGCTCCGCCGGACTCGGCCTGCTCACCGGACTGCCGGTGTTCCTCTTCGCGCTCGCCACCCCCGTGGCCGGTCGCTTCATCACCCGCCTCGGCGCCGAGGCCACGGTGCTGGCCTGCCTGTCGGGGGTGCTGGCCGGAACCGTGCTGCGATCGGCCGGCCCGCCCTGGCTGGTGCTCGTGGGCACGGGCATCATCGGTCTGGCGATCACGCTGGGCAATATCGTCGTGCCCGTGATCATCCGCCGTGAGGTCCCCTGGGAACAGGTGTCGATGGTCACCGGGCTGTACTCGGCGATGATGAACATCGGGTCGATGGCCACCCTGATCGGCACCGGACCCCTGGCCGCGGCCCTCGGCTGGCGCTGGGCGCTGGTGACCTGGGGTGTCCTCGCCCTCATCGGCCTCGGCTTCTGGATCGTGCTCATCCGCTTCCGTGTGCGCCGGGAGGGTGCGGCCGTCCAAGGCGCCGAGGAGGCATCCGAGGCATCATCTGGCCCCGAGGCATCGTCTGAGCCCGAGGCCGAGCAGCCCTGGAGCCAGGCGCCGGCGGCCTTCCGGGGCATCATCGCCCTGCTCGTCGTCACGTTCTCGGGGCAGTCGATCGCCTACTATGTGACGACCACGTGGCTGCCGAGCTACCTCGCCGACACGATCGGGCTGGCCTCGGCCTCGGCAGGGGCCACGGCCTCCCTGTTCCAGATCTCGGCGCTCCTCGGCGCCTTCGGTGTGCCGCTGCTGGCCGCGCGATCGAAGGCCTGGACGCCCGTGGCGATCGTCGCGCTCCTCTGGCTGTCCCTGCCGGTGGGGCTGCTTCTGGCCCCGGGAGCCTATGGGCTGTGGGCGATCACCGGCGGCATCGCCCAGGGCGGCGGCTTCACTGCGATCTTCTCGATCATCGCCCGCACCGCCGGCAGCGACGCCCAGACCGCTTCCGCCTCGGCGAGAGTGCAGGGCGGCGGCTATCTGGCCGCCACCCTGGCCCCGCCGTTCGCCGGCTGGCTCAACACCGCCACCTCCGGGTGGACGGCACCGCTGCTGCTCGTGTTCGCGGCCACGGCCTCCTTTGCGATCACGGGACTGCTGGCCGCCCGCCGAGCCGGTCGCTTCCGCCGCGGGGGAGCCGGCGCCCGCGAGATCCTCGACGCAGACGATTAGGTTCCGAGCACGCGATCGGATTCCGGGCACAGAAGCGCCGAGGCGGCCCACCCTTTCGGTGGGCCGCCTCGGCGCAGGATGATGGGTTCGCTCAGTGCTTGGCGTCGTCGGCCTGTCCGGCCTGAGCCTCGGCGGGCTTGACGGCTGTCTTCGGAGCCGGGGTCTCGTCCTCGGACTTGGACTCGGGCACCGCGGTCTGCGAGACCTGGGGTGCGGTGGACTGACGCGAGGCCGGGGTGGAACCGACGGGCCGGGCATCGGCCGGACGGTTGTTCGGCAGCGGGGTCGACCAGGGATCCTCGACCGGCTGCGCCTTCTTCCACACGTAGTAGCCGACTCCGGCGGCCGATCCGATGACCAGCGTCCACACGAGCGCGGTCTTGCCGCGACCGGACTTGCGAGCGGTATCCTTCTCGATCTTCTTCCCGGCGCTGGCGAGAGCCTTGCGGGCCTTCTTCATCGCCTTCTTGTCGCCGGTGAGACGGACGGCGAGATCGTCGATGAGCTTCGGGGTCTCGACCGTGGACAGGGAGGTCGCGGCGTTCGATGCGAACTTGCCGGCGCGCTCGGTCGCCTCGGGACGGTAGGCCTCGAGCTTGTCGGCCCACTCATGGACCTGATCATTGGCGCGATCGGCCAGAGCCTCGACCTGGGGACGAGCCTTCTCAGCGAACTCTTCGGCCTTGCCGGCCAGCGCCTCGACCTGAGGGCGTGCCCTGTCCGCAGCCTCGCGCAGCTTGGGCGCCGCGGTCTCGCTGGCATCGGCCAGGACTCGGAGCGACGTCTGCTTCGCGGAATCGAGCTTCGAAGTGAGCTGATCTCGAGTTGGGTTCTTCGACATGAACATTCCCAATCCTTAGATTTCGGTGGTCAAGTGATCGTGTCCAGTCTACGGCCTCGGGGCAAGCGCAGGGGAGGCGGTCGTCATCGAATTGTCTGCGGATAGCCTGACAGACTCGGGTCCGGGCCCGTGCGAAACTGCATTCGCCGTCTCGGCGTGGAAGAATGAGCCTATGACTACAGTCTCTACGCACACAGCAGTCCTGCACACCAACCACGGTGACATCACCATCAACCTCTTCGGCAACCACGCCCCGAAGACCGTGGCCAACTTCGTCGAGCTGGCCCAGGGCGAGCGCGAATTCACGGACCCGTCGACCGGCGAGCCGACCAAGCGTCCCTTCTACGACGGGCTCGGCTTCCACCGCATCATCTCGAACTTCATGATCCAGGGCGGCTGCCCCGTCGGCACCGGCACCGGCGGCCCGGGCTACATGTTCGACGACGAAATCCACCCCGAACTGCAGTTCACCAAGAAGGGCCTCCTGGCCATGGCGAACGCCGGCACCCGCGGCGGCCGCGGCACCAACGGCTCGCAGTTCTTCATCACTACCGCCGAAACCCCGTGGCTCAACGGCAAGCACACCATCTTCGGTGAAGTTGCCGATGCTGAGTCCCTCGCGGTTGTCGAAAAGATCGAAGCCTCGCCCACCGGCGCCATGGACCGTCCGATCGAAGACGTCATCATCGAATCGGTCGAAGTTCTCTGATCTGAACTTTTCCTATCAGCGCCGTAGCTTTTGCTGCGGCGCTGTTGCTTTTCCTGGGCCACACTGCCGAGGTGCCACCGCGGTTTCCCGACCCCCTCCCGGGTTCTGGTGGCGAGTAAGGCGAGCGGCACCTCGTCGTCCCAAGCCTGATCAGGGTGCTGAAGGCGCTCAGCTATCCTCGTGTGCATGAGCGAATCAGCAGGC
>DWZN01000046.1 GCA_019117545.1 Candidatus Brevibacterium intestinavium
TCGCGAAATCTCTGCGGGAGGACGGACCGATCGACACCGCGGCCTTCGCGACGGGAGCTGCAGGCCTGCGCCACCACATCTATGTCGAAGAGGTTCTCCACTTCCCGGCGACGATCTGCTCACCGATGACCTCGGGGAGGAGATCCTGACCACCTTGGCCGATCCGAACATCCCGGAGGGCTGGACCTGCGAGATGTCGGGACGGAGCTGAACCGACTCAACGGCCGCCTCGGCGCAGGTCCTGCTGTCGCAGCGGGCCCAGCAGTCCCAGCCGGTTGCTCCGTCGTACTCAATCGGCGTGGCCGCGTCCTGGACGGTCCGGCGGTCTCACCGACCCATACGTCGACGCAGGCGCGCCCAGAACACGGCCGTGAGGACCAGCAGGACGATACCGGCGGCCAGAAGCCCCAGAGCCAGGGGGTTGTCGAGGGCCGCGGCCAGCGACCGGGCCGGCAGCGAGGACGTCTCCGTGCCGCCCGACTCCTCGGCGGTGACCGCAGGCGTCGCGTCCTCGACGGCACCGCCGGCATCACTCGAGCTGCCCGAGGCGGTGGGGTCCTCCTCGGCGGTGGCTTGGAGCCCGACCGGGACGGTCTGCAGGGATTTCGGATCCTTCTGCGCGAAGTCCCATTCGAGCAGATCGACGGCCGCCTGCCTGGAGCTGTTGTCGACGCCGAGCATCGTGGCCACCACGCGCTGTCCGTCCCGCTTCGCCACGGCCACATAAGAGCCCTTCGCCGCGCGGGTGTAGCCGTTCTTCAGACCGAGACCTCCGTCGACCTGGCCGACGATCTTCGTGTGGTTCTGGATCTCGTAGCCGGAGAACTTCTCCTTCGTCTGCGGGTTCTTGCCGCCCGGGAACTGATAGGTCTCCGTCCCGATGACCTTCATGAGATAGTCGTTCTCGCATACTGCCCACGCCAGCTTCATCAGATCCGCCGCCGTCGTGTACTGGCCCTTCGCATCGAGGCCGGAGGTGTTGACCGCGTGCGTGTCCGTCATGCCCAGTTCCTCGGCCTTCGCGTTCATCAGCTTCACGGCCTTGTCCTGACCGCCGGCGGCCCGTCCGAGGGCGTGGGCCGCATCATTGGCGCTGGACATGAGCATCGCATGGAAGAGGAGGTCGATCGTGTACTCGTTCTCCTGCATGAGGCCGACCTTCGTTCCGTCGATCTCCATGTCCTCGTATTCGGCCTCGATCTTCTTCTTCCTGTCATCGAGCACATCGACGAGGGCGAGAGCGGTGAGCAGTTTGATCGTCGAGGCCGGGGCATGACGCTCGTCGATGTTCTCCGCTGCGTGCAGATCACCCGAATCGAGGTCGCCGACCAGCCACGATGGTCCCACCGGTGCCGGCGGCTTCGCACCATCGCCGAGGTCGTCCGGTGAGACGTAGGCCTCCGCGGTCTTCTCATCCGCCGGGGTCGTCGCCCACGAGGCGGTGGGGGAGAGGACCAGCTGAGCGGCGACGAGGACGAGAGTGAGGACGGCGCCGAGGACGGGCGCGATGAGTGAGGAAGCATCGGAGCGGGTGGAACGCATGCGCTTCAGTCTACTTTCGTGTCG
This sequence comes from Candidatus Brevibacterium intestinavium, assembly GCA_019117545.1. Taxonomy (GTDB): domain Bacteria; phylum Actinomycetota; class Actinomycetes; order Actinomycetales; family Brevibacteriaceae; genus Brevibacterium; species Brevibacterium intestinavium. The sequence continues at coordinate 1,567 of DWZN01000046.1, forward strand.
ACTCGTCGGTCCTCAGGTTTCCCTCACCGAGGCGGCGCCGCATACGGAAGCGGCCGTGCACTCGAAAGTGCACGGCCGCCTCTGTGGGCCTGATGCCTGCATCCGGTCCTCCCGGAGGAGGCGGCTCAGGGCCCGATCACATGGATCAGAAAGCGCGCTGCAGGATCGCCTGTTTGACCTCGGCGATGGCCTTGGTGACCTCGATGCCGCGAGGGCAGGCCTCGGTGCAGTTGAAGGTCGTGCGGCAGCGCCACACGCCCTCCTTGTCGTTGAGGATCTCCAGACGCATGTCGCCGCCCTCATCACGCGAATCGAAGATGAAACGATGCGCATTGACGATCGCGGCAGGACCGAAGTACTGCCCGTCGGTCCAGAACACGGGGCACGACGAGGTGCAGGCAGCGCAGAGGATGCACTTCGTGGTGTCGTCGAAGGCCTGACGCTGTTCGGCCGACTGCAGACGTTCGCGAGTGGGCTCGTGACCGGAGGTGACGAGGAACGGCATGATCTCGCGGTAGGACTGGAAGAAGGGCTCCATGTCCACGATCATGTCCTTCTCGAGCGGCAGGCCCTTGATCGCCTCGACGGTGATCGTCTTGGACGTGTCGAGATCCTTCAGCAGGGTCTTGCAGGCTAGACGGTTGCGGCCGTTGATGCGCATGGCATCCGAACCGCACACACCATGGGCACAGGACCGGCGGAAGGACAGCGAGCCGTCGATCTCCCACTTGATCTTGTGCAGGGCATCGAGCACACGGTCGGTGCCCTGCATGGTGATGTTGTACTCCTCCCAGTGCGGCTCCGTGTCCTTCTCGGGATCGAACCGTGCGATGAGGAAGGTGCAGTCGAAGGTCGGAATCGATCCGGCCTCGCCCGCGACGTGATCGGGAAGATCGATCTTCGACGCCGGCTCAGCGGGTGTTGTATCGGTGCTCATCAGTACTTACGCTCCATCGGCTGGTAACGGGTGACGATGACGGGCTTCGTCTCAAGACGCATGCCCTTGATGCCGTCGGTCTCCGCTTCGGGATCGAGGTAGGTCATCGTGTGGTGCATGAAGTTCTCGTCGTCACGATCCGGGAAGTCCTCGCGGAAGTGTCCTCCGCGCGATTCCTTCCGGTGGATGGCCGCGACCGAGATGACCTCGGCGAGTTCGAGCAGGAAGCCCAGCTCAACGGCCTCGAGCAGATCGAGGTTGTAGCGCTTGCCGCGGTCCTGGATGCCCACGTTGTTGTAGCGTTCGCGCAGCTTGGCGATCTCGTCGAGGGCTTCTCGCAGGGTCTCGTCGGTGCGGAACACCTGCACGTTGGCATCCATGAGCTCCTGCAGATCCTTGCGGATGGCGCCGATGCGCTCGGTTCCATCGGAGGTCCGCATCTTCTCGAGCATCTCGACGACGTCGGTCTCCGGATTCTCCGGAAGCTCGACGGCTTCGGCGTTCTGCGCGTATTCGGCAGCGGCGATGCCGGCGCGCTTGCCGAAGACGTTGATGTCGAGAAGCGAGTTCGTGCCCAGACGGTTCGAACCGTGCACGGACACACAGGCGCATTCGCCGGCGGCGTAGAGGCCGGGGATGACGTTATCGCTGTCGGCGAGGACCTCGGCCTTGACGGTCGTCGGGATGCCGCCCATGGCGTAGTGCGCGGTCGGGAAGACCGGAACCGGCTCGGTGTAGGGCTCCACGCCGAGGTAGGTGCGGGCGAACTCGGTGATGTCCGGCAGCTTTGCGTCGATGTGCGAGGGCTCGAGGTGAGTGAGGTCGAGCAGGACGTAGTCCTTGTTCGGTCCGCAGCCGCGGCCCTCGCGCACCTCGTTGGCCATCGAACGGGCCACGATGTCACGCGGGGCGAGGTCCTTGATCGTCGGGGCGTAGCGCTCCATGAAGCGCTCACCCTCGGAGTTGCGGAGGATTCCGCCCTCACCGCGGGCGGCCTCGGACAGCAGAATGCCCAGTCCGGCGAGGCCGGTGGGGTGGAACTGGAAGAACTCCATGTCCTCCAGCGGGATGCCGCGGTTGTAGGTCACGGCCATGCCGTCGCCGGTCAGCGTATGAGCATTCGAGGTGGTCTTGAAGACCTTGCCCACGCCTCCGGTGGCGAAGACGATCGACTTGGCCTGGAAGACGTGGATCTCACCGGTGGCCAGTTCGTAGGACACGACGCCTGCCGGACGCTTGACCCCGTCGACCTCGGTCATGATGATGTCGAGGACGTAGAACTCGTTGTAGAACTCCACACCGTGCTTGACGCACTGCTGGTACAGGGTCTGGAGGATCATGTGACCGGTGCGGTCGGCCGCATAGCAGGAGCGGCGGACGGCGGACTTGCCGTGGTCGCGAGTGTGGCCGCCGAAGCGGCGCTGGTCGATCTTGCCCTCGGGGGTGCGGTTGAACGGCAGCCCCATCTTCTCCAGGTCGAGCACGGCGTCGATGGCTTCCTTGGCCATCACCTCGGCGGCGTCCTGGTCGACCAGGTAGTCACCGCCCTTGACGGTGTCGAAGGTGTGCCATTCCCAGTTGTCCTCTTCCACGTTCGCCAGTGCTGCGCACATGCCGCCCTGGGCTGCGCCGGTGTGCGAACGGGTGGGGTAGAGCTTGGTCAGCACTGCGGTGCGGGCACGCTGGCCCGACTCGATCGCCGCACGCATGCCGGCGCCGCCGGCACCGACGATGACGACGTCGTAATGATGTACCTGCATATTTCTCCTTTAGGCCTTGCAGAACTCAGCCAGGACCGAGGGGTCCGCTCCGGCCGGGCAGGGATCGAACGTGAAGATGACGAGCGTGCCGAGCACGATGACGATGACCGAGGCGATGTAGAGGATCACCTGCAGGGCCATGCGAGTGCTGGGCTTCTCGGAGTAGTCCATGATGATGGTGCGCAGACCGTTGGTGCCGTGCAGCATCGCCAGCCAGAGCATGAGCAGATCCCAGATCTGCCAGAACGGGCTGGCCCACTTGCCCGCGACGAAGCCGAAGTCGATGGCCTGCACGCCGTCTCCGGCCCACAGATTGACGAAGAGGTGGCCGAAGATGAGGATGACGAGGATCACGCCTGAGACGCGCATGAACAGCCATGCGAACATCTCGAACTTCGAACGCGTGGACTTGTGCCGGGAGTAACCGGTCCGCGGAGCCGGAATGGATGTTGTGCTCATGTCAGCCTCCGAAAGTGTGCATCAGCTGGCGGGGAATGAAGGCGATCATGATGATGAGCCAGACAACGATGACTCCCCAGAACAGCTTCTTCTGGTTTCTCGGACCGCTCTTCGAGAAGTCGACGAGAATGACACGAAGACCGTTGAACGCATGGAATGCGATGGCGGCGACGAGAGCGATCTCACCGAATGCCATGACCGGTGTCTTGTAGGTTCCGATCACTGCGTTATAGGCCTCGGGCGAGACGCGGACGAGGGCAGTATCGAGCACGTGGACCAGAAGGAAGAAGAAGATTCCGACGCCTGTGACGCGATGCGCGACCCAGGACCACATTCCTTCGTTTCCTCGGTACAGAGTGCCCGTAGACGCTTTGGCCACGGAGCATCCTCCATCTTGATAATTCGGGTGTGTACGTCTAGAAACTACGCTCAACACCGCTCCCGTGCCAGTCGAGACACCCCCGAGCGCGCCGGATCACACCTCAACCCTGGCAATTCCCTCAAAACTGGGATTCCACGTCTCACGAATTCGCATTTACATCACAATCGCATTCTCTAAATCATGCGGTCTCCGCGCTGACCTGGGCCGCCCGGCGCAGCCACCTGTCCTGCCGATGGCGGCCCGACGATTGAGGATGTCCCCACCTCCGGGCAGGGGCAGACCGCATCCGACACGGCGGACAACCTCGGTGAAGCGCTGCCCGGACTCTGAGACACTGAAACCGTGAACACGCACTTCCACGCCATCATCCCCGCCGGCGGATCCGGAACTCGTCTGTGGCCGCTGTCGCGGCGAGCGACGCCGAAGTTCCTCCATGACGTGCTCGGCCTCGGGCGCAGCCTGATCCAGGCCACCTGGGACCGAGTGGCCCCGCTGGTCGGTGAGGACAACGTCTGGGTCGTGACCGGACGCAGCCATTTCGAGCAGGTCGCCCAGCAGCTGCCGGACATCCCGCGGTCGAAGATCGTCACCGAACCCTCACCGAAGGACTCCGCGGCGGCGATCGGCCTGGCCGCCATGCTCATCGCCCGTGAGGACCCCGAAGCGATCGTCGGATCCTTCTCCGCCGACCATTCGATCACGAACGTCGACGAGTTCCGCCTCGTCATCGATCAGGCCGTCGCCGCCGCCGAGACCGGCGACATCGTCACCATCGGCATCATGCCCCGCCATCCTGCGACCGCCTACGGCTACATCGAGACCGGTGAGCTGCTCGGTCTGCGGGGAGCTCCGACCGCCAGGCGGGCCCAGGCGTTCGCGGAGAAGCCAGAGGCCAGCACCGCCCGCACATATGTCAACTCCGGACGCTACCGGTGGAACGCGGGCATGTTCATCGCCAAGGCCGCCTCGCTGCTCGAGGTCCTCGCCGAGGAGGACCCGGCCCTCTTCGCCGGACTCAGCCGCATCGCCGAGGCCTGGGACACCCCCGACCACGACGAGGTGCTCGACGAGGTGTGGCCCGGGCTGGAGAAACGAGCCATCGACTACGTGGTGGCCGAGCCCGCCGCCGCTGCCGGTCGGGTCATCGTCATCCCCGGCGACTTCGGATGGGACGATGTCGGCGACTTCGATTCGGTCGCGCGGCTGCGTCAGCCGGTGCCGGGCGAACCGCGAGGGGTGATCTCCATCGGCGGCAACACCGACCTGCTGGAGGTCGACGCCTCGGGGGTGGTCTTCTCCGAAGGACCCAGGACCGTGGCCATCGTCGGCCTCGACGACCTCGTGGTCGTCGACACCGACGACGTCCTGCTCATCACCTCCCGCTCGCACGCGCAGGATGTCAAGAAGGCGGTCTCGGCGGCCGGGGAGCGCGGACTCGACGAGCTGCTCTGAACCGGATCGATCACCCCGCACCGGGCCGCCCCCGAAGCACAGCTGTCACCGCGGCATCGCGGTCAGTATGTCGAAATTGGTCGCAGTCGGCACAATTGTGACAGGGCCTGCCTCTAGCATTGCTCTCAATGTTCGACATCACCCGTCCCCGACCTGCGCTCACTGAAGGACCCGACGTGATCAGCTCGACTATCGCTGAGATCGGTGCAGAGCTCATCGATTTCCGCCGCGACATCCATGCCCATCCGGAACTGTCCTTCCAGGAGTTCGAGACCACCGACAAGATCGTGGCCCGCCTCGAGGCCGCCGGCCTGCAGCCTCGGCGCCTCGAAGGCACCGGGGTCGTGTGCGAGGTCGGCGATGGACCTCTGGCCCTCGGGCTGCGCGCCGATATCGATGCCCTGCCCGTCGACGACCTCATCGACGAGGACTTCCGCTCCACCGTGCCCGGAGTCGCCCACGCCTGCGGCCACGACGTGCACCTGACCTCCCTGATCGGCGCCGGCATCGCCCTGCAGAGACTCCACGAATCACGCCCCGGAGGACTCGGCGGCCGTGTGCGCCTGATCTTCCAGCCCGGTGAGGAGGTCACCCCCGGAGGAGCGCTGCGCGTGATCTCCCAGGGCGTGCTTGACGACGTCCCCGAGGTCTACGCTGTCCACTGCGACCCGAACGTCGACATCGGCAAGGTGGGCTCGCGTATCGGCGCCATCACCGCCGCCGGAGACACCGTGATCATCCGCCTGTCCGGCCACGGCGGACACACCTCCCGACCGCATCTGACCGAGGATCTCGTCTACGCCCTGGGCAAGCTCGCCACCGATCTGCCCTCGACCCTGGGCCGACTCATCGACCCCCGTCATGCGATCTCGCTCGTCTGGGGCGAGATCAGCGCCGGGCACGCGGCCAACGTCGTCCCCAGCGAGGGGATTCTGCGCGGCACGCTGCGCTGCCTCGACGTCGACGGGTGGAACCAGGTCGCCGAGGTGCTGCCCGAACTCGTCGACCGCATCGCCGGCCCGTACGGGGTCGAGGTCGACCTCGAACACCGCCGAGGCGTCCCCCCGGTGGTCAACACGGAGGACCAGGTCACGCTCATCGAATCCGCCGTGCGCGGTGAACTCGGGGAGAACGCCGTCCAGCTGACCCCGCAGTCGATGGGCGGAGAGGACTTCGCCTGGTATCTCACCCACTGCCCCGGCGCCCTCATCCGCCTGGGCACCCGCACCCCCGGCGGCATCACCTACGACATCCACCAGGGCGATCTGCTCATCGACGAACGCGCCGTGGAGATCGCCGCCCGCGTCTTCACCGCCACAGCGGTCAAGGTCCTCGAACGCGATCGTTGACGACCACGGTCACCGCGGGCCCGTACCGGTAGCCTGGAAGCCATGAGGAAGACAGTTCGGAGCCCGTTTCTGGCCGCTGGTGCGGCCTGTGCCCTGACGCTCGGTGCGTGTTCGGCGACGGCCTTCGAACCGCTCGAGGAATCGAGACTGGGCTGTCTCGTCTCCGCTCCGGCCGGATTCGACGACCATTCGGCCGGGGCCCTGACCCTCGAGGAGACGGAACTGGCCCGCGCCGCCGGCGTCTTCTCCGGCACCTCGAGCCAGCGCGTCTCGGGCGCTTCGGCCACCTCGGAGGCACTGGAGCGGATGCACGGGCAGGACTGCGCCCTGACGACGGTGATCGGTCCCGGCGGCGCCGATGAACTCGCCGAATTCGCCTCCGGACATCCCGACGACCTGTTCCTCGGCGTCTCCAGCGGTTCGCAGGATCTGCCGGAGAACGTGCTGAGCATCGGCTTCGACCTCGTCCCACCGGCCTTCATCGCCGGCTACACCGCAGCCACGGCCACGGAGACCGGAGAAGTCGGTGCCGTCGTCTCCCGCGGCTTCCCGCAGGCGGAGAAGATCCTCACGGCCTTCGACGCCGGGGTCGACCTCTACAACGAGGAACGGGACGAGGGCGTCGACGAAGTGCAGTCCCACCGCAGCGCCTCGACGGTCAACCGCACGATCGATGACACCCGGGCTGCGGGGGAGGACTACTTCTCCGCGGCCTTCGACTCCGACGTCGACGTCGTCATGCCCTTCGGGTCGGCTGCCGCGATGGGGGTGGTCGCCTCGGCGGACGAGGAACGGCAGCATCTGATCGCCTCCGCGGAAGAGAGCGAGGACGACGATGGGGGCCGGCACCTGCCGAAGCTGATCTGGTACGGCACGCCCGGGGGCTTCAGCAGGACGATCGTGGCGACCGTCGAACCGAACGTCCGCCGTGGGCTGCGGGCCATGTTCCCGGACTGGCCGCAGAGCAAGAACCCCGACGAGGTGGCTCCGCAGTCGGAGTCCGAGCCCGAGGAGATCGGCGGTTTCCGCGTCACCGACCGCCGGTATCAGGGCACGATCGACAACGGCGGGGTCCGGATCGTCGCCGAGGACGGCTTCCTCTCCCGCGTCTCCGACGCCGGTCGCGTCATCACCGATCTGCGCGAGCGGATCAAGAGCGGAGAGATCGACCCCGAACAGGACTGAACCCGCACGGGCGCTCGTCGACCGACGATTGCGACCTCGGACCGATTTCCTCCGCCAGCCGACAGCCGATCAGCGGTGTCATCGGATAAGCTGAGACGGTGATGAATGTACCCGCCGGCGTCGCCTCCGACGACCCCATCCTGCAGCTGCCCAAAGTCTCCCTCCACGATCACCTCGACGGTGGCCTGCGCCCCGAGACGATGATCGAGCTGGCCGACCGGATCGGCCACACCCTGCCGGCCGATGACGCCGAGTCGCTTCGCCGCTGGTTCTCCGAATCGGCGAACTCCGGCGACCTCGTCCGCTACCTCGAGACCTTCTCCCACACGGTTGCGCTCATGCAGGACCGTGAGGGCCTGCGGCGTGTGGCCAAGGAATGGGTGCTCGACCAGGTCGCCGACGGCGTCTTCTATGCGGAGACCCGCTGGGCTCCCGAACAGCACCTCGAGGGCGGGCTCGAACTCGACGAGGCCGTCGAAGCCGTCCAGGAAGGGCTCGAGGCCGGAGTCAGCGAGGCCGCGGCCGAAGGCAAGTACATCCGCGTCGGCCAGCTCATCACCGCGATGCGCCAGGCCGACAACTCGCTGGCGATCGCCGAATTGGCCGTCCGCCACCGTGAGAAGGGCGCGGAATCCGGAGTCGTGGGCTTCGACATCGCCGGTCCCGAGAACGGCTTCCCGCCGTCGGCTCACCTGTCGGCCTTCAATGCCCTCCACCAGGCCTATGTGCCGGTGACGATCCATGCCGGCGAGGCCGCGGGCAAGGAATCCATCCACGAGGCGATCACGATCTGCCATGCCCAGCGCCTGGGCCACGGCGCCCGCATCGTCGAGGATATGGACATCGTCGACGGGGAGGGCCAGCTCGGCAGCCTCGCCGCCTGGGTCCTCGACCAGCAGATCCCGCTCGAACTGTGCCCGAGCTCGAACCTGCAGACAGACATCGGCGGCACCATCGCCACCCACCCGATCACGGGACTGAAGGATCTCGGCTTCGCCGTCACCGTCAATCCGGACAATCGGCTGATGTCGGGGACCTCGATGACACGCGAGATGCGTCTGCTCGTCGACGAGGCCGGCTGGACGCAGACGGACCTCGAATGGGCCACCGTCAATGCGGTCACCGCCGCCTTCCTGCCCCTGGACGCACGGGAGCGCATGCTCGACGAGATCCTCATTCCAGGCTTCGCCCGGGTGACCATTTGACCGAGGACGCGAACGCGGCCGAGGTGCCCGCCCCCAGGGCGATGCTGCTGGTCGTCATCGTCCTCGGCATCCAGGCCCTGGCTCTGGTGGGGGCGGCGGTGTCGTTCGTCATCACCGCCTTCGGCACCGGGGAGCTGGTCTCCTCGCTGCTCGGGCTGGCCGTGATGTTCCTCATCTTCGCCGCCGGGGTCGGTGCCGCGGCGCGCGGTGCCTGGCATCTGCACCGGTGGGCGCGACCGGCCGCGATCGCCTTCGAACTGCTCGTCATCGTCTTCGGCTTCTCCGTCATCGGCGGGTCCCTGTGGCTGGGGCTGGCCTGCCTGGTCACCGCCATCGCCGTGATCATGGGATTCTTCCTGCCCGCGGTCGTCGACGCCTACAACCGGGCGCTGCACGACTGACCTGCGCACACCTCACCGAGGAGGCGACCAGTTCTGCACCCTGGCCGCCTGCGCTGCGATGAGCCTGGCCGGAACGGCGGAGAAGACCGCGTCGCGGATGCCGGCCAGCAGCGGCGAACCGAGCTGGAACACCTGCCCCATCAGGCGGGACTTCTTCGCAATGGACTGACTGCGCGGCCGGCGGAGGGCATCGTATCGGCGCAGAGCCTGATCGAGGCAGACCCAGAAGGTCTCCGGAACTGTCCGGCCCCGCCTCCCAGCGGGGCGGCCCTCTGGCAGGTCCGCCTGCCCGAGCAGCGGCGCCAGCAGGGCAGTCAGAGTCGCCGCGTCCTCGAGCGCCTGCCCACCTCCCTGCCCGAGATTCGGCGTCATCGCATGGGCGGCGTCGCCGAGGAGGACGACCCGACCTCGGTGGAAGCGGGGCAGTGCGTGTGAGAGATCGGCGATCGGTGTCCGGTGAACCGCCTCGGCGTCGGTGGCGGCGATGAGTTCGGCGATGGGGCAGTGCCACCCGGTGAACATCTGCTCGACGGTCGACTTCTCATCGGCGAAGACCGCATCCTGCGGCATGTTGGCGACGGCGAACCAATAGACGCGGCCATCGGCCAACGGAGCGATGCCGAAGCGGCGGCCGTGCCCGACCGATTCCCCGGCCTCGCCCGACAGATCCACCGGCACCGAGGTGATGCCCCTCCACGCGGAATACCCGGCGTAGCGCGGTCCGGCTCGCCCTCCGTCGATGACGGGGCGCACGCGACTGTGCAGTCCGTCGGCGCCGATGACGAGGTCGAAGCCCTCCTCGTCCGCGGCCGAGGCTGCGCGACCCCTGCGAGTCAAGGTCCCCTCGGTGGTGGCCGAGGCGACCTCGGCGTCGGTGCGCACCGTGTCCGGTCGGAGCGCGTCGAGCAGGATGCGGTGCAGGTCAGCGCGGTCGACGATGCGCAGCGAACCGACGGCGTCCTCGGGCACTTGTGCGATCCAGCGCCCGTCGGCCCGGCGCTGACCTGAGGCGAAGCCCTCGACCCCGCGGTCGGTCACGGCTTCGAAGTCGTCGAGCAGTCCCAGTGATTGCAGAGCGGCGAGCCCGTTGGCGAACAGGGACAGTCCCGAACCGCCGGCGCGAAGCTCGGGTGCCCGTTCGAACACGGTCACCTCGGCGCCGGCCCTCTGCAGACCCACGGCCGCCGAGAGCCCGCCGATTCCGGCTCCGACGATGGCGATCCTCATATGGTCATCGTTCCACGTCCGTGTGCAGCCGGCGATCGCCTCATCCGGTCACTGGAGGTATTCGGAGCAGGCCTCGGTGAGGAAGTCGCCGGCGACCCCGCCCTCTTGGCCGAGGCTGATGGCCGTCTTCTGGATGCCCCACCAGACTCTCGGAGAGCCGCCCCACTGCTGGCGGAACTCCTCGCGCCGACTGGAATCCTCGGCGAGATCGTTGGCGGCGAGCCCGATCCGGTCCTGCGCATCATCGGCGGTGCAGCGGGCTTCGTCGTCGGGGCCCTTCGGATCGAGCTCCGGGATGTCCTCGTCGTCGACGGTCTTGAGGGTGTAGGCGGAATTGCCGATCTCATCGACATCGAAGGTGCCGTGGATGAGCAGGAACGGGGAGAGGTCGTCATCGACGTTCTCAGCGTCGACAGTCACGCTGACACTGTCGGGGCTGTCCGCGGTCACGGTCGTCTCACCGGTCTCGGGCACTTCGGGGTTGCCGGTGTGGACGTAGACCTTGAGGTAGGCTTCGGTGTCCTTCTCGGCCGCCTCGGCGAGGCCCTGCCACAGCGGGTCCGTGTCCTTCTCCCCACCCGGTGAGGTGTCGACGACGGTGACCTCGGGGGCATCGTCGGGCGTCTCGATCGGAGTGACCTCCTCCTTGCTCACCGACGGGCGCGGCTGAGGACGGGTCTCCTCGGACGTCGACACACAGGCCGTCGTGGCCAGCAGTGCAGCGGCGGACAGTGCAGCTAGTGGGCGAAGTCGCATGATTCCTTCAGGTGTCGTCGGTGTCCCAGGGGAAGAGGACCCACACCGTCGAGGTCCTCGTCCTCAGCCTAATCCGAGACCTGCCCCGAGCCCGGTCGGACGCGCGGTGTCGGGGCGAACCGAGTCGCTCAGCCGCGGTGTTCGGCCACGATGTCGCGCAGACTCCGCCGCTGCCGGCCAGCGGAGTCGAAGTTCGCTTCGTCGAGCCATTCGAGGTGCGCCGCTCGCAGGGCCGGCCATTCGGTGTCGATGATCGAGAACCACGCGGTGTCGCGGTTGCGGCCCTTGACCACGAGGTGCTGCCGGAACACGCCTTCGCAGGTGAAGCCGAACCGTTCGGCCGCGCGCTTCGACGGCCCATTGTCGTCATCGCACTTCCACTCGAAGCGTCGGAAGCCGCCGGAGAACACGAGATCGGCGCAGAGGAAGAGCGCCTCGGTGGCCGCGCGGGTCCGCGACAGCGCCGGACCCCAGAGGATATGGCCGATCTCGATGACGCCGTTGTGCGCATCGATGCGCATCAGCGCCTGCCGGCCTTCGGCCCGACCGGTGGCCCGGTCGACGACGGCGAAGAAGAGGGGATCGGAACTGACAGCCGCCTCGGCGATCCAGGCATCGAAGTCCTCCCGGTCCGTCTGCGGGGTCTGCGGCAGGTATCGGAACCGCTCCTCGATTCCTTCGGGCGCGGAGACCGCGGCGAAGAGACTGTCTGCGTGCACTGTCGGGTCCAGCGGTTCGAGGTCGACCCAGCGACCCCGGATCCTGTCCCGCCGAGGCGGCTGTGCGCCGCTGAAATCGATCGTCATGATTGCCTCCTTCGTCGTCATCGACCCGGTGGTCGGGCGGTTGCGCGACTGTCGGTCATTCCTCGTCGCTGTCGAATCCGGTGGAGAGTTCGCGCAGCAGAGAGGCGAGCTTGCGGCTGCCGGCGGGGGTGAGTCCGCTGAGGATGGCGCGCTCCTTGACCAGCAGGTCCGCCAGTGCGGAGTCGACGGTGGCGCGACCGCTGTCGGTGAGCTGGACCAGCACACCGCGACGATCACCGGGGTCGGGGCGGCGTTCGACCCAGCCGCGCGCGACCAGGCGGTCGATGCGATTGGTCATGGTGCCGCTGGTCACGAGCGTCTCCTGGAGCAGCGTCGAGGGGGAGAGCTGATACGGCTCACCCGAGCGCCGGAGGGCGGAGAGCACGTCGAAGGCCCAGCCCTCGATGCCGTAATCGGAGAAGCTCGTCTTGCGCGCGAGGTCCAACTGCCTGGCCAGACGCGAGACGCGGGAGAGGATCTCCATCGGCGAGACGTCGAGATCTGGACGCTCGTGTCGCCAGGCTGCGACTATTCGGTCCACTTCGTCCATGGATCAAGTTTACGTCCATATCAAGAATCTTGACGACAAAGATACTTTTTGACGAGACATTCCTTACGCTTGAAGGGCCCATCAGCCTGCTGGTTTGGAGCCACGGGTGCGTTTGGGAATATGGTTGTCCTTGGTTGTTGCATCCGTCAACTAACCTGCAGGGGCAAACCACCCGGCAGTGAGAGCGAAGGAATACACGTGGATCTTTTCGAGTATCAAGCACGTGACCTGTTCGAGAAGCACGGAGTGCCCGTGCTCAAGGCCCAGGTCGCGACGACGCCAGAAGAAGCGAAGACGGCCGCCGAGGCCCTCGGCGGCGGAACCGTCGTCGTGAAGTCTCAGGTCAAGATCGGTGGCCGCGGGAAGGCCGGCGGCGTCAAGGTGGCCAAGAACCCCGACGAGGCCGAAGCACGTGCCAAGGACATCCTGGGACTCGACATCAAGGGCCACATCACCGAAAAGGTGATGATCGCCGAGGGTGCCGACATCGCAGAGGAGTACTACTTCTCCGTCCTCCTCGACCGCTCCAACCGCACCTACCTGGCCATGTGCTCCAAGGAAGGCGGAATGGAGATCGAACAGCTGGCCGTGGAACGCCCGGACGCGCTCGCCAAGATCCCCGTGTCAGCGATCGACGGCATCAACGCCGACAAGGCGGCCGAAATCGCTCAGGCCGCCGGCTTCGACGCTGAGACTGCCGCGAAGGTCGCCCCCGTGCTGACCAGCCTGTGGACCGTCTTCGAGAACGAAGACGCCACCTTGGTCGAGGTCAACCCGCTGGTCAAGACCGGTGCCGGTGACATCCTCGCCCTCGACGGCAAGGTCTCCCTGGACGACAACGCCGACTTCCGTCACGCCGAGCACGAGGAGCTGCGCGACATCAGCGCGGAGAACCCGCTCGAGCTCAAGGCCAAGAAGCTCGACCTCAACTACGTCAAGCTCGACGGTGAGGTCGGAATCATCGGCAACGGCGCGGGACTGGTCATGTCGACCCTCGACGTCGTCGCCTACGCCGGTGAGAAGCACAACGACGTCAAGCCCGCGAACTTCCTCGACATCGGAGGCGGCGCCTCGGCCGAGATCATGGCCAACGGTCTCGACGTCATCCTCGGCGATGAGCAGGTCAAGTCCGTCTTCGTCAACGTCTTCGGCGGAATCACCGCCTGTGACGCCGTGGCCGACGGCATCGTCAAGGCCCTCGAGATCCTCGGGGACCAGGCCACGAAGCCGCTGGTCGTCCGCCTGGACGGCAACAACGTCGAAGAGGGGCGCGCGATCCTCGAGAAGGCCGCGCACCCGCTCGTCACGCTCACTGACACGATGGACGGTGGAGCCGACAAGGCCGCCGAACTGGCTGCTGCCAAGTAAGGGAAGGTCTTTACAACAATGTCTGTCTTTCTGAATTCCGATTCGAAGATCATCGTCCAGGGCATCACCGGCGGAGAGGGCTCGAAGCACACCGCCCGCATGCTCGCCGCCGGATCGAACATCGTCGGCGGTGTCAACGCCCGCAAGGCCGGCACCACCGTGAGCCACAGCGACAAGGACGGCAACGAGCTCGAGCTGCCCGTCTTCGCCTCCGTGACCGAGGCGATGGAAGCCACCGGTGCCGATGTGTCCGTGGCCTTCGTGCCCCCGGCGTTCTCCAAGGACGCCGCGATCGAGGCCATCGACGCAGGTATCGGTCTGCTCGTCATCATCACCGAAGGCATCCCGGTTCAGGATTCGGCCGAGGTCTGGGCCCGTGCGCAGGCGGCCGGCAACGCCACCCGCATCATCGGACCCAACTGCCCGGGCATCATCACCCCCGGTGAGTCGCTGGCCGGCATCATCCCGGCCAACATCACGGAGAAGGGCAAGCTGGGCCTCGTCTCGAAGTCCGGCACGCTGACCTACCAGATGATGTACGAGCTGCGCGACCTCGGCTTCTCGACCGCCATCGGCATCGGCGGAGACCCGGTCATCGGCACCACGCACATCGATGCGCTCGAGGCCTTCGAAGCCGACCCGGACACCGAAGCCATCGTCATGATCGGCGAGATCGGCGGCGACGCCGAGGAGCGGGCCGCGGCCTTCATCAAGGACAACGTGTCCAAGCCGGTCGTCGGCTACGTCGCAGGCTTCACCGCTCCCGAGGGCAAGACCATGGGCCACGCCGGCGCCATCGTCTCCGGCTCCTCGGGAACCGCTGCCGCGAAGAAGGAAGCCCTCGAGGCGGCAGGCGTCAAGGTCGGCAAGACCCCGACCGAGACCGCCGAGCTCATGCGCGAACTCCTCGCCTGAAAGTGCCTGCCCGGCGCTGAGGCTTTGACACTCTGAGTCTGCGCAGCCTCTCAGCCTGTGGCGTCACTCAGCTGCGTGCACCGCGGCCCGTCTCTCACAGCGGAGGCGGGCCGCGGTGTATTCATCGGCCCGCCTCCGAGGCTCGTGGCCGGCTTCCGCCGCTGGTGACCGGCTCCGCCCGCGGGATGGTCCGGCTCAGGGCGGCTCAGGATTGCTGGTCCGGGCGGCAGCCGAGAGGCTAGTCTGAGAATGTGAACACCCAGGCATCTGACCAGACAGCGCAGCCCCGGACCTCCTCGCACTCCCGATCCGCGATCCCGCCGATCGACACCGCTGCCGCGACGCACCCGCGCAACTTCGGCTCCGACAACTGGGCCGGAGCCCACCCCGAGGTCATCGATGCGATTGTCGCAGCCAACGTCGGCCACGCACCCGGCTACGGCGGCGATGCCTGGACCGCGCGCTTCCGCGAGATCATGGCCCACCACTTCGGACCCGACGCGCAGGCGTTCCCGGTCTTCAACGGCACCGGCGCCAATGTCCTCGCCCTCCAGTCGGCCCTGCCGCGGTGGGCCGCGGTGATCACGGCCGCCTCGGCGCACATCAACTACGACGAGACCGGCGCCCCGGAGAAGGTCGGCGGGCTCAAGATCGTCGGTGCCGCCACCGAGAACGGCAAGCTGACTCCGGAGACCATCAAGGGTGCGATCATCGGTCGCGGACACGAGCACAATGCCCAGCCGCTGGCGGTGAGCATCTCGCAGTCCACCGAATGGGGCACCACCTACACGCCCGAGGAGATCGCGGCGATCGGGCGCACCGCCCACGAACTCGACATGATCGTCCATGTCGACGGGTCCCGACTGGGGAACGCCGCCGCCCACCTCGGCGTCGGACTCGGCGACATCACCACCGCCGTCGGCGTCGACATCATCAGCCTCGGCGGGACGAAGAACGGCCTGCTCGGCGCCGAGGCCGTCATCGTCCTCAATCCCGACATCAGCCAGGGCATGCGCTTCCTGCGCAAGATGAACCTGCAGCTGGCCTCGAAGATGCGTTTCCTCTCGGCCCAGTTGAACGCTCTGTACGAAGGCGATCTGTGGCGCAGATCGGCCGAACGGTCCAATGCGATGGCCCGCTGCCTCGCGACCCGCCTCGCCGAGGTGGCCGAGCAGGGCCGTGTCCCCGGCCTCGAGATCGTCCAGGAGGTCGAGTCGAACGTCGTGTTCGTCCGGATGCCCGCCGAGGTGGCCGACCGAGCCCGTCAGAGGTTCGCCTTCGCGGACTGGCCGCTCGAACAGGACATCGTCCGGCTCATGTGCTCGTACGACACCACCACAGAGGACGTCGACGCCCTGGTCACCGCCATCGTCGGTGAGTGATCCCGACCCCGGCGCAGTGCGTTGGGAACGAGTACCGCTTGACCGCAAGAGACAAGAAGGAGAGGAATGAAGAAGGCCTTCGTCCCCGCCCTGACCGTGCTGCTCGTGCTCATCGTGGGAGTCATCGGGTACATCCTCAACTCGGGACCGACCTCGGGGGAGACGGCGGGAGAGGCCGCTGAGGACTGCGATGTCTCCGCCTACACCATGGGCGTGAAATGGCAGCAGCAGAGCGCAGAGGCTGCCGCCCTGCAGGGACAGACCTACGAGCTGGCCACCAGGCAGCT
>DWZN01000004.1 GCA_019117545.1 Candidatus Brevibacterium intestinavium
GGGAAGCGCTCATCGCCGTCATCGAGGACCGACTGCGCGATCACACCATCGCCGAAGTTGTCGAAGAGATGAATCGCGTCGGCGTCCCGGCCGCCCCGATCAACGACTACGACCAGGTTTTCAACGACGTGCATCTGCATCAGCGGAACTTCTTCTGGTCTTCCCAGCACCCCCGTCTCGGCGATGTCACACAGTTGGGCAACCCGATGCGCTTCTCCCGTTCGCATCTGACCGAAGGGGCGGCGGGACCGTCGTTGGGCGCCGACACCGACAGAGTGCTGTCAGAACTGTACGCGATTGATTCGCAGTCACCGCAGACCTCCTCAGCGTCGGTCGGTACAGGCAATGAGGAGCAGACATGAGCGACGAAGTACTCACCGAGATAGTCGGACGCAGTCTGCGCGTCACCTTCAATCGGCCCGAGGCACGCAATGCGATGACCTTCGAGATGTACCAACGGCTCGGCGAGGCGTGTGCGCAGGTCGACACCGATCCGTACCTTCGCACCCTCGTGCTGCGCGGCGCCGGCGGGCGTGCTTTCGTAGCGGGTACGGATATCGCACAGTTCCGCGGCTTCAGCGGAGACGATGGGGTGGCCTATGAACAGCGCATCGACGAGGTGCTCGGCGCCCTTGCGGCCGTAACCAAACCGGTCATCGCCGTCATCGACGGTCATTGCGTGGGCGGTGGACTGGGCATCGCCTGTTGCGCCGATGTCCGCATCGGCTCTGCCACTTCTTCGTTCTCTGTGCCGATCGCACGCACTCTGGGCAACACTCTGTCGGCGAACACGCTGCAAAGACTGGTCCGGGCGTTCGGCGAGCCACGCACCGCATCGATGCTGATCACCGCCAGGAAGGTCGACGCCGAGGAGGCACTGCTGAGCGGGTTCCTCACCTCAGTCGCCGAGGACCTCGACACCGAAGCGGAGGGCCTCATCGAGCGAGTCGTTTCGGGTGCGCCGCTGACGCAGTGGTCGATCAAGGAGAACCTTCGTCGACTCCACAGCGGCGAGGACGTCGACGACTCCGATGTCATCAAGGCCGTCTACGGCAGTCGTGACTTCGCAACCGCAGTGGAAGGGTTCCTCGCGAAGACTCCGGTGGAGTGGTTGGGCGAGTAGTCTCAGACCTCTAACGCCCGCCTCACCCGTCGAGGTCGGAGAGGTCGAGAACGAACCGGTAGCGGACATCGTTGCGGTGCAGACGCTCGAGGGCAGCAGCGACCTGCGAAGAGGGAAGAACCTCGACGTCGGGGACGACCCCTGTGTCGGCACAGAAGCGCAGCAGCTCTGCGGTTTGCCCCCGGCCCCCGCTCCCGGCGGCGCCGAGCCTCTTGCGCCCCATGAGAAGGTCGGTCACCGGCAGAGTCACCTCGCCGAGATATCCGAGCACTTCGAGAGTCCCGTCGAGCGCGACCAGCTCCAGATAGCGCGAGAGGTCGTGGGGCGCGGAGACTGTGTCGAGCACGACGTCGAAGCTCTCACGCGCCTGCCGCATCTGCTCCGAATCGGCAGAGACGATGAAGTCCTGCGCTCCGAGCCGATGGGCGTCGGCTCGTTTGCCTTCCGTGCGGCTGATCACCGTGGTCGTGGCCCCGAGCGCTGCGGCGAGTTTGACCGCAAGGTGGCCGAGTCCACCGAGCCCGACGACGGCGACGCGAGTATGCGAGCCGATGCCGAGCGCACGCAACGGCTCCCACACGGTGACTCCTGCACACATCAGAGGTGCGGCCGACACCGGGTCGAGCCCGTCGGGCAGACGGTAGGCGAAGGCCTCACGAACGACATACTCCCGTGAATAGGCTCCTTCGGTGATGGATGAATCATGACGGTCGGTGCCGCTGTAGGTCAGAGTGGGGAATTCGTGGCAGAAGTTCTCCTGCCCCAGCGCACACATCCCGCACTCCCCACAGGAGTCGACGATATTGCCCACTGCGACTGGGTCGCCGATGCGCAATGACGTCACCTCCACACCGATATCGGTGACGACGCCGGTGAATTCGTGTCCGGGCACGAGCGGAGCGGGCCCGGTGTGGTCCCGCAGCGCCTGCAGGTCGCTGTGACAGACTCCGCAGTACTCGACTCGCACCGCGACATCGTCAGGTCGCAGATCTCGACGCTCGATCGCCGCGAGCTCCAATCGGTTCGGGCCGGTGGCCCTCCAGCCGGTGGTCGTCCTCATTGCGGCACTCCTTAAACAGACTGTTCGGTCTATTCAGGGTAGGGCCCCACACCCGCCCAAGCAAACCAACCGTTCTGTTTGATATTCTGCCTGCATGCCTGCCCCACCACGGACCTCCCGCGGTGCCGCGACGTATCAACGCATCCTCGATGCCGCCACGAAGGAATTCGCTGAGCACGGAATCGCTGGGGCCCGCGTCGAACGGATCGTCACCGCGGCAAGGACGAACAAGGCCCAGCTCTACGCATACTTCGGAGACAAGAAGCGCCTCTTCCACACGATCTTCTTCAGCTCGCTGGACCGCATCACGGATGCCGTCCCCTTCGATGCCGACGACCTCGCCGATTGGGCCGTTCGCCTCTATGACGAGTACCTGCGTCGTCCCGATCTCATTCGGCTGGCCACTTGGTCGCGGCTGGAGTGCCGTCCCACCGGCTACCTCGCCGAGACTCACGAGGATTACGATGAGCCCAAACTCGCAGCCATCGCCGAGGCACAATCCGCGGGTCGGGTGCGCTCCGGCAACCCATTCGACATCATGGCCATCGTCATCGCGATGTCGACGGCGTGGTCGCCGGTCAGCAATGTCTACGCGGCAACCGGCGACGAGCCTGAGACAGTGCACGAATCACGACGGGCCCTGCTGCGTGACTGTGTCAGACGGGCTACGGCTCCCGAATGACGCGGCCTCGCGACCGGTCGCTCACCTCTGAAGCGGAGTCCGGACGCTTTCGCTCAGCACACGAGTGCGATAGCTGCGCGGCGATTCGCCCTCGCCTCTCTTGTACGCTGCACTGAACGAACTCTCCGAGAAATACCCGAGCTCGCGGGCGAGCATCCGCAGGCGAATGCCCTTCGAGCGGCCCCCTGGTGACAGTCCGCCCTCGGTCACCCCTCCGGGTCGGCCACCACCGGGAGCTCTCCGGTCATCTCGTCCCGCGGCACCGATTCGGCGGAATCCGGGTCCGTCGTGACATTGTCATCGGCCGGCATTCCGGTCAGCCGTTCGGGTTTGAGGATCTCGCCGAGCTGTTCACGTTCGACTAGTCCGTGTTCGACGACGAGATCAGCGATGGATTCGTTCCTGGCCAGCGCCTCCTTGGCCAGCCTCGCCGCGGGAGCGTAGCCGACGACCGGCGCCAGCGCGGTGATCACCGTGACCGAACGATCCACGATGTCATCCAGCTGCCGCTCGTTGGCGGTGATGCCGTTGACGCAGTTGATGCGGAACGTCTGGCAGGCCCGCTCGAGCCAGGTGACCGACTGGAACAGGGAATGAGCGATGATCGGCTCGAAGGCATTGAGCTGCAGTTGGCCGGCCTCGACGGCCATGGACACGGTGGCATCGGCGCCTGCCACGGAATACGCGACCTGGGAGACCGACTCGGGAATGACCGGGTTGACCTTGCCGGGCATGATCGACGAGCCCGCCTGCCGGGCCGGCAGATTGATCTCGCCGAGGCCGGCCTGCGGCCCCGAGGACAGCAGACGCAGGTCATTGGCGATCTTCGACAACTTCAGAGCGCTGCGCTTCAGCGCCCCGGAGAAGGTGATGAACACACCCGTGTCCGAGGTCGATTCGACGAGGTCACCGGCGGTGACGAGGTCGAGTCCGGTGATCTCGCGCAGGTGCTTGATCACCGCTTCCTTGTACCCGACCGGGGCATTGATCGAGGTGCCGATCGCGGTCGCGCCCATATTGACCTCACCGAGGAGGGCGACGGCCTCTTCGAGCCGCTGGACGTCCTCGCGCAGAGTCGTGGCGAAGGCGTTGAACTCCTGACCCAGAGTCATCGGCACGGCGTCCTGGAGCTGAGTGCGGCCGACCTTGACGATATGGGCGAATTCGCGGCCCTTGGCGGCGAAGGCATCGGCCAGCAGCGTGAGCTCGCCCAGCAGGTTCTGCAGTGAGAACGCCAGGGCGATCTTGATCGCGGTCGGATAGGTGTCGTTCGTCGACTGGCTGTGGTTCGTATGGTCGTTGGGGTGGATGAACGCGTAGTCGCCCTTGGGCCGACCGGCGATCTCGAGGGCGCGGTTGGTGATGACCTCGTTGGCGTTCATGTTCGTCGACGTTCCGGCCCCGCCCTGGACGACACCGACGGCGAACTGGTCGTGCAGCTTGCCGGCCTTGATCTCCTCACAGGCGGCGTCGATGAGGTTCGCCCGCTGATCGTCGAGCGCCCCGATCTCGGCATTCGCCCTCGCCGCAGCCTGCTTGACGCAGGCGAAGGCGCGCACGAAGTCCGGGTAGACGGAGATGGGGCGGCGTGCGATGGGGAAGTTCTCATTGGCCCGAGCCGTATGCACTCCCCAATACGCAGTATCGGGGATCTCGAGACTGCCGATCGAATCGGTCTCTGTGCGAGTGGGCGAGGTCTGAGCGGTCAGAGGAGTGGAAGCGGTGGATGATGCGGAGGCATTCGACTCAGTCATAGTGGTTTCACACTCTCACACTTCGCCCGTGGACCGAAGCGGACCGGGCTGGCGGTGGACACTGCGGTGAGATTCCTGAGAGGAAGCGGACGACGGTAGGGAATTTCGCCTGGTCGGACGGCCGTTTCGTCCGCCCATTCCGTGTCCGAAGCGGACGCTTCAGCCGCCTAGGATGCCAAGTCAGTTGCCGAAGTAGTAGTCCGAATGCGCCGCGCATCGGGGATTGAATGCGGCACCGCATTCCGTGCAGGCGTCGACGCTCTTGTACGTATCGATCGACAGTTCGGACCAGCACATTCCGCACAGGATCGCCGGCTGGTCGAAC
>DWZN01000047.1 GCA_019117545.1 Candidatus Brevibacterium intestinavium
CGAGGTCGATGACCGCGGCCCTGATCCTGTCGATGCCGATCTCGTCCGGGTCGACGGCCTCGGCACCGGCCGCCTCGGCGGGAGTCGGGGTCCGCTCCGCACCGGCGGCCTCCCCTGCGACGTGGGAGAGCTTCTTGCCGGCGAACTCGGAGTTGATCCGATCGCGGATCTCGCGCACCCCGTCGTCGTCGAGCAGCTGGCTGAGTGTGACGGTCTTCTGTTCGACCTGACCGGCATCGGTGATGAGGACGACGAGGACCCGACTCGGACCGAGGCCGACGATCTCGATGTGCTTGATCCGCGCCAAGGACACCGTCGGGTATTGGATCAGCGCCACTTGGTGGGTCAGGCCCGAGAGCACCCGGACCGTGCGGTCGAGCATCTCATCGAGGTCGACGTCTCCGTCGATGAGCTGGAAGATCGCCCGTCGCTCCGCCTGGGTCAGCGGTTTGAACTCGTCGATGCGGTCGACGAACATCCGGTAGCCGAGATCGGTGGGGATCCGCCCGGCCGAGGTGTGCGGCTGGGCGATGTAGCCCTCCTGCTCGAGATGGGCCATGTCGTTGCGGATCGTCGCCGGCGAGACCCCGAGGGTGTGACGATGGACGATGGCCTTCGATCCGACGGGTTCGTTCGTGGCGACGAAGTCCTCGACGATGGCGCGCAGAACCTGGGCCCGTCTGCTGTCGTTCATCGCTGACCTCCCCACACGCTTGGCACTCGTTCACACTGAGTGCCAATTCTACGCCTCTTCGCGGGTGATTTCATTTCGACTCCGGCGCTTTCGCGCTTTCCGCCTCACCGTCGGAGGGTCACCGGGCTTCGGTCTTCGCGGACCATTATGGTGGATGCCTGTGAATGCTTTCGATCGCTATGGCTCCGATGTCCTCTCCGGTGACTCCCCGTCCTCGCACCGGCCGAAGAAGTCCCGCCCCGTCGAGATCGGACTGGGCATGGTCCTCGAGGATGCGATGAGCGGATACGTCGGGGCCGTCGTCGGGGCCGAGAAGACCACGGCCGGTGTCGTCGTCAACCTCGAGGACCGGCAGGGCAGGGTTCGGGCCTTCCCCCTCGGGCCGGGATTCCTCCTCGAGGGTCAGCCGGTCGATCTCCGCCTGCCGACGAAGAAGAAGGCGACCGGCGCTGCTCGCACCGCCTCGGGTTCGCGTGCCGTGGCAGGTGCCAAGGCACGGGTGGCACGCGGATCGCGCATCTGGGTCGAGGGCAAACACGATGCCGAACTGGTCGAGAAGATCTGGGGCGACGATCTGCGCATCGAAGGCGTCGTCGTCGAACCCCTGGGCGGCCTCGATGACGTCGCCGACAAGCTCGCGGCGTTCGGCCCCGATGCGGACCATCGGGTGGGAGTCCTCGCCGATCACCTGGTGGAGGGGACGAAGGAATCGAAGATCGCCGAGGCGGTGCGCGCCGATCCCCGGTACCGCGACGTCGTCCACATCATCGGTCACCCCTATGTCGACATCTGGCAGGCGGTCAAACCGCATGTCGTCGGCATCGATCAGTGGCCGGCCGTTCCCCGCGGCGAGGATTGGAAGACCGGGATCCTGCGGCGCATCGGGTGGCCGCACGCCGATCATCGCGATGTCGCCCGCGGCTGGGCGCGCATCCTCGGGAAAGTGACCACCATCGCCGATGTCGAACCGACCCTGTCCGGACGCGTCGAGGAGCTCATCGACTTCGTCACCGTCGGCTGAGTCGGAGGACGTCGGCTGAGTCGGAGCCTGCCGACGATGACGACAGCAGTCGACGATTCCGCCCGGAATCACAACACCTGCGGTAATGTGGAGAGTCCGAGGACTCGAAAGGACGCTCATGACGCAGAATCCCCAGCAGCCCGACGACAGCCAGCCGCGACCGATGCCGCCGGATTACCCAGCGGCATCCGGGCCCCAGCAGCCCTACGGTTCGCAACCGCCTTACGGATCCCAGCCGCCCTACGGTTCGCAAACCCCCTACGGGTCTCAGCAGCCCTACGGTTCCCAACCGCCTTATGGGCCACCGCAGAGCTACTCGGTCTCGCACGGCGCCAACGGCCCGGCAGCCGACCGGGCGCTGTTCAACTCACAGCTGCTGCCGCCGCAGGCCTTCGGCACCGGGTCCGAAGGCTTCTGGCAGCCCTCCCCCTCGGACCGCAGTGCTGCGGTCTGGACCCACATCGGGTCCATCCTGCTCGGCTGGCTTCTCCCGCTCATCCTCTTCCTCGTCAAGAAGGACGAGTCCCCGTACGTTCGCGAACATGCTCGGCAGTCGCTGAACTTCGAGCTGACGCTGTTCCCGATCTTCTTCATCGGTTCGATCTTCACACTCACCGGAGTCGGCCTGCTCATCCTCCTGGCCGCGGCGATCGTTGACATCATCTTCCATGTCAATGGCGCAATCGCGGCCAATCGCGGCCAGGGCTACAGAATTCCCCTGGCGATCTCGATGATCAAATGACTCGTCCGCCGTCCTGACCGCCGGCTCCCGGGCCTGCCCGTTCCGATCTCCGAGCACGGGCGAACCAAGCCGACGACCGGGGCAGGAAGGCCAACACCACGCTCGCGGTGCCGGACAGCAGAAAGCAGCTGATCAGCAGCGGATTGAGCGGAGTCATCACCATGAAGGCCAGTCCGAGGCAGGCCAGCGCCACCCACCGAGCGCGCCCGTGACCGACGACCAGTCGCCACGCATAGGCCGTGAATCCCGCAACGACGACGAGACCGATGGCAGTCCCGATGCCGACGATCACCGTGGCGATTCCTGTCGAGGCATCGCCGGCCCAGGACAGTGCCGTCGTGTCAGTGAGGTCTCCCATCCCTCGCAGCATCCAGCCGAGGAGTCGGAACGTCCGCCCGCCGGTGAATGCCATCCAGAGGAGAGCTGCAAGGACGAAGAACGGGGCGATGAATCCCAACGCCGAGGCGACGATGACCTCCCACGGGCGCTTCGGCAGACCGGAGACGTGCATCCGCCCCGTGCGGTGGGCTCCACGGAGCAGATCCTCCCTCGCCCGTGCGGCCATCTCGCGTGGATCCTCGGCCGGCATGTGGCCGGGCATGCGACCCGTGTCAGAGTGAGAGTGGCCGGTCAGCGGCGGCGCAGGATTCGGCCAGGCTTCTGACCGGCGTTCCTGCCCGAACCCGGGATCCTGTGTACTCATATCCGAAGCGGCAGTCCGTTCTGCACCGATGACCGATTCCGTTTCGACCTTACTACACCCGTTGCCGGATTGGCCCAGGATTCGGGCTTTCCTCCCTAGGACCCACACGGCGACTGGGCTACGGTGGAGTCGAGAGGCTTTGAAAGGACTCACATGTCGAACAATCCCCACCCGTCGGACAACGGCCGCCCCATGCCACCCAACTATTCCCAGGCTTCCGGGCCCCAGCAGCCCTACGCGCAGCACCCGGGCGACCAGCCCTACGGCTCGCAGCAGCAGGGCCAACAGTCCTACGGCTCCCAGCAGTACGGTCAGCAGAGCCCCGGCTACGGCCCGCAGTCGTATCAGCAGGGCGGGCCCCAGCCCGGCTATGCGCCCCATTCCACCGCAGCCGCTTCGGCCTTCTCCCCCGCGGCCGGAGTCCCAGTCGGCGCACCGCTTCCCGAGGCCGCCTACGGATCGGGTTCGGTCGGCTTCTGGACCGCCGATCAGACCGAACGCACGACTGCGCTGTGGTCACACCTGGCGCATGCCGCCACCTACGTCGTCGGTCTCGGCTGGATCGTCACGCTTGTCCTCTACCTCATCAACAAGGACAGATCACCCTTCATCCGCCACCACGGAGCACAGTCGCTCAATCTGCTCATCATCGGGGTCATCGCCGTCGTCGGTCTCGGCTTCATCGGCGGGGTGCTCTCGATCGTCGGCATCGGCCTGCTCATCCTGCTCCTGATCCCAGTCGTCAGCATCTATATGATCGTCATCGAGATCATCGCCGGACTCGCCGCCAACCGCGGGGAGGGCTACAGAATCCCGATGACCCCGAACTGGATCAAGTGAGCCGCCTGCGCTGACCCCGACCGCAGCCTGTCTGAAGGCTGTGCGGAAGCCCGACCCCGGTCCATTGCCCGGGGCCGGGCTTCAGACGAATTCAGTGAGCACTCGCACCATATGGTCGGCGAGCAGTCGGCCCTGCAGGGTCGGTTTGAACCGGCCGTCGGCGACACCGTCTTCGTCGAGCAGACCCTGCTTGACGAAGGTCCTGATCGCCTGCTCGCTGCCAGCGGCCAAGGAGTCCAGCCGCAGTTCGGAATCGATGCGAGCGGCCAACATGATCCGTTCGATCTCCCGTGTCTGTTCGTCGAGGACCTCGCGGCCGATCGACGGGGACTGCCCGGCCAGCAGCCGATCGGCCCAGGCCCTGGGATGCTTGGCGTTCCAGAACCGCACTCCGCCGACATGTGAGTGAGCTCCGGGACCGTACCCCCACCAATCGGCGCCCTGCCAATAGGCCATATTGTGCAGACACCTGGTCTCGGGCCCGGTCGACCAGTTGCTCACTTCGTACCAGTGCAGTCCGGCCGCGGTCATCGCGGCATCGGCGATCTCGTATTTGTCGGCGAGGTCGTCCTCATCGGGCATCGGCAGCTGGCCGCGGCGGACCATCGCCCCCATCTTCGTTCCGGGTTCGACGATGAGCGAGTACGCCGAGATGTGATCGACGTCGTTGGACAGGGCCACATCGAGCGAACGCCGCCAATCCTCGATCGACTCCCCCGGAGTGCCGTAGATGAGGTCGAGGCTGAGATCGAGTCCTGCCTCCTTCACCCACCGGGCCACCTCGGGGATCTTGTCCGGATCATGGGTCCGGTCCAAGGTCGCGAGCACATGCGGGACGGCCGACTGCATCCCCATCGAGACGCGATTGAATCCGGAACCGGCCAAGGTGGCGATGTAGTCCGGGTCGAGGGTGTCGGGGTTGGCCTCGGTCGTGACCTCGACGTCGGCGGCCAGGCGGAAGCGGGCGCGGATATCGTCCATGACTCCGGCGAGCACCTTCGCCGGCAGCAGAGTCGGGGTGCCTCCGCCGAAGAAGATCGTCGAGACCTCACGGTCACCGGCGTCGACCTCGGCGAGGGTGGTCACCGACAGATCGAGCTCGCGGGCGAGATTGCCGCGAAAATCCTCACGCGAGGCTCCCGGTCCGAGGTCCTCGGCGGTGTAGGTGTTGAAATCGCAGTAGCCGCAGCGGACCCGGCAGTAGGGGACGTGGATGTAGAGGCTCAGCCCCCGGTCGGCGGCGCCCACCCCCGCCGAGGCGGGAAGTGAGCCGTCGCGCGGTGGCACCTCACCGGTCGGTTGTGCGGGCACTTACTTCTTGCTGTCCTTCGTCTCCGGCTCATCGGAGGACAGCGCGGCGATGAAGGCGTCCTGCGGCACCTCGACGGTGCCGACCATCTTCATCCGCTTCTTGCCCTCCTTCTGCTTCTCGAGCAGCTTGCGCTTGCGGCTGATGTCGCCGCCGTAGCATTTGCTCAGCACGTCCTTGCGGATGGCGCGGATCGTCTCGCGGGCGATGATGCGTGAGCCGATGGCCGCTTGGACGGGCACCTCGAACTGCTGGCGCGGGATGAGCTTGCGCAGCTTGCCGGCCATGGCGACGCCGTAGGAGTAGGCGTTGTCGCGGTGGACGATCGCGGAGAACGCGTCGACCTGATCGCCGTGGAGCAGGATATCGACCTTGACCAGGTCGGACGCGTCCTGACCGTCATCGGAGTAGTCGAGGGTCGCATACCCTTTGGTCCGGGACTTGAGCTGATCGAAGAAGTCGAAGACGATCTCGGCCAACGGCAGCCGGTAGCGGATCTCGACCCGGTCCGAGGACAGGTAGTCCATGCCCTGCAGGCTGCCGCGACGGGTCTGGCACAGTTCCATCACCGCACCGATGTAGTCGCTCGGGGTCAGGATCGTCGCCCGGACCATGGGCTCCCTGACCTCCTTGATCTTTCCGGTCGGGTACTCGCTCGGGTTCGTCACCGTCGTCTCGGTCCCGTCCTCCATGGTCACCTCGTAGATCACGCTCGGTGCCGTGGAGATGAGGTCGAGGTCGTATTCGCGCTCGAGCCGGTCGCGCAGGACCTCGAGGTGGAGCAGGCCGAGGAAACCGCAGCGGAAGCCGAAGCCCAGGGCCGTCGACGTCTCGGGTTCGTAGGCCAGGGAGGCGTCGTTGAGTTTGATCTTGTCGAGGGCGTCGCGCAGCACCGGGTAGTCCGAGCCGTCGATCGGGAACAGCCCCGAGTACACCATCGGCTGGGGCTCCTGGTAGCCCTCGAGCGGTTCGGGTGCCGGTGAGGCCGCGAGTGTGACGGTGTCACCGACCTTGGACAGTCGCACATCCTTGACACCGGTGATGAGGTACCCGACCTCGCCGAC
This sequence comes from Candidatus Brevibacterium intestinavium, assembly GCA_019117545.1. GTDB lineage: Bacteria > Actinomycetota > Actinomycetes > Actinomycetales > Brevibacteriaceae > Brevibacterium > Brevibacterium intestinavium. The sequence goes on from DWZN01000047.1 coordinate 6,374, forward strand.
GCCCAATCCCTGCGTCGCCCTCGGTTCGGGGGACGAGACACCGATCTCGAGCAGCTCGTGGGTGCTGCCGGTCGACATCATCTCGATCTTCTCGCGCGGTCTCAGGGCACCGTCGACGAGGCGGACGTAGGTGACGACCCCACGGTAGGTGTCGTAGACGGAGTCGAAGATCATCGCCCGCGCCGGTGCTTCGGCATCGCCGACCGGAGCGGGGATATCGGTGATGATCCGATCGAGGACCTCCTCGACGCCCTCACCGGTCTTGCCCGACACGAGCAGGCACTCCTCGGGTTCGCAGCCGATGAGGTTCGCGAGCTCCTCGGCGTACTTCTCCGGCTGCGCGGCCGGCAGATCGATCTTGTTGAGCACGGGAATGATCGCGAGATCGTTCTCCATGGCCAGATACAGGTTGGCCAGCGTCTGGGCCTCGATGCCCTGCGCGGAGTCGACGAGCAGCAGCGCGCCCTCGCAGGCGGCCAGGGACCTCGACACCTCGTAGCTGAAGTCGACGTGTCCGGGGGTGTCGATCATGTTCAGCGCATACGGATCGTCCGCGTACTCCCACGGCATGCGCACCGCTTGGGATTTGATGGTGATGCCGCGTTCGCGCTCGATGTCCATGCGGTCGAGGTACTGGGCGCGCATGTCGCGCTTCTGGACGGCCCCGGTCATCTGGAGCATGCGGTCGGCCAGGGTCGACTTGCCGTGGTCGATGTGAGCGATGATGCAGAAATTGCGGATCAGCTCGGGTGAGGTGGCGGACGGTGAAATCCGCGCGAATGCTTCCTTGTTCACCTGAGGTGACATGAACGCCCTTTCTTCGACAGATCAGATCTCCAGACAGACCAGAACTCCCATTCTTCCATGACTTGCCTGCGGACTCGGAATCCGCGCACAGGTGTTCGCGGCCCGGCGGCGCTCGGGAGAGGATGGTGGCATGAGCGATTTCTCGATCATGAGCTTCAATCTGCGCTATCCGGCCAGGGACGGCCATCCGGTGGCCGAACGCCTGCCGATCGCCGCCGAACTCATCCGCGCGGCCCACCCGCACATCATCGGCACGCAGGAGGGAGAGCTCGATCAGCTGGAGGCGCTGATCGACATGCTTCCCGAGCAGTACATCTGGCTGGGTGAAGGCCATTCCGGGGGCAATTCCGGAGAGTTCACGGCCGTGATCGTCGACTCCGCGCGCTTCGACGTCGATGCCGTCGACATCAGCTGGCTGTCCGAACGGCCGGAGACGGTCGCCTCGGAGTCCTGGGGCGTGTCCCATGCCCGCACGCTCACGACCGTCGACGTCCGTGACCTGCTCACCGGTCGACGCCTGCGGCTGCTCAACACCCATCTCGATCACAAGTCCGAACGCGCCCGCCTCGAGTCGGGAAGGATCATGGCCGAGACCATCGCCGAGGTGGACTGCCCCTGCGTGATCACCGGAGACTTCAATGTCGCCACCGGCTCACCGGTCTACGACTTCTTCTGCACCGAAATCGGCCTCACCGACACCGCCGCCGAGGTCCCGTCGGCCGATATCGGCACCTTCCATCGCTACAGGGGGCCGAAGGCCGGCGCGCCTCGCATCGACTGGATCCTGACCACCGCCGGTCTGGCCACTGTGTCGACGAGGATCAACACGTTCGACGTCGGCGGGAGGTATCCGTCCGATCATTTCCCCGTCGAGGCTGTGCTCGCCTTCGTCTGACTCCTTCCGCACGCGGGCGATCCCGGGTCTCGCCCAGCCGCCTCGATTAGGCTGAGACCATGAACTGGAAATCACTCGTCAATCGGGCAGCCAGAATCGGAGTCCGCGAAGGCCTGCGCTATCTGCGTCAGTCGCAGTCGAAGAGGAGATCCGGAGGCCGGCAGCGATCGGATGACCGTCGACAGGGGCCCGCGGGGCCCACCTCGGCGACGCGGCAGCCGAGGGAGCAGTCGCGGACCGCCCCACAGCCGGGCGGGTCCGGTGCATCCTATCCCGGCGACTATGCGGGTCCGGTCTCGGTCAGCTACTCCCCCGACCTCGACGGAGATGCCGACCCCGGTGAGATCGTCTGGGGGTGGATCCCGTTCGAAGAGGACCACACGCAGGGCAAGGATCGGCCCTCACTCGTCGTCGGTCGCGACGGCGGATGGGTTCTCGCACTCATGCTCACCAGCAAGGATCACGTTCCCGGCAGCGTCGGTGAGGTGCGTGAGGACCGGCATGCCCGGTGGATGAACATCGGGTCCGGCAAATGGGATGCTCAGGGCCGACCTTCGGAGATCCGCCTCGACCGCGTCATCCGCCTCGACCCGAGTTCGATCCGCCGGGAGGGTGCGATCATGCCTCGTGAGACCTTCGAACACGTGGCGAAGAACATCGCCGGCTGACCCCCTCACACGGAACCGCTTTGCGGATTTCAGGCGCAGGCACCGAAGCTGTATCATTGTCTTCTGTGTCTTCATCAAGGCGTGTGTCTCGCCGAGGTCGGGTGAAGACGCCGTCGGATCCGATGTCATCGATGTGATTCCCCGCGGAGATGATCAGGTCGGGCCGATGCGCCCTCACGACCGTGTACCACTAACACGAAAGAGTGTTGAAATTGGCTAATATCAAGTCCCAGATCAAGCGGAACAAGACCAACGAGAAGGCCCGTCAGCGCAACAAGGCTGTCCGGACCGAGGTTCGGTCCTACATCCGCGTCGTTCGCGAGAACATTGCTGCCGGCAAGAAGGACGAAGCGCAGCAGGCATATGCTGTGGCCGCCCGCAAGCTCGACAAGGCCGTTTCGAAGGGTGTTCTGCACAAGAACAACGCTGCGAACCGCAAGTCGCGCCTGGCCACGCAGATCAACGCTCTCTGAGCAGACGACTGAGGCTATAGCCGCACAGGGCCCGATCCGCACGGATCGGGCCCTGTGTGCATTCGACCCCGGCACCGGTGGGTCATCGGGTGCTCTCCGGCTCAGCGCACGCGGGCGAGGCGGCTGACTTCGGAGACGAACCATTCGATGGCGTAGACCGGGTCGCGGCCACCTCCCTTGACGGCTTCATCGGCTTCGGCGGCCGCGATGAGCGACTGGCCGAGAGCGACCTCGTTCCAGCGCCGCACCTCCCGCCGGGCACGGTCGACCTGCCAGGGAGCCATCTTCAGCTCTGAGGCGAGCTCGCCGCTGGTGCCGGAGAACCCCTGCACCTTGGCCATCCCACGCAGCTTCATCGCCACTGCGGCTACGAGCGGGACCGGGTCGGAACCGGTCGACAGGGCATGGCGCAGCAGGCTGAGTGCGTTCTTCGCATCACCGGCCACTGCCGCATCGGCGACCTTGAATCCGGTGGCTTCGACGCGTCCGCCGTAGTACTGGTCGACGACCTGAGCGGTGATGGTGCCCTCGGTGTCCTCGATGAGCTGGTCCACTCCGGCATTGAGTTCGGCCAAATCCGAACCCAGCGCCGACATGAGCGCGGCCATCCCGGACTCGTCGATCCGCCGCTTCGCGGCCTTGAATCGGTTCTGGGCGAATTTCGCTCGGTCGCTCTCGTTCTTCAGCACTGCCGCATCGACGCGGGGGAAGCCGGCGGAGTCCAGTTTCCTGATGAGTTTCGCACCGCGATTGCCACCGGCGTGCATGAGCAGGACCACGGCATCGTCATTGGGGTCATCGAGGTAGGCCAGGGCATCGTTGAGGAAGTCCTCCGAGCATTTCTCCACCGCATCGACGACGATGAGCTTCGCGGTGGAGAACAGGGACGGTGAGGCCGCCATGGCCAGTTCACCGGCTTGGTAGCCGGCAGCGTCGAATTCGATCTCTTCGGGGTCCTGCTTCCGCACGGTCGACACGATCCGGTCCTTGGCCATGCGCACGAGCACCGATTCGCCACCGGAGATCATGACGACAGGTGCCGGTTTCGCCGAATTCCACGGGACCAGTGTCTTCTTCGCTGCCATGGGCCCCAGCCTATCGCGGCGAGCCGACACGACGGGCACACCCCGCCGGCATCGCCTCACCCGCGGTCCTCAGGACAGTCCTTCCCGGTGCTGAACCGCGCTTCGGCGTAGATGGCCACCGAACCGCAGTGGTCGGTGCGCAGCACCGGAACCGGTCCGAAGGCACGCAGCGACTTCGGGCTCGGATGTCCGTAGCTGTTCTCGCCGACGGACACCACCCCGAGATCCGCGGCCGCCGCGGAGAAGAACTCCGCAGCGAGGTCGGACGATCCGTGGTGCGGAGCGATGAGCACATCGATCGGGCGCATCCCCTGTGCCAGCACATGCTGCTCCTCGGCTCCGACATCACCGGGCACCAGTGTGCTCAATCCCTCCTGTTCGATGCGGACCACCAGGGAATCCTCGTTCCGCAGCTCCTCGTCCCCATGTCCCGGCTGAGGTCGCGGCGGCGGCCACAGCACGTCGACCGCGGCCCCGTCAACGGCCAGTCGCCGCCCACGTTGGGCCGGAACCACCTCGGCGCCGGTGTCGGCGGCCACGCGCCGGGTCTGGGGCGAGGCCGCGACATTGACCGAGACGAACATCCGGTCGATGCGCCGGCCCCAGGTCGTGCCCGCATACCCGGCGAAGTGATCGGCATCGAAGTGGGAGATGAGCAGATCGAACTCCTCGATCCCGGAGTCATCGAGACAGGTGTCGATCGGCTTCGTCTCTTTGCCGGTGTCGACGACCAGTCCCCTGCCCTGACCGAGGTTGATCACCGCGCCCGATCCCTGTCCGACGTCGCAGACGAGCACGAGCCAGTCCGCGCCCGGCGGTCTGGCGCGGACCGCGATGATCACCGAGGCGGTGAGGACGAGGCACACGACGATGACCGGCAGTCCCCACAGGCGACGGCGCACGAGCATCCACGTGCCGACGACGGCCACCGCGAGCAGGGCCGCAGCCAGCACAGTGCCCACCGGCGGTGTCGGCCAGTCGAGTGCGGCTCCCGGCAGGGAGGCGCAGACTCGGGCGACTTCGACGATCCACCACGCCGGCAGGGACCCGAGCCAGGCGAGACCGCCGGCGACGATGTCGGGTCCGGGCAGGCCCGTGGTCGCGATCGCCTGGCCCACGAGGCTGAGGAAACCGGCCACGGTGGCAGGCAGAACGGCCGGCGCGGCCAGGGCGTTGGCGGCCACCGACCACAGACCGATGCGAGGGTCGATGGCCACGAGCACAGGGGTGCAGGCCAGCTGCGCGACGAAGGGGACGACGAGGGCGGCGACCAGCACAGACGGCACCAGCGGCAGGTGCACGGCGAGTCGGCGCAGCAGGATCGGGACGACGAACATGATCGCGGCCGTCGAGACCACGGACAGGACGAAGCCCACCGAGGCGGCCAGGACCGGGACGAAGGCCAGCAGCAGGCTCGCCGTCGCACACATCACCGCCACCGGTGAGATGCCGCCCCCGCGCAGGAAGACCACCGCCGCTGCGATCGCCATCCCGGCGGCTCGGATCGCGCTGGGTTCGAAACCGACGACGAAGACGTAGCCGATGCAGGTCAGCACCCCGATGCTCACCCGCAGGCGGGGCCCGGCCCGGCACGCGCCCGCCACCAGTCCCGCGCCGAGGCTGACGATCGTGACATTGCTGCCCGACACCGCCGAGATGTGGGTGAGCGAGACCACGCGCATATCGTCGATCATGCGTGCGTCCTGGGGTTCGGTGTCGCCGACGACGAGTCCGGGCAGGAGGTCTCCGCCGTCGTTCCCGGCGCTCAGGGAGTCGGCCCGCAGCCGGGTGCGCAGACTCTCCCGCCACTGCCAGAGGCCGTTCGGACGCCTCACCGCTTCAGGGTCATCGCTGCTGATGCGGATATCGTCGAGGCGCTCCGTGTGCATGCTCACCGTCGTTCCGGCGTCCGCGGTGCGGGGGCTGAGCACCTCGGCGAATCCGGTGGGCGTGAGCAGGGTCAGACGGGTCCAGCCCGTGGGGCCGGGTTCGCTGTGCCCGACGACGGTGCCGATGGTCTCCTCCGCGGATTCCGGGCCGCGTGAGACGGTCAGAGCGGTGATCTGGATCGTGAACAGGCAGGCGAAGACGATGAGGCCCACGCCGAGGTGGTGGCGACGGGTCAGCAGCAGGAAGCCGAGGGCGACGAGCACGGGGGCACAGGCCAGAGCCCAGGCTCCCGGTGCGAGGAGCGCGGTCGTCCACAGGCCTGCGGCGCAGACGAGCAGACGCACCGATCCCGGCCACATCCGTGCCTTCGCCGCGGCCCAGTCGAGCGCTGCCGTGCACCGGGCGGGGAACCGCGGGTTCTCTCGAGACGATGGCTGCCGCCGCCCGGTCCCGGCCTCATCCGACGCTGACAAGGTCTTTGAGGCTTTCGAAGGTCTTCGGTCCGATGCCTTTGACCAGCAGCAGATCGTCGACGGCGGCGAAGGGCTGGGTCTGTCGGTGGCTGATGATCGCCTCGGCGGTGACCGGTCCCACGCCCGGCAGTGTCTGCAGGGCGGTGGCGTCGGCGGTGTTGAGATCGACCTTGCCCGACTGTCCGGCGGCCCCCGGCCCCGCCCCGCTGCTCTCGGCGGCGGTTCCCGGGTCTCCGCCGTCCGAGCCGGCGGAGCCGCCGGTGCCGTTCGTTCCGGCCTCTCCTGTCCCGCCGGGATTCTGAGCGTCGGTGCCGGGATTCTGAGCGTCGGTGCCGGTGTCCTCACCTTCCTCGGGAATGTGGATCTGCTCACCGTCGGTGAGCACCCGGGCCAGATTCACCGAATCCGCGGCGGCGTCGCCCTTCAGCCCGCCTGCGGCCTCGACGGCGTCCTGGACCCGCGCACCGGCGGCGAGTGTCACCACCGAGGGATGTCCCACCGCGCCGGTGACGTGGACGATCACCTCTCCCGAAGGAGGCGCCGAGGCGGTCCCGCCCGGTCCTGTCCCGGCGGTGCCCTCGCCGCCCGCGGCGGCATCGTCGGCGGATCCGGCCTGCTGCCCTGCCTCCTCTTCGGCGCCGGTGGCCGAATGCTGCGGTGCGGGACGGAGGAGGAAGAAGGCGAGAACGAGCACGCCGAGCGTGGCGATCGCCACGGCCACGAGCACGGGCAGACGCACCCGCCGTGGTTCGACGGGCTCCTCCTCACCGGCGGTGTCGGCGGTGAAGACGTCTCCCGGCACCCAGCCGCCGCGTTCGGCGCTGGAGTTGATCAGGCCCGCGAAGCGATCATCCGGAGACACAGCCATGTCCCGAGGCTAGGAACAGCGGTCACCGCACGGCCAGGTTCTTCGCAGCGCCTGTGGACAGCCTGTCTGCGTCCACAGGTCTCAGACGCTCAAGTCACGGCTCCGTCCCCAGGCTGCGACGGTCGAGTCGGGCTCAGGGCACCGTCTGGACGGTGACACCGATGGTTCCGGGTCCCACATGCGCGGTGATGATCGTCGACAGGGTCCGGAACGAGGTGGCGAAACCGAGTTCGGTCAATCGCGTGATCAGCATGGTGGCATCGGCATCGTCGATATCGCCCTCGGCCTGTTGGACCTCGACGCGCACGGTGTCGCGGGTCTCGGAGATCTCGTCGGCCGCATTCGCAGTGAGGGCGACGATCTTCTCCAGAGCCTTCGTCCGAGTGCGCACCCGGGCCAGGGGCACGACGACGCCGGCGCTGAGGCCCAGCACGGGCACGATCTGCAGGGCCCTGCCCAGCAGCGAGGAGGCGGCGCCGATCCGTCCGCCTCGGCGCAGGTGTTCGAGACTTGAGGGAGCGAAGACCGTCCGGGTCTCCCCCGCACACCAGTCGGCGACGGTCCCGGCGATCGATTCGACGTCGAGGCCCTGTCGGATGCCGGCCACGGCCACGGCCAGCGCTCCGGCCTGCCCCGCCGAGGTGGTCCGGGAGTCGACGACGGAGATGAGGATGTCCTCGGACTCGGCGGCTTTGACGGCCGAGTCGCGGGTCCCGGACAGCTCCGCGGACATGGTCACGACGATGATCGCCTCGGCGCCGCGATCGCGCAGCTCGGCGAAGGCCTCGGCGAACTGGGCCGGAGTGGCCATGGACGTCGAGACCTCGGCGCCCTCGGCCATCTTCGTGCACAGATCCGCGGCCCCGACCTCACCGTCGGCGAAAGCGACGCCGCCGATGAGCACGGTCAGCGGCACCACGGCGAAGAGTCCGTCGGCGGCTCGGCTCAGCTCCTCCTGCTCAGCGGTCGACAGCTGAGCCGTGGAGTCGGTGACCAGCCCGACCCTCATGGGCGCCCCAGGGCTCGATACGTCCATCCGGCCTCACGCCACAGTTCGGGGGTGAGCACATTGCGACCGTCGACGAGGACCTTCCCCGTGACGAGTTCAGCGGTCGCGGCCGGGTCGAGGTCACGGTATTCGCGCCATTCGGTCAGCAGCAGCACGGCGTCGGCACCCGACAGGGCCCGGCCGGTGTCGGCTTCGTACTTCAGTTCGGGGAACGACTTCTGCGCGTTGCCGATGGCCTGCGGGTCGGTGACGGTGACGACTCCGCCCTGAGTGGCGATCAGCCGAGCCACCGCCAGTGCCGGGGAGTCGCGGACATCATCGCTGTCGGGTTTGAAGGCCGCGCCCAAGACGGTGATCCGCTTGCCGATGAACGACCCGTCCAAGGCATCGCGGGCGATGTCGACCATGCGCACGCGCCGGCGCATATTGATCGAGTCGATCTCCTTGAGGAATGCCACCGCCTGGTCGGCGCCGAGCTCACCGGCGCGGGCCATGAATGCGCGGATGTCCTTGGGCAGGCAGCCTCCTCCGAATCCGAGGCCGGCGTTGAGGAACTTCCGCCCGATCCGCTCGTCCATGCCGATCGCATCGGCCAGCTGGGTGACATCGGCACCGGAGGCCTCGCAGAGTTCGGCCATGGCGTTGATGAAGGAGATCTTCGTGGCCAGGAACGAGTTCGCCGCGGTCTTGACCAGTTCGGCGGTGGCGAAGTCCGTGATCATCCGCGGCGTGTCCTCGGACAGGATCGTCGCATAGACCTCATCGAGGGCCTCGACCGCTCGCTGTCCAGCCTGACCGGAGGCGACTCCGTAGACCAGACGGTTCGGATGCAGGGTGTCCTCGACGGCGTGGCCCTCACGCAGGAACTCGGGATTCCACATGATCGTCGCACCGGATGGAGCGATGACTCCGGCCAGACGCTCGGCGGTGCCCACGGGCACCGTGGACTTGCCCACAACCACCGATGTCGAAGTCAGATGCTCTCGCAGCGAATCCACGGCCGCATCGACATAGGTCACGTCAGCGGCGAATTCGCCGGGCTTCTGCGGGGTGCCCACACACACGAAGTGCACCTGAGCCCCGGCGGCCCGGGAGACGTCGGTGGTGAATTCGAGGCGGCCCTTCTCCTGCGCCTTCACGAGCAGTTCGCTCAGTCCCGGTTCGAAGAACGGCGGGTGCCCGGAGGTCAGCGCTTCGACCTTGGCCTCGTCGATGTCGACTCCGGTGACCTCGTGGCCCAGAGATGCCATGGCCGCCGCATGCACCGCGCCCAGATATCCGCAACCGATGACTGAAATCCTCAAACTGAGCTCTCCTGCGTATAGTCATGCGTTTTCGCACCCCAACTATATGCCACTGGGTTCCACGATATCTGGAGGTTGAAACAGTAGGCTTGGAGTTGTGAAGCGTTTCCTGGATTTCCTCACCAACTCACCGGCGGCGGTGACGTTCGCGGTGCTCACCGTGCTCGGCATCGTGGCCTTCGTCATCCCCGGACTGCATTCTGCGGCCTGGATCATCGGTCTCGTGCTGTGCCTGGGCGTGATCGTGGCGCTGCTGATGTTCCACGGCGAATGGCGTCGCGGCCAGCGTCAGATCGATGCGCTGCGCCAGCAGCTCAGCGTCGAACGCGGCCGGATGGACACGCCGGGGCTGACCCCGGTCGAGGACTCGGTCGAACTCCTCGCCGATGAGCGTCGGGCGCGTCGCGTCCTCGAGCTGCTGCCCGATTCGGGCGGACTCGTCCAGTCGTTGCGTCTGGACGCGACCTTCGGCACGCTCGCGGTCGATGAACTCGATCCCCTGCACACGTTCTGCGAGGAGTTCAAGAAGACCAGCTTCGACAATCCGCGGTCCCACACCGCGTTCATGAACCTCTACCGAGCCGCCGAAGCGCTGTCGATCTGGGTGAATGAGGAGACGCAGGTCGCCGCGGACGATTCCGCGACACGTGAGATCCGTCCCGGTGACGCCCGCGAGGACGGATGGAGGGAGTACACGGAAGCGCGCAGCCGCGGTGAGCGCCTCAGCGACGAGTTCGTCTCCTCCCGCTGGGAGTTCAACCACACGGCCCTCGAACTCGGGCTCGTCTCCGGCACTCCCCCGTTCACGGACTGAGCCGCCGTCCTACGCACGGGTCGAATGATCGACTCAGCCACCGAGGGCCCGGCTGAGTCACCGAGCGCCTGGCTGAGTCACCGAGCTCTCGGCGGAGTCGCTCGCCGGGTCAGTGCCGGATCCACCAGCTGTCGGTCGGAGCCACCGGGGTCCGGCGCTTGTGCTCGGACCTGCGGTACTTCTCGATCAGCGCCGAGGCGGCCGCGGCCTCGATCTCCCGTCCCTCGAGGAAATCGTCGATCTGGTCATAGCTGAGTCCCAATGACGACTCATCCGTCTGCCCGGGCTCGTCGTCGAGCAGATCGGCCGTCGGCGCCTTGGCGATGAGATGATCGGGGGCGCCGAGGTGGCTCAGCAGCGCCCGCCCCTGCCGCTTGTTCAGCCCCGCCAGGGGGACGACATCGGCGGCACCGTCGCCGAACTTCGTGAAGAACCCGGTGACCGCCTCGGCGGCGTGATCCGTGCCGACGACGAGGAGCCGCTTCTCCCCTGCCAGCTCGAACTGAGCGATCATCCGCATCCGGGCCTTGACATTGCCCTTGCCGAAGTCGGTGATCGCTTCGCCGGTGGCCTTCTCGTACTCGTCGGCGGCGGCATCGGTGGCGGCTCCGATGTTGATGACGACCTCATGATCGGCACCGATGAAGGACAGAGCGTCCTGGGCATCGGACTCATCGGTCTGCACATGGTGCGGCAGCCTCACGGCCCAGAATTCGGCAGCCGCCCCCCGATCGCGCAGGGTCTCCACGGCCAGCTGGCACAGCTTGCCGGCCAGCGTCGAGTCCTGGCCCCCGCTGATGCCGAGGACCAGGCCTCTGACGCCCGTGGTCAGGACGTAGTCGACGAGGAACTCGACCCTCCGCTCGGTCTCGGTGGCCGGGTCGATCTGCGCTCGGACACCGAGTGCGTGCCGGATCTCATCCTGAGCTCTGTCTTTGGTCATGCTCTCACCAGTCTGTTCTCACCAGTCGTAGTCGGGGGGCGAATCGCCGATCGTCGCCGCAGGTACTCGTGCAGTCTTCCAGATGCCGTGTTTCGGTGACGTGTCCGCGGCCGGACCTCAGGCGTCGGGGACGATGTTGACCAGCTTCGGAGCGCGCACGATGGTCTTGCGCACACCTGCGCCGCCGAGGGCCTTGACCGCGTTCGGCGACTGAAGGGCGAGCTCCTCCAGGGCCTCCTCGGAGATGTCCGGGGCGACCTCGAGGCGGGCACGCACCTTCCCCTTGACCTGGACCACGCAGGTGACCGTGTCGGCGACGAGGTAGTCAGGATCGGCCTCGGGGAACTTCGCATAGGTCACCGTCGATTCGTGCCCGAGACGCTGCCACAGCTCCTCGGCCAGGTGCGGGGCGAAGGGGGCGAGCATGATCGTCAGCGGTTCGAGCAGCTCCGCGGTCGCCCCGCCCTGCTTGGTCGCATGGTTGGTGAGCACGATGAGCTTCGAGATCGCGGTGTTGAAGCGCAGATGGTCCATGTCCTCGCGCACACCGTCGATGACCTGGTGGAGGACCTTGAGCGATTCGTCATCGGTCTGCCCCTGACGAACCACGGACCGGCCGCTGGTCTCGTCGACGAACAGCCGCCAGACGCGCTGCAGGAACCGGTGGGCACCGACCACGGCGCGGGTCTCCCACGGCCGGTCCTGTTCCAGCGGGCCCATCGACATCTCGTAGACCCGGAAGGTGTCGGCGCCGTAGGCGTCGTACATCTCATCGGGCATGACCGAATTCTTCAGCGATTTGCCGATCTTGCCGTACTCGCGGTTGACCTGTTCGCCCTCGTACCAGAACGTCAGCTCACCGTTGCTGCCGGTCCGCTCCTCCACCTCGGCGGCGGGGACGTAGACCCCGCGGGCGTCGGTGAAGGCATAGGCCTGGATGTAGCCCTGGTTGACCAGCCGGTGGAACGGCTCCGAAGACGAGACATGGCCGAGGTCGAAGAGCACCTTGTGCCAGAACCGGGCGTAGAGCAGGTGGAGCACGGCATGCTCCTGCCCGCCGACGTAGAGATCGGCCCCGCCGCGCGGCTTCGACTTCCGCGGGCCCAGCCAGTACTTCTCATTGCTCGGGTCGACGAGAGCTTCGTCATTGTGCGGATCGGCGTAGCGCAGCTGGTACCAGGACGACCCGGCCCAGTTGGGCATCGTGTTCGTCTCGCGATAATAGGTCTTCGGCCCGTCCCCGAGGTCGAGTTCGACGCTGGCCCACTCCTGATTGCGACTCAGCGCCGGTTCGGGGCGGCTGTCGGCGTCGTCGGGCGCATAGGTGCGCGGAGCGAAGTCGTCGACCTCGGGCAGCTGCACGGGCAGCATCTCATCGGGCAGTGCGATGGGCGTGCCCTTGTCGTCATAGACGATCGGGAACGGTTCGCCCCAGTAGCGCTGGCGGGAGAACAGCCAGTCGCGCAGTCGGTACTGCGTCGATTCGGTGGCCAGGCCCTTGCCCGACAGCCACCGCGTGATCTCTGCCTTCGCCGCCTCGATCTCGAGTCCGTTGAGGTCGATCTCGGCGTTCGCCGAATTGATCATCACCCCGTCGCCCGTGTAGGCAGAGTCCTCGTCGTGGTCGGCCGGGGGCTGGACCGTGCGGATGTAGGGCAGTCCGAACGCCTTCGCGAAGTCCCAGTCGCGGGCGTCCTCGGCGGGCACGGCCATGATCGCTCCGGTGCCGTAGCCCATGAGGACGTAGTCGGCGATGAAGATCGGCACTTCGGCCCCGGTGGCCGGGTTGAGCGCATAGGAGCCGGTGAAGATGCCGGACTTCTCCCGGCCCTGCTGCCGGTCGGCGTCGGTCTTGGACGCGGCGGCGCGCTGGTAGGCGGCGATCGCCTCGGCAGGGGTCGCACCCGCCCCGCGCCAGGATTCGGGTGTGGAAGGGTCCCAGGCCTTCGCCGTCAGGGCCGCGACCTGGGGGTGCTCGGGGCTGAGCACGAGGTAGGTGGCTCCGAAGAGCGTGTCCGGTCGGGTCGTGTAGACCTCGATCTCGCCGCCGTCCTCGCCGACCACGGGCAGACGCAGCAGCGCTCCCTTCGACCGACCGATCCAGTTGACCTGCATCGCGTGGATCGCATTCGGCCAGTCGAGGACGTCGAGGTCGTCGATGAGCCGGTCGGCATAGGCGGTGATGCGCATGTTCCACTGGCGCAGGCGGCGGGTGAAGACCGGGTAGTTGCCGCGTTCGGACAGTCCTTCGGCCGTGACCTCCTCATTGGCCAGCACGGTGCCCAGGCCCGGGCACCAGTTGACCGGAGATTCGGAGACGTAGGCCAGGCGGTGTTCCTGCAGAACGTCTTCGCGTTCGGCCGGGCTCAGTTCCGACCAGGCACGTCCGTCAGGGGTGGGGCGCTGGCCGGTGGAGAACTGCTCGATCAGGGTCTCGATCGGCCGGGCCGCGCCCGTGGCCTCACCGTCGGGCGTCTTCGCCTCGGGGTCGTACCAGGAGTTGAAGATCTGCAGGAAGATCCACTGCGTCCACTTGACGAAATCGTCATCGGTGGTCGCGAATCTCCGCCGCTCATCGTGGGCCAGGCCGAGACGACGCAGCTGCTCGGTCATGTTCGCGATGTTCGCATCGGTGGTGATGCGCGGGTGCTGCCCGGTCTGGACCGCGTAGAGATCGGCCGGCAGACCGAAGGCGTCGTAGGACAGGGCGTGCATGACGTTGTGCCCGCGCATCCGCTGGTAGCGGCCGTAGACATCGGTGCCGAGGTATCCCAGCGGATGGCCGACGTGCAGCCCGGCGCCCGATGGGTACGGGAACATGTCCATGATGTAGAGAGACTCGCGCTCACTGAGGTCGGCGGGAGGGCCGTAGGGCGACGGTTCTTCCTGGAGGGCGAGCTCGCCGAGGTCTCCGGTGGGGTTCGGGGTGTGGAACGTTCCCGACTCCTCCCATGTGCGCTGCCACGACTTCTCGATCTTCTCGGCCAGCGCCGCGTCATAGCGGAAACCGGTCTCCTCAGGGTTCGTCGTCATTACCTTCCTTCGCTGAACAGACGTGAGCGGGTTCTGACCATCGTACTCTGAACAGCCCCTGATTCGACTTGGTTAGACTGCTCACAGAAGCCCCACGGCCGGGTTATCTCTACAAACGTGATCGATTTCACTGCGGCCGCGCCGAACGATAAGATAACCGGGCAGTAACTTACGTCCTCGAAGGAGAGCCATGAGCCCAACGACAATGCCGCAGTCGACGACCCCCGTCGTCGGATACGAAGTCGATACCGTCTCGTCGACGACCGATGTCTTCCGCGCCATGGTGGCCGCGGATCCGAACCGCCCCCTGGTCGCCAAGCCGGCCGGAGACGGCTGGTCAGAGGTCACGGCCGGACAGTTCCTCGACGAAGTGCGCGCTGCGGCCAAGGGTCTCATCAGCATGGGAGTCGAACCCGGTGACAGGATCGCGATCTTCGGCCCGACCTCCTATGAATGGACCCTCAGCGACTACGCCGTGTGGTTCGCCGGCGGCATCTCCGTCCCCTTCTACGACACCTCCTCCGAGGCTCAGCTGGCCTGGATGATCGAGGATGCCGCCGTCGAGCGCGGTCTGGTCTCCACCCGTGAGCACGCCGACGCATTCACAGCCGCCGCCGCTGCCGCCGGTCTGCCCGCACCGAAGCTGCGGGTCTGGGAGGAAGGGGCCTTTGCCGATCTCGCCGAGGCCGGACGTGAGATCACCGACG
>DWZN01000048.1 GCA_019117545.1 Candidatus Brevibacterium intestinavium
GGAGCTTCAGCTCATGCATCGGGCCGGGCAGCTGACACGTCAAGTGCTCTCAGCGGCCCGGTCCGCCGCCGTTGCCGGAGCCACCACCGCCGAGGTCGACGCCGCCGCGGAGGCGGTCATCGTCGCGGCCGGCGCCCAGTCGAACTTCAAGGGCTATCAGGGGTTCCCCGCCGTCGTGTGCATCTCCGTCAACGAGGAGATCGTCCACGGCATCCCCGGGCCCCGGGTGCTGCGCACCGGTGACCTCGTCTCGATCGACGGCGGTGCGATCGTCGAGGGGTTCCACGGAGACTCCGCGCTGACGATGATCGTCGGCGGTGAGGACGCCGGCAGCGCCGCCGATCGCGAATTGTCCGCGGCCACCGAACAGGCCATGTGGGCCGGCATCGCTGCCTTCGCCACGGGAACACGGGTCAGCGATGTCGGAGATGCCATCGACGATTTCGTCACCGAGCACTTCCCCCATCTGGGACTGGTCGAGGAATTCACTGGTCACGGGATCGGCACCGCGATGCATATGGCCCCGGAGGTGCTCAACTATCGTGCGCGGTCGAACGGTCCGAAGATCAGACCGGGCATGTGCCTGGCGATCGAGCCCATGCTCACTTCAGGCGTCGGGGACACACGCACGCTCGACGACGGCTGGACCGCGGTGACCGCCGATGGTTCGCGGGCGAGTCACTGGGAGCACAGCGTGGCCAGACATGACGACGGTGTCTGGGTGTTGACGGCCGAAGACGGGGGAGCGGCCGGGTTGGCCCCCTACGGAATCACTCCTGTGCCTCCGAAGAGCGCCTGAGGGGAGAACTCCGGTCGTCAGCGCCTGCTTCTTCAGTCAGGCCCTGCCGACGACGTAGACGGCAGTGAAGGTTCCCGACGCCGCCATGAGTGCGAGAGCGAACATCCACGTCGCCGTCTCGACGATGCTGGATCCGGCCGACTGGAATGCGCAGAAAGCGATGAGTGCCGTGATTGCGCCGGCCAGCAGACCGGCTGTGCGTGACATCTGGTAGGCGCGCTGCTCGAGAGTGTACGTGTGGTCATCCACGTCGTGGCGCCTCGGGCGTGCCTGGGTAGGATTCTGAAACCCTGGAATCGTGTCTCGATTCCAACTGCTCACTGACGACCAATGGGCCCTCATCGCCGACCACCTGCCAGCGCCGACAGGCCGACGAGGCCACCCCTTTCTCCGACCCCAGACAGATGGTCGAGGGCATCCCCTACCGATACCGCACCGGTATTGCCTGGCGCGATCTGCCCGGGAACGTCGGCAAATGGCAGACCGTGTGGACCTGGCACCGCCGCCCTTAACCCTGATCCACCGATCTGCTCGATGTCCGGGGGCTCGCTCGGATTTGAGCGCGGAATCGGTGAGCGGGCAGGAGGTAGTGTCCCGATCTCTCACCGGTCTCTTCCACACCGAGCTTCCCGGAGGCTCCTCCATGACTCCGGTCCGGGGCACCCCCTTTCGAGGGCGAATTGGTCAGGACAATACTGTCCTTGGTGGGCTCAACGCGGCTTGCCAGAGTCGTGAGAATTCTTCTGCCCATGGCCACTTCGTGGGCAGATGCATAATCAGTTTCCTGGCCCGATGAGCTATCCGAGCCGGAATGCTGATGATGCGTGATCGGAACGATCAGCGAGGACGCATGGACGGGCATCGAATACCCCGAAGCGATCTACGACGAAGAATCCGAGACATGGATTTCGAAGGCCGAAGTCGCTGAGATCCCGTTCACCGCGTTCACCTCGAAGAAGAGGGGCATTTCCATTTCACGCGCGGCTTGATCCGGCTACTCCCATCGGTGGATCAAGGCTAAAAGGGTCCCTTAGTGGAATGGCAGCTCCTGACAACTGTGTTGCTCAGGCCTGCATTGCAGAGACCAATGAGCACCGGGTTGAGCTGTGGGTCAACATCTGAAGGCTTCTTCTGTCGCCTGTCCTCGCTCTCCAGGTCGGACGGGTGTCCGTCTACCGACTCAGCGCACACATCCTCTCAAGCTTCACCGATATCGCCGGCGATCACGTCTTCCCCCGAATACGGAGGTTGCTTCCACACCATCCTGTATTCTGTTCCCGAGGCCGCACGAGGCGTGCGTGCCCGCCTGCAGTACAACGCCCGCAGTCTCGGCTGCGGACGGCTGCGCCCGGGGATCCCCGTGGGTTTCTCCGATCGCACTGCGCAGCTGGATGCGCGTCTGCCCGGGATCGACGATCCCGGCTGTTACGCGACCGCCGTTCTGACTCCCGAGTCAGTGGAGGCGGCACGCAGGATGACCTCCCGAGCCTTCAGCCTCGACGCGGCCCTCGCACAGCTGCCTGCGCTGGAAGAGCGGAAGAATGCACTGAGCGCGAATGGATCAGCAACGGGCAGCGGACGTGTGGGACTGAGTCTCAGCACCTTCTTCGATCTGTACGTCGACGTTGCTCGGGATGTGATGGCCCACCCTCTGCTGCCCGAAGTGCTCGTCGAAGGCACACAGCCGGCCGTGAGGGGTCCGGGAGCTGGTGAATCAGTGGCAGACTCGAGTACTACCTCAGATTCGACCAGAGGATCCTCGAATGTGCGGGGTCGTGCTCGTCCTATGACCTCATCGCATGGCTGCCGCTGCGATGACCCGGGTCGCAGCCCTCACCCGCGGTCCGACGAACCTCAGAGTGTCCGAGCGATCCGTTCGATCGCCTCGGTGAGCAGCGGGCGGGGGAGTGCGAAGTTGAATCGGATGTGGCCGGCGCCGACCTCACCGCAGAGGCGTCCCTCGGTGATGGCCACCTTCGCCCGCTCATTGAAGCGCTGCGCGAGATGTCCCTCGAGCCCGTATCCTCGCAGGTCGAGCCACGCCAGATAGGTGCCCTCCGGAGGAATATAGGTGGCGTTGGGCAGAAGCTCTGTCACGAGGTCGGTGAGATGGTCCCGATTGCCCTTGAGATAGGCCGTGACCTCGGCGAGCCAGTCGCCGCCGTGGGTGTAGGCGGCGGTGGTGGCGATGATCCCGGGGTTCGACGCCGCTCCGGAGACGAATTGGCCCTTCTCCTTCCACACCGCGCGATCCTCGGCATCGGTGAGGATGAGCTGCGCGCACTTGAGTCCGGGGATGTTGAAGGCCTTCGACGCCGCTGTCGCGGTCGCGGTGTGGGCGGCGGTCGCCTCGGTGAGGGTGGCATAGGGGATGTGCCGGGCGGGGTCGTAGACGACCGGGGCGTGGATCTCGTCCGAGAACACGCGGGCCCCTGCGGCTTCGACGACCTCGGCGAGTCCGAGCAGCTCGGCCTCGGTGTACACCTTGCCGATCGGGTTGTGGGGATTGCACAGGACGAGTGTGGCACCGGGCACGAGAGCGGCGGCGATCGCGTCGAGATCCAGCGTCCAGCCGGTCTCCGTGCGCAGCATCGGCACCTCGATGAGTTCACGACCGGTGGTCTTCGCGACGTCGAAGAACGGCATGTAGGCAGGGGTGGGCAGCACGATCGGGGTGTCGGCCGGGGTGAGATGGGTGAGCACGCCGAGGAATGCGGCGATGACGTCGCTGGCCGGCTGGATGTGATCGACCGGGATCCGCCATCCGAAGCGGTCGGCATAGAAGTTCGCGGTCGCGGATTTGAGATCCGCTGTCAGATCGTAGGGTGCATAGCCGAAGAGATCGCGCTCATCGATCTCTCGCAGAGCCTGACGCACCGCGGGGGCGACGCCGAAATCCATCTCGGCGATGAACGCCCCGATGGAACCGGGGAAGGTCGACCATTTGCGTCCGCCCTTGGCCACTAGGGACGCTTCTGTGATGGCGTCGAACTCGGACATGCTCATTCTCCTCTGCTGGTCTCTTCGACGGATCGCGGCTGGCGAACCCGTCTCCCGCGAAGGCGGGAGCCACTCGAATCACGCTAACAGCCGCGTCCCTGGCAGTGAGGCGGAGGTGACTTCGACGGTCATGTGGCGGGCCCGGCCCGCGGCAGCGTCGTCCGCGGGTGGGATTGTAAGGGACTTCACGCCGGGAAGCGAGGACCATGTGGAAGATTCTTCGCCCGTGGTGTAGGGTTGATGATTGGTCTGTTCTCACTCAACTCACCCTTTTTCAGATGTGGGCGGCTTCTGCCATCCACTTCTTTTCATGTGGTGACGAGGACTGCAGTCCGAGGGGTCACCGACGTTGAGCCGGTGATACACGATTACGTCGAACGCGAAGGTATCGCGGGAATACGAGGTTAGCGAACGATATGGCCAAAAAAGAAGGGGTCATTGAGATCGAAGGCACCGTTGTCGAGGCTCTGCCGAACGCATCGTTTCGGGTGGAGCTGAGCAATGGGCACAAGGTGCTGGCGCATATCTCCGGAAAGATGCGTCAGCATTACATCCGCATTCTTCCCGAAGACCGGGTCGTTGTGGAGCTGTCTCCCTACGATCTCTCGCGCGGACGAATCGTTTACCGCTACAAGTAAGGATCTTCGATCATTCGCGTCTTGCCCTCAGCGGGGCAGGGACCGAAAGAAGGAAAAACGATGAAGGTTAAGCCCAGCGTCAAGAAGATCTGCGAGAGTTGCCAGATCACCCGCCGTCACGGCCGGGTCATCGTCATCTGCTCCAACCCGCGCCACAAGCAGCGCCAGGGTTGAGCAGCTCTTCGAGCAGATCGGAGCTCCGCCGAGGAGCTTCAGCAGCACCACACCCGCGCAAACCTCGCCATCTGCGTCAGCACGCCTGAGAAGTGAGAGCTTCCGGGACACGGACGCGGGACGATACCTCCGGTCGGGGGCCGGAGACCTTGGGAGACCAGGGACAGGTTTGCATCAGCACCTCCGAGACAACAACAGGAGACAGTACCCATGGCACGACTTGCCGGAGTCGACATTCCACGTGAAAAGCGCGTGGAAGTCGCCTTGACTTACATCTATGGTGTGGGCCGCACCCGTGCGCGCCAGACCCTGACCGAAACGGGAATCAGCCCTGATACCCGTGTGAAGGACTTGAGCGACGCAGAGCTCGTCCAGCTGCGTGACTACATCGAGGGCACATTCCAGGTTGAGGGTGACCTCCGTCGTGAGGTGGCCGCCGATATTCGCCGCAAGGTCGAGATCGGAAGCTATGAGGGCCTGCGTCACCGCCGCGGTCTGCCGGTTCGCGGTCAGCGGACCAAGACGAATGCGCGCACCCGCAAGGGACCCAAGCGCACCGTGGCCGGTAAGAAGAAGTAACACGCTCACCCGGTTGATCAGCATCAACCACCTCGATCAGGAGTAGGAACATATGCCTCCCAAGTCACGCGCCGCTACAGTGCGCAAGCCTCGCCGCAAGCTGAAGAAGAATATCGTCGCCGGCCAGGCTCATATCAAATCAACCTTCAACAACACCATCGTGTCGATCACCGACCCGTCCGGTGCTGTCATCTCCTGGGCCTCCTCAGGTGAGATCGGCTTCAAGGGTTCGCGCAAGTCGACCCCGTACGCCGCGCAGATGGCTGCGGAATCGGCCGCTCGTCGGGCACAGGAGCACGGCCTGAAGAAGGTCGACGTGTTCGTCAAGGGACCCGGCTCGGGCCGTGAGACCGCGATCCGTTCGCTGCAGGCCGCCGGCCTGGAACTGGGCACCATCCAGGATGTCACCCCGGTTCCGTTCAACGGCTGCCGTCCTCCCAAGCGCCGCCGCGGCTGATCCTTCCGTGGAACTGCAACGGATGACGGGTACGAGCCCGACATCGGTCGCAGAACGGATTCCCAGATAACCCGAACCGTTCTTCATGGCCTTGAGGCCATGACGTGCAGTGCGAACGTCATATAGCGGATGTTCGCTGAAAGGAAGCCCACGTGCTCATTGCACAGCGCCCAACGCTCACGGAAGAAGTCGTCTCCGATAACCGCTCACGGTTCGCCATCGAACCGCTCGAGCCCGGGTTCGGCTACACCCTCGGCAACTCGCTTCGCCGAACCCTGCTGTCCTCGATCCCCGGTGCCGCCGTCACGTCCATCCGGATCGACGGAGTCCTCCACGAGTTCAGCACCGTGCCGGGAGTCAAGGAGGATGTCACCGAGTTCATCCTCAACCTGAAGTCCCTGGTCGTATCGTCCGAATTCGACGAACCGGTCGTTGCCTACCTGCGCAAGCAGGGGCCCGGCACCGTGACCGCTGCCGATGTCTCTGCTCCTGCCGGGGTCGAGATCCACAATCCGGACCTGCACATCGCCACGCTGAATGGTGAGGGTCGTCTGGACATGGAACTGACCATCGAACGCGGACGCGGATACGTTTCGAGCGCTCAGAACAAGAACGCGGATGCAGAGATCGGCCGGATCCCGGTCGATTCGATCTACTCTCCGGTTCTCAAGGTCACCTACAAGGTCGAAGCCACGCGTGTCGAACAGCGCACCGACTTCGATCGTCTGGTCCTCGACGTCGAAACCAAGCCCTCGATGACCCCGCGCGATGCCATCGCATCTGCGGGTAAGACCCTGGTCGAGCTCTTCGGCCTGGCTCGAGAGCTCAACGTCGAAGCTGAAGGCATCGAGATCGGACCCTCGCCTGTGGACGCGGCTCTGGCCGCCGACCTGGCGCTGGCGATCGAGGATCTCGACCTGACCGTGCGCTCCTACAACTGCCTCAAGCGCGAAGGCATCCACACCGTCGGTGAGCTCGTTGCTCGCAGCGAGGCCGACCTCATGGATATCCGCAACTTCGGTTCGAAGTCGATCGACGAGGTCAAGGCGAAGCTCAACGAGCTGGGCCTGAGCCTCAAGGACAGTCCTGCCGGATTCGATTCCGGTCTCGTTGATGAGGACCAGTCCTACGTCGAAGACGAACAGTACTGATTAAGACCTAGGAGTAACTGACAATGCCAACCCCAACCAAGGGCCCGCGCCTCGGCGGATCGCCCACACACGAGCGCCTCATGCTCAACAACATGGCTGCCCAGCTGTTCGAGCACAAGCAGATCAAAACGACCGTGACCAAGGCCAAGCGCCTGCGCCCGGTGGCCGAGCGGATGATCACGAACGCGAAGAAGGGTGATCTGGCCTCACGTCGCCGCGTGCTCGCCCAGATCTCCGACAAGTCGGTCGTGCACGAGCTCTTCACCTCGATCGCGGAGACCATGGCCGAGCGTCCCGGTGGCTACACCCGGATCACCAAGATCGGTCCTCGCCCCGGCGACAACGCACCCATGGCCGTCATCGAACTGGTCCTCGAGCCCTACTCGCCGAAGCAGGCGACGGTGAAGGAAGCCGAACAGGCGACCGCTGCCGCCGCTCCGGCCGCAGACGAGGCTCCGACCGAGACCGAAGAGGCCGCAGACGAAGCCGCTGTCGAGGCCGAGGCTGAGACCGCTGAAGAGTCCACGGAGGCCGCCGAGGAGAAGTGACCTCCCGGCGGCTGCTGCTCCGCGTGATGGAGCAGGCGCCGAACACTTCGGGCGGGCATCCACTCCGGATGCCCGCCCGAAGTGTATTCACCGCCGGGATGACTGGAGCTGGGCCGAAGCAGTCGTCGGTGCCCGGGGCGCCCGCGCTGAGGCCTGCGGCCAGGGGCACGATTGCCGGCTGCGGCTCCAGCTCGGAAGGATGAGACACGGCTGCAGCTATATGTCCCGCCAGCAAGGCGACCGCTCGTGTCCCCCCGTTACATTCATTGTCAAGCGGCAGTCGGGGTCTTCGCTTCGTAGAAAGCCCCGGCCTTGACCATCGCGAACAGCACATTGAGACGGCGACGAGCCAGACACATCACCGCCGCGTTATGCTGCTTGCCCTCCGCCCGTTTCCGGTCGTAATACGCCTTCGACAACGGATCATGACACGACGCCACCCATGCCGAGTGGAACAGGGCGTTCTTCAACCGTTTATTGCCCGCCCGCGACGGGAACTCGCCCCGTATCGACGTTCCAGAGCGTCTCGTGACCGGAGCAATCCCGGCATACGCAGCTAAATGGCCAGCCGTCCTGAACGTCGAGAAATCACCGGCTGCCAGGAGGATCTGCGATGCGGTCTTAACGCCGATTCCCGGCATCGACGTTAAGACCTGAAGAAGAGGGAGCGCATCCGCTAACTCCTCAGCCTCGGCCTCGACCTCGTGACGTTCCGCCTTCAGTGCCTTGATCCTGGCAGCATGCCGCGGCACCACCGACTCCGACGCCTCACTCCCGGGCACGGTCACCGTCTGCTCAGCCAGAGCCTCGAAGATCGCATCAATCAGCGCCGACGGATCCTTGCGGGTATGGTTTCGCGCCCACCGCTTCACCCCCGACTTCCCCGCCGACCGCAACCCAGCCGGACCACGATACCGAATCAACAGATCCAGCACGATGCTCCTGGTCAACACGGTGCCCTTGAACACGCGTTCCAGCGCCGGGTGGATCTGCAGCAGCAAGGACCTCAGTCGGTTGATCGCTCTGGTGATGTCATGGGCCAGGTCCTCATCGGTGCCAGCCAACACTTTGAGATTGGCCAACACATCCGATTCCCGATCCACCGACCTCAAGGTGTGTGGCATGGTTCTGGCGGCGTCAGCAATGATGAACGCGTCCCGGGCATCCGTCTTCGCCTGCCCCGGATACAGATCGGCAGCCTTACGCATCGCCAACCCGGGCAGGTAGGCGATATCGGCTCCACAATCCCGGGCGACCGCGACGGGTAGCGCCCCGATCGTGTTGGGCTGATCAACGATCACCAGCACCCGACCGTGCTCGTCCTGCAGACTCGTAATCACGTCCTGAAGCGCAGCTTCATCCTGCGGGAGTTCGTGGTCATAGACTCGCTCGCCTGCCGGGTCCAGTCCGCACCCGTGATGGCTGGTTTTGCCGACGTCGAGGCCGAGCCACACGTCGTATTCGGTATTCATGACAGTCCTCCTCGACCATCTCCACCTGTGGCCGTTGGTTGTCATGACACCCGATGCTGGCACCCACGTTACGACGAGACCTCAACAGTGTTGGGCCGAGCCCCTATCAGCAGTCAACGCGCGTCCTGGATTCCTGGCGGCAACACCCCCCGGACCATGAGTGGCAGGGAAACCAAGCCATACCAGGACCAGCGACCAGACCCCGTTCGGGGCCTATGAATAAATATAGGGGCACCCCCCGCCGCCTGAGCTTGGAATCAGCTCAGTGGTCGCTCGTCCGAGACTGCGCGGCACCCCGCACCGCAGGAACGGTGCGGGGTGCCGCGAACTGTGGGTCGAGGGCGCCGCTGTCGGATTGCGGGGCTCGATCACCTGACTCGGGACAGGGCGACGGACTCGTCGAACTCCCGGTCGGCCTCCTCGTCGTGCTTGTAGGTGAAGCGACTGACGACGACGGCCACGATGAGGTTGACGGCGAAGCCGGGGATGATCTCGTAGATCTGGTCCGTCATCGGAATGCTCACCTGACCCCACACGAATGCCACGATCGCACCGGAGAGCAGACCGAACAGTGCGCCCCAGTTGCTCAGGCGCTTCCAGAACAGGGTCAGCAGCACGATCGGACCGAACGAGGCGCCGAAACCGGCCCAGGCGAACGCCACGAGATCGAGGATGCTGTTCGACGGCGAGATCGCCAGCACCACCGCGATGATGGCGATGACGAGCACGCCGAGGCGGCCGAGCAGAACATAGGTCTTGTCCTTGAGCGTGCGCTTGGACCCGGAACGCAGCGCCACGATCTTGAACAGATCCTCGATCAGGGCCGAGGACGTGACGACGAGCTGCGAGGAGATCGTCGACATGATCGCTGCCAGGACTGCCGCGAGCACGAGGCCGGCGATGAACGGGTGGAACAGGATCTGGGCGAGATCGAGGAAGACCGTCTCGGAGTCGGCGGGTTCCATATCCGCGTGCTGGGAGAAGTACGAGATGCCCACGATGGCCGTGGCGACGGCGCCGAGCGCGGAGATGCCCATCCAGCCGACGCCGATCCTTCGGGCGAGACTGGCATCGGCCGGGGTCCGCAGCGCCATGAACCGGACGATGATATGGGGCTGGCCGAAGTACCCCAGCCCCCACGCCAGAGACGAGATCACGGTCAAGTAGGCACCGCTGGCCCAGAAGGGTTCGCTGCCGAGGAGGCTGAGGAGACCGGGATCGATGTGCGAGACGTTGTCGATCACGGTCGCCGGGCCGCCGGCGTTGATGACGGCGACGATCGGTACGGCGATGAGGGCGGCGAACATCAGCAGGCCCTGGGCGACATCGGTCAGCGTCGCGCCCAGGAAGCCGCCGAAGAGCGTGTAGACCATGGTGATGGCGGCGACGAGGAGCATTCCGCCGAGGTAGTTGAGGCCGAAGCTGGATTCGAAGAACTTGCCGGCCGCGACCATTCCCGACGACACGTAGAACGTGAAGAACACGAGGATGATGACTCCGCAGACGATGCGCAGCAGCCGGGAACGGTCCTTGAGGCGCTGTTCGAAGAAGCTGGGGATCGTGATCGAGTCACCGGCCGTCTCCGTGAACGCGCGCAGGCGCGGGGCCACCAACTTCCAATTGACCCAGGCCCCGGCGGTCAGGCCGATCGCGATCCACGCTTCGATGAGCCCGGACAGATAGATGGCACCGGGCAGGCCCATGAGCAGCCATCCCGACATATCGGAGGCACCGGCGCTCAGCGCCGCCACACTCGGGCGCAGTCCACGCCCGGCGAGCATATAGTCGTCCAGGCTGTTCTTCGTCTTGCGGTAGGCGAACCAACCGATGGCCAGCATCCCGGCGAAGTACAGGATGATCGCAATTGTCCGGAAAGTGGTTTCCGTCATTCGAGCTCAGCTCCTTCAATCGGACGTGGCGACCCTACAGCAGATGAGTTGCCGGGTGTGAATTCCCTGGGCGCCGGCTCGGCGTGAGCTCTCCGCGTTCGCGCACGCATCGCAGTGTGAGACCCGATCGAGTTCGGATCAGCCGAAGATCAGTTGAAGACGACGGTGCGGTGTCCGTCCATGAGCACCCGACCCTCCGCATGCCAGGCCACGGCTCTGGCCAGAACCGCGGCTTCGACGTCCTGTCCGCGCTGAACGAAGTCCGCGATCGCCCGATTGTGGTCGACCCGGGCGACATCCTGTTCGATGATCGGACCCTCGTCGAGGTCGCTGGTGACGTAGTGAGCGGTGGCGCCGATGATCTTCACACCGCGGGCATGGGCCTGATGATAGGGCTTGGCCCCCTTGAAGCTGGGCAGGAACGAATGGTGGATGTTGATGACCCGGCCTTCGAGCCGGTCGCACAGCTCGGGCGAGAGGATCTGCATATAGCGGGCCAGCACGATGAGCTCGACGTCGAGCTCATCGACGAGGGCGGACAGCCTCGCCTCGGCGGCGGCTTTCGTGTCCCGGGTGATCGGGATGTGGTGGAAGGAATGACCGTGGAACTCGGCCAGGGGCGCCAGGGAGTCATGGTTGCCGGCGACTCCGACGATGTCGATGGGCAGCTGACCGGACGACTGCTGGAACAGCAGCGTGTTGAGGCAGTGCGCGGCCTTGGACACGAGGATGAGTGTGCGAGTCCTCTTCTCCGCCGGCTGCAGACTCACGGTCATCGCGAAACGATCGGCCGCCTCGGCGAGCTCGGATTCGAGGGTCTGGGCCGAGATCGCCTCGGAAGTGGAGAACTGCAGGCGGAGGAAGAACTGATGGGAGTCGGGGGAGGAGAACTGCTGCGATTCGGTGATGTTGCCCCCGAGCCCTGCGAGCACTCCCGTGACGGCATGGACGATGCCGGTCGCATCGGGACAGGTGACTCTCAGGATCCATTCTGTGCTCATGGGCTCGATCCTAATCGTCCTGGCCCTGGATCGCGCACTCGGTTCGGCATCCGGATGACGGTCTGGCCGCGGGGTCCGTGCGGTTCGCTGTTAGCATGGTCTGCGGGTGTTCGCGGCGGTTGATCACGCTGTTTCACCCACCACATCGGATGCCACAGGAGAGTACTCATGACCGAAACCTCGATGCAGGCCTCGCTTGCCGACATCGATCCGCAGATCGCCGAGGTCCTCGACCTCGAGCTGGGCCGTCAGCGTTCGACGCTCGAGATGATCGCCTCGGAGAACTTCGTCCCGCGTGCCGTGCTGGAAGCACAGGGCTCGGTGCTGACGAACAAGTATGCCGAGGGCTATCCCGGCAAGCGCTACTACGGCGGGTGCGAACACGTCGATGTCGCCGAGAACCTCGCCATCGAGCGAGCCAAGAGCCTCTTCGGTGCCGAATACGCCAATGTGCAGCCCCACTCGGGAGCCTCGGCCAACGCTGCGGTCATGCACGCGCTTGCCCGGCATGGGGACAAACTGCTCGGACTGTCCCTGGCCCACGGCGGACACCTCACCCACGGGATGAAGATCAACTTCTCCGGCCGCCTCTACGATGTGGCCTCCTACGAGGTCGACCCCGACACCTACCGCATCGACATGGACAAGGTGCGTGAGAAGGCGCTCGAGCACCGTCCTCAGGTCATCGTCGCCGGTTGGTCGGCCTACCCCCGCCAGCTGGACTTCCAGGCCTTCCGCGAGATCGCCGACGAGGTCGGCGCGAAGCTGTGGGTCGACATGGCTCACTTCGCCGGACTCGTCGCCGCCGATCTGCACCCGAACCCCGTGCCCTTCGCCGACGTCGTCTCCTCCACCGTTCACAAGACGATCGGCGGACCCCGCTCCGGATTCATCCTCGGCAAGGAGGAGCTCGCGAAGAAGCTGAACTCCGCCGTCTTCCCCGGCCAGCAGGGCGGACCGCTCATGCACGTCGTGGCGGCCAAGGCCGTGGCCTTCAAGCTCGCCGCCGCCGCCGAGTTCAAGGAACGCCAGGAGCGGACCGTGCGCGGCGCGCAGATCCTCGCCGAGCGTCTGCTGGGCGAGGACGTCGCTGAGGCCGGAGCCACCGTTCTGACCGGAGGCACGGATGTGCACCTGGTGCTCGTCGACCTGCGCAACTCGGCCCTGGACGGACAGCAGGCCGAAGACCTCCTCCACTCCGTGGGCATCACGGTCAACCGCAATGCCGTGCCGTTCGACCCGCGACCGCCGATGGTCACCTCGGGCCTGCGCATCGGCACCCCGGCCTTGGCCACCCGCGGTTTCGGGGACAAGGAGTTCGCCGAGGTCGCCGACGTCATCGCCGAAGCGCTCAAGCCCGGTGCCGATGTCGAGGCGCTGGCCGCCCGGGTGAAGAGGCTCAGCGACGGCTTCCCCCTCTACGAGGGCCTGGAACAGTACTGATGAGCGCACAGATTCTCGACGGCAGAGCCTGCGCGAAGCAGATCAAAGCCGAACTGACCGAAGCGGTGGCCGAGCTCGGGAAGGCCGGGACCGTTCCCGGCCTCGGCACCGTTCTGGTGGGGGAGGACCCGGGATCGAAATGGTATGTCGCCGGCAAGCACCGCGACTGCGCCGAGGTGGGCATCCACTCGATCCGGCGTGATCTGCCGGAGACGGTGACGCAGGACGAGCTGTTGGCCGTCATCGACGAGCTCAACGAGGACGACGCCTGCACCGGTTACATCGTCCAGCTGCCGCTGCCGGCCCATATCGACACCGACACCATCCTCGAGGCCATCGATCCGGCCAAGGACGCCGACGGTCTGCATCCGACGAACCTCGGCCGGCTGGTGCTCAACGTCAACTCCGAGATCACCACACCGCTGCCGTGCACACCGCGCGGAGTCATCGAGCTGATGACGCGCAACGGGATCGATCTCAACGGCAAACACGTCGTGGTGATCGGCCGCGGCGTGACCGTGGGGCGGTCGATCGGGGCCCTGCTGACCCGGCGTGAGCACAATGCCACGGTGACGCTGACCCACACCGGCACCCGCAACCTCGACGAACTGCTGGCCCAGGCCGATGTCATCGTCGCGGCCGCCGGTTCTGCCGGGATCGTCACGGCCGAAGCCGTCAAGCCCGGAGCGATCGTCCTCGACGTGGGAGTCTCCCGTGAGACCGATCCGGAGACGGGCAAGTCGAAGATCGTCGGCGATGTGGATCCGGCCGTCGCCGAGGTGGCCGCCTGGGTCTCGCCGAATCCCGGCGGAGTGGGCCCGATGACTCGGGCCCTGCTGCTCAAGAACGTCGTCGACACCGCCGTGAGAGCCGCCCGAGACTGAGCATTCGCCGCGTCGGCACCGTTCGCCGCGCCCACGACGGCGAACGCGAACACTGTGCCGAACGATTCAGGGCCCCGAACGCGAGTTCGGGGCCCTGAATCATGACCGGTGTCTGCCGGGGGTTCTTCCGTCTGGACTACTCTTCGGCCAGTTTGAGTTCGAAGAACACCCGCGGGTCTCCCACACCGGCATAGTCTTCGATGAGTTCGCCGCTGAAGCCGAGCGAGGAGTGGAACGAGATCGCACCCGAGGACTCCGGCTTCGTCGTCGCCTCCACCGAAGCCACGCCGAGTTCGCGCGCACGGTCGATGAAGTGCTGATAGAGGTGGCGACCGATGCCCTGATGCCGGAAATCGGAGCGGGCGGCCACCAGGTGGATGTAGGCCGGTCCGTCATGCGGAATCACGCCCAGCAGATAGCCGACGATCTCTGAGCGGTAGCGAGCCACCAGCCCGGAGGTCACGAACTGACGGAACCAATAGGCATCGTGGTCCCTGCTGAGGTCGCGGTCACCCCAAAAATTCTTCTGTGCTCCCAGCAGGAACTCTCGCATCTCGCGGGCGTCGACTTCATCGAGCGGACTGATGCTCAGCTGCTCGATGTCGATCGGCTCGTCAACGGCCATTGCGCCTCCTGAAATATTCGTACTTTCCCTCACTCTATAACGCCCAGTCCCTGAAGAGTAGTGCGCCCATGTCATCATAGGTCACATGATTCGGATTGCTTCAGTCAACGTCAACGGAGTCCGCGCAGCATGGAGAAAGGGGATGCCCACCTGGGTCGATGCCGCGAAACCGGACTTCATCACCCTGCAGGAGGTGCGTGCCGCCAACGACATCGCCCTCGGCGTCCTCGAGGACACCGGCTACACCACGATCAGCCATGACGCGGAGGCGAAGGGCCGAGCGGGTGTGGCCGTGATGGCCCGGTCCGAACCCGAGTCCGTGCGGGAGGGCCTCGGCGAGGACGGCTATTTCGATCGGGCCGGACGCTGGCTGGAAACGGACTACCGCCTCGGCGACGGATCGCTGCTGACCCTCGTATCCGCCTATGTCCATTCCGGTGAGGTCGACACCCCGAAACAGGACGACAAGTACCGGTTCCTCGACCGCATGACCAAACGGATGCCGCAGTTGGCGCAGAGCGCTGATCACGTGCTCGTCACCGGTGACCTCAATGTCTGCCACACCGAACGGGATCTGAAGAACTGGAAGGCCAACAGGAAGAAGGCCGGGTTCCTGCCCGAGGAACGCGCCTACTTCGACGGCTTCTTCGGTGAGGTCGGCTATGTCGATGTCCATCGGAGGCTCAGCGGCGATGTCGACGGCCCCTACACCTGGTGGTCGATGCGGGGCAAGGCCTTCGACAACGACACCGGCTGGCGCATCGACTACCAGATGGCGACTCCGGCGCTGGCCGAAGCCGCGGTCAAGGCCAGTGTGGACAAGGCGGACAGCTGGGCCGAGCGGTGGTCGGATCACGCGCCGCTGGTCATCGACTACGATCTGTCGTCCGTCTCTGCCTGAACCCGCACGGAGTCTCAACCGAACACACGCGATGATTGCGGGCACCGGGCAAGGGGGCGAATACCAGCGCAGGGACGCGAGGATGGCATCATAGGACTATGACGAACTCTTCACTGCCGCGCACGGTCTCCGGTATCCAAGCCACCTCCGATTCTCTCCATCTCGGCAACTACATCGGCGCGCTGCAGCAGTTTGTGACGCATCAGGAATCCCACGATGCCTTCTACTTCATCGCGAACATGCACGCGATCACCGTCGAGCAGGACCCCGCCGATCTGCGCGAGCGGACGCTGCGGACGGCTGCGCAGTTCATCGCCGCGGGTCTCGACCCGGAGAAGTCGACGATCTTCGTCCAGTCCCAGGTGCCGGCTCACCCGCAGCTGTCCTGGGTGCTCGAGTGCACCACGTCGATGGGTGAGGCGAGCCGGATGACGCAGTTCAAGGACAAGTCGTCCAAACAGCAGCACGTGTCTCTGGGCCTGCTCACCTATCCGGCGCTCATGGCCGCCGACATCCTGCTGTACAACCCACAGCTCGTGCCTGTCGGTGAGGACCAGCGTCAGCACCTCGAACTCACCCGCAACCTCGCGGAGCGCTTCAACTATCGTTTCGGTGAGACCTTCGTCGTCCCCGAGGCGCAGATCCTCAAGGCCACCGCGAAGATCTTCGATCTGCAGAATCCGGGCGCGAAGATGTCGAAGTCGCAGCCGAGCCCGCTGGGCCGCATCGACATCCTCGACGATGCGAAGACGCTGACGAAGAAGATCAAGTCCGCAGTCACCGACGACGGCACAGAGATCGCCTACGACCCCGAGGCCAAGCCCGGTGTGTCGAACCTGCTGACGATCTACTCCTCGCTGACCTCCCGACCCATCGATGAGATCGTCGCCGAGTACCAGGGCAAGATGTACGGACACCTCAAGGTCGACCTCGCCGAGGTGGCCGTCGGAACCCTCAACCCGGTGCGCGAGCGCGTGCTGGAGCTGCTCGAGGACCGGGCCGAGCTGCAGGCCATCCTCGATCGCGGTGCCGAAAAGGCCGGCGAGATCGCCGACGCGACCCTGCGCGAGGTCTACGACAAGATCGGCTTCATCTGATCGTGATGGGCAAGAAGCCGGAGGACGGGCCGCTCAACCTCACACCGGACATGCTCCACACCGCAGCACGGGTGGAGGATCGGTTCAACGAGTGGATCCAGAACCGGGCCACCGACCACAGCTACCAGCGCACGGTCATCGCCTATGACACGTACGGGGGCACCGGCTGGGTGCGTGTGCTCGGGCGTCTGGTGCTCACGCCCAGCGGTCAGCCGGCGGCCGATGTCCATGCGAGCATCCGCGGGTGGAAGTCCTTCGTCAATGTGCCTCTGCCCAATGACACGGCGTGGGTGCGGGTCAACGACGAAGAGCACATGGTCACCTCGGATCGCGGCGGCATCATCGACACAGTGATCCCGGGCGACTTCGAGCCGGGCCAGACGGAGATCGAACTGTGGACCGACGGATCGCTGGTCGACTCCGCGGCGGTGCGCATCATCGGGGAGGACTCGACCTTCGGCATCATCTCCGACATCGACGACACGGTCATGGTGACCTCGCTGCCCCGGCCCTTCCTGGCCGCGTGGAACACCTTCGTGCTCAGCGAGCATGCCCGCTCGCCGGTCGCGGGCATGGCGGTCCTCTACGACCGGATCACCTTCATGCGACCGGCGACGCCGATGATCTATCTGTCGACCGGAGCGTGGAACTCGGCGCTGACGATCAAGCGCTTCCTCTCCCGCAATCTCTACCCGATGGGCCCTCTGCTGCTGACGGACTGGGGGCCGACGACGACGCGAGTCTTTCGCTCGGGCAAGGAGCACAAACGCAATACGCTCGAGCGCCTGTCCCGGGAGTTCCCGTGGATGAAGTGGCTGCTCATCGGCGATGACGGGCAGAAGGACGAGGAGGTCTACGGGGAGTTCGTCGAGAACCACCCGGAGAACGTCGCCGCTGTGGCCATCCGGCAGCTCACCGTCGGCGAGGCAGTGTGGGCAGGAGGCCGGTCGAAGCGCCACGGCCGGGGTCAGGGCGTGCCGTGGATCTATGCTCCCGATGGGGCGGGGCTGGCCTCACGCCTGACCGAACGCGGAATCATCTCGACCATCTGAGCCGTCCCGGCGTCGATGGGCCCGGCTGCCCACTGTCGGGCAGTCGGGCCCATCGCGGGCAGTCGGGCTCAGACCAGATGTGCCGACAGCTGCTGCTTCGCCGCATCGAACTGGACGGCGAGGGCGTCGACGAGTTCCGCGGTCGACTGCTGCGTGCCCAGCGCTCCGATGCCCTGACCCGAGCCCCAGATGTCGCGCCAGGCCTTCGCCTCCGAATTCGGGTCGGAGCCGAAGTCCATCTTCGACGGATCGGCCTCGGGCAGATTGTCCGGGTCGAGGCCCGAGGCGATGATCGAGCCGCGCAGATAGTTGCCCTTGACGCCGGTGAAGTAGCTCGAGTAGACGACGTCCTCGGCGCCCGACTCGACGACCATCCGACGGTAGTCGTCGACGACATTGGCCTCATTCGTCGACAGGAAGGCCGAACCGATGTAGGCGAAGTCGGCACCCGCGGCCAGGGCGGCCAGGACCGACCGGCCGTGGGCGATGGCGCCGGAGAGCAGCAGAGGACCGTCGAACCAGGCCCGGATCTCCTGCACGAGTGCGAACGGCGACTGCGCTCCGGCATGGCCCCCGGCTCCCGCGGCCACGGCGATGACGCCATCGGCGCCCTTCTCGATCGCCTTGTGGGCGAACCGGTTGTTGATGACGTCGTGGAGGACGATTCCGCCGTAGGAGTGGACGGCCTCGTTGACCTCCTCACGGGCCCCCAGGGAGGTGATGACGATCGGCACCTGGTGGCGGACCACCTCGGCGAGGTCGGCCTCGAGGCGATTGTTCGAACGATGGACGATGAGGTTGACCGCGAACGGGGCGGCCGGCCGCTCGGGATTGGCCGAAGTGAATGCGGCGTTGGATTCGGCGATCTCGTCGAGCCAATCGGTCAGCATTGAGGCCGGTCGGGCATTGAGGCTGGGGAAGGAGCCGACGACTCCCGCCTGGCACTGGGCCTTGACGAGCTCAGGCCCCGAGGCGATGAACATGGGGGAGCCGAAGACGGGCAGGCGCAGTTGGGAGAGCAGGTCGGAAAGAGAGTTCACGGTGCCTCCTTGGGTAGATGAATGCATGCCCCCACTTTAACCGAACGTTTGATAAATGCGATATCGGCCACAGTCGCCCGAAGACGACCATGGCGCAGACCCCGAAGAGGGGACTGCGCCATGGATCGGGCCGGGGCCGCGGTCAGGAATCCGAGAAGTTCGGGTCCCGCTTCTCGACGAAGGCGGCCATGCCTTCGGACTGGTCGTTCGTGGCCAGCGTGGAGTGGAAGAGGCGGCGTTCGTAGCGCAGCCCCTGCTCGAGAGTCGTCTCGAAAGCCGTGTTGACGGCTTCCTTGACCATCGCCGAGGCGATCCGGGACTTGCCGGCGATCGTCTGCGCGATCTCGTTGGCCGTGACGAGCAGCTGCTCGGGTTCGACGATCCGGGCGACGAGACCCGAGCGTTCGGCCTCCTCGGCGTCCATCATCCGGCCGGTCAGGCACATGTCCATGGACTTCGCCTTGCCGATGGCGCGGGTCAGTCGCTGCGATCCGCCCATGCCCGGCAGCACGCCGAGGTTGATCTCGGGCTGACCGAACTTCGCCTTCGTCGAGGCGATGAGGATATCGCCCATCATCGCGAGCTCGCAGCCCCCGCCCAAGGCGAAGCCGCCGACGGCGGTGATGATCGGTTTGCGCACATCGGTCAGTCGCGACCAGCCGGCGAACCAGTCGGCCTTGTACGCAGTGGCGAAGTCGAGGTTCGACATCTCCTTGATGTCGGCACCGGCGGCGAAGGCCTTGTCGCTGCCGGTGATGATGATCGCCTTGACCTCGTCATCGGCGTCGAACGCGGCGGCCGCATCGGTGATGTCGGTGAGCACCTGCAGGTTGAGCGCGTTGAGCGCCTTCGGCCTGTTGATGGTGATCGTGGCGACGCCGGAGTCGACATCGGTGAGGATGGTTTCGTATTCGCTCATGAGAACACCTTCTCTTCGTGGTCGGTCGTGAGGATGGTCTCGACGGTTTCGTCGCTGACCTCGGCCAGGGTCGCCGGGCTCCACTGCGGGTTGCGGTCCTTGTCGATGACCTGAGCGCGGATGCCCTCCTTGAGGTCGGGCCGTTCGGTGAGTGCGACCGCGACGCGGTAGTCCTGTTCGAGGACTTCGGCCAGGGTCATGCTTGCGGCCTTGCGCAGCGCGGCCAGGGTCACCTTCACCGAGGTGGGGGCCTTGGTCCCGATGACCTCGGCGGCGGCTCGGGCATCGGGGCTCTCGTGAGCGACGAGTGCTGCGACGATGTCCTCGGCGCTGTCGCCGACATAGCATTCGTCGATCCAATCGGCCGCCTCGGCGAGCTCATCGGCGGGAGGTTCGGTGGCGTACCTGTCGAGGACGGTGTCGAGATCCTGCCCGGCAGTCAGATCGGAGATGAGATCG
>DWZN01000049.1 GCA_019117545.1 Candidatus Brevibacterium intestinavium
TCCGAGGACCAGTCGTCCGAGTCCACCGGGCCGGCCAGCCCCGGATCCGAGGACAAGAAGGAACCGGCCGCTGCCAAGCAGGCTCTGTCCATCGATCCGACCGAGATCAGCTCCGAGGACTTCCTCAACGAGGGCGTCAAACTCGGCGTCACCGGCGCCCAGCCCGGTGAGAAGATCACGATCACGGTCGAGCATGCCCAGGGCAAGGTCGATCGCTACACGATGACCAAGGAAGCCGATTCCGAGGGCAAGGCCACCTTCGGTGTCCAGGCCAAGGTCAAGGCCGTGCTCGGAACCTACAACGTCCGCGCCCAGGCCGAGAGCTTCGACGAGCCCCAGGGCGGAAGCTTCACGGTGCTGACCAACGGCACCGCGGTCGACGAGGGCGGCAACGGCTCGGATTCCGCCGGCAGCGATCTGCCGCGCACCGGTGCCGAGATGACAGGACTGGCACTGGGCGTCGGTCTGCTCGCCGTCGGTGCGGCAGCAGTCATCATCACCCGTCGGCGGATGAACGCCACCGACGACCCGGCGGAGTTCTAAACTGAATTGAACGATGAATTGTCCCTCGCGGGGCTGCAGCTCGACAGACGCGAGATCGACCTCGGACGTCTGCGAGCAGGGACAATGCTCGGGATCATGGGCAGCCCGGACAGCACCACCTCGGTGGTGCTGTCCGTGGCCGCCCTGCCCCACGTCGCACCACCGCCACGCTTCCCGACCGGACGCCGGTCGGGTCGTCTGCGTGTGCGCAGGTGGATGAACAGCTATCTTCGCCACGCCGATGCCGGATCTGGGGAGGCGGCATCGGCGGCTGCTATGGCCGAATCGACCGCGCTGACGGCCTTCGGGCTGCGGCCGGAGATTCTGCGGCGACGCATCGACGATCTCGATTCCGTCGATCGGGCCCGTCTTCGTCTGGCCGCGGCCTGGGCGAGCGGCGCGAAGTGGCTGACGCTCATCGATCCGTTCGCCTCGGTGCCGGGGCACCTGCGCACGGGGCTGCGCAATCGCTTCGCCGAACTCGTCGCTCACGACGGACGCGGTGTCGTGTTCAGCTCGAACTCTCTCACCGACCACACCATCGCCGAGGCGGGCGTGGCCGATATCGAGAAGGACCAGCTCGTCGCCCTCGGCTCCTTGGAGCAGGTCGTCAGTGAGCCCCGAGGATCGCTGCCGGCCGAACTCAGCGGCGTCAACGTCTATTCGGGGCTGGCGCGCAAGGGCTGGCTGTCCATCGGCCATTCGGCCGTGCGCGCCCGCACCGAACTCGACGGGAAGGTCTTCGTCACCCTCGGTTGGCGCGCCGCGCGGCTGTCGTTGGATGAGCACGACCCGGCGTTCACCTCGGCGACGGTGTTCGAAGCGATCGTGACCGGGCTGCGCGATCGCGGTTCCTGCCTGCAGGCGAAACTGTCCCCGGTCGACACGGAGATGGGGCTCGCCCTCGATGTCGACCTGGCCGATCTCGCCGGGGTCACCGGCGGCAGCACCGAGGCCGGGTTCGGAGTGATCCATCCGGGGCTGGGCTCGACGATCGCGCAGCTGCGCGCCAACGTCCGGGTCGGCACCCATGTCTTCGTCGAGGTCGACACCTCAGCGCTGCATGCCTACTCGGTTGAGTGAGGTCCGGCGGATACACTTGACACTGCTCAGTCCCCGACCGAATCAGGAGAGCCATGCGAACCTCGCGCAAGCTTCTGATCTCGGCGCTGACGATCATCGTCCTCACGGTCGCGGCGGTTCCCCTCATCAACCTCACCGTCTACACCCCGGCCAGGGCCGCTGAGGCCTATATCGGCGCGCTTGAGGACGGGGACGCCCAACGGGCCTTCTCCTATCTGTCCGCGCCGACTCCGTCATCGACGTTGGCGCTGAGCAGCGAGGTGCTCTCGGCCGCGCCCGACCTGCCGCGGGAGCCCGAAGCCGAGACCGTCTCCGTCGACGGCGAACAGGCGAAGGTCCGCCTCAGCTACAACCTGTCCTCGCAGGAGCGGACCATCGATCTGACCATGGTCAAATTGCCCGCGAGCGCAGGCCTCTTCGACCGCTGGGCCATCGAGCAGAAGGAATGGCCGACCCTGGCCCTCGACGTCTCGGGCTCGTCGACGGCGACGGTCAACGGCTACGGCGTCAGCGCCGGCTCCGTGCCCGTGCTGTTTCCGGCCAGCTACCTCGTCGGCTTCGACGCGACCTACCTCAAATCGAAATCCGAACGCGCCGAGGTGACCGCCCCCGGCGACTCCCCCACCGTCAAGCTCTCGCCCGAGCCGACGGCCAAGCTCGAAGACACCGTGACCGAGCAGGTCACCGAGCATCTCGAGGACTGTGTGAAAGCGAAGACGCTCATGCCCGCGGGCTGTGTCTTCGGCTACGACACCGACAACGAGATCATCGGCGACATCTCCTGGTCGCTCGAGCGCAGTCCGGAGATCAGCCTCACTTCCTCAGGCAACGACCTCGAGCTCACTCCTTCGACCGTGGAGGTCCGGGTCAAGGGGCGCTACCGGGACATCGTCACCGCGGCCGAGCACGATCTCGACGAGAAGCTCTCCTTCGTCCTCGGCGGCTCGGTCGTCGTCAAGTCCTCCCAGGTCAGCTTCGAACCGCGACGCATGGGCGACATCTCGGTCGTGTGAGCGCGGGCCGACGCCTGTTTGTGGTCGCTGCGCCGAGGCGAGCAGCTCGATTCGTCGAATTCACCTCGGCGCAGTGACCACAAACGGGGGCGCTCCGGAGGCCGCGGGACCGTGCGGGACGCCTCAGGCTCCGCGGAGGTCGAGGTGGAGCTCCCTCGGCGCCGAGTCCTTGAGCTCGACGGGGATGCCCCAGTCCTGCTGGTAGAGATGGCAGGCCGCGTGGAGCGGGATCTCTCCGCCGGGCTCACCGTCACAGGCGGCGGCGCGAGCGGTCACATGGAGCACGCCGCCGTCGAGGTCGGGGTTGATGACGATGTCGCGGCTGAGCCCTTCAGCTCCCCCGGCGCCGGAGACGAGAAGTTCCGGTGGTGTGGCGGAGACCTGCAGGAAGGTGGGATCGCCCCACCGATCGTCGAGTTTCTGACCGGCCGGAACGGTGAAGCTCACGCCGATCGTCACCGGCCCGGAGGCGATCTCGGTCGACGGCCGCTTCGTCGTCAGGGCGCCTTCGTCGACCTTCTGCGCGTCCTTGGGCAGTTTCACCCTGGTCAGCGCGTGGGCCGCGGATTCGACGACGAGGAGTTCGGCCTCGCGTGAGTCCTCTGCCCCGCCGGCCGCACCGGCGTCGATGACGAGGATGTCCGAGGGTTCGCGCAGCCCTCGGGCCAGCGTCGTGACCTCGTCGGTGGTCGGGTCGAAGCGGCGGATAGCGCCGTTGTAGGTGTCAGCGATCGCGATCGACCCGTCGGGCAGGCTGCGCACACCCAGCGGATGCTGGAGGCGGGCTTGGTCGGCCGGGCCGTCGCGGAAGCCGAAGTCGAAGAGGCCGACGCCGACGAGTGTCGCGACCTCTCCGGTGGCGGGGTCGAGGCGTCGGATCGCCGAGGTCTCGGAGTCGGCCACGAGCACCCTGCCGTCGGGGGCGAGATCGAGACCGGAGGACTGGGCGTACCAGGCGCTCTCGCCGTCTCCGTCGGTCAGCCCCTCATTCATCGTGCCCGAGAGCAGACGGATCGTGCCGTCCTGGGGGCGGAAGGACCAGATGGTGTGGTTGCCGGCCATCGCCACGACCACCTCGGCGGCGGCGGGGACGAAGAGGACGTCCCACGGCGAGGACAGCTTCACGTCACGCGCGGGTCCGTCGTATCGTCCCAGCTCACCGTGTTTGCCGCGGATGTTGTCGATGGCACCGACCATGTGCTGCTGCCCGGTGCCGGCGATCGTCGTCACGGTCTCGGTTTCGAGGTCGATCCCGCGCAGTGTGTGGTTGACGGTGTCGGCGACGACGAGCTGGTAGCCGACCTGCTCGGCAAGGTCATCGGGCAGCACCGTGATGCCGCCGGGTTCGCTGAAGGCCGCCGAGGCGAAGTCCCCGTCGACCCACCCGCGGGCGCCGGAGCCGATGCGGCGGATGATCGCGGCGCCGTCGGCGTCGTATTCGACGAGGCTGTGGTGACCGGAGTCGGCCACGAGCAGGTGCCCCGAGGGCAGCCTCGCGGTCTTGCCCGGGTAGAACAGGTCGGTCTCCGGGGCCGGCGGCGGGACATAGGGGCCGTCCCCGGAGTGGA
Organism: Candidatus Brevibacterium intestinavium; assembly: GCA_019117545.1. Lineage (GTDB taxonomy): Bacteria > Actinomycetota > Actinomycetes > Actinomycetales > Brevibacteriaceae > Brevibacterium > Brevibacterium intestinavium. Next base: position 4,208 of record DWZN01000049.1, read on the forward strand.
GGGTGCCCTTGGCCGAATGCTCGGAGATGAGGCCCTCGATGATCTCGGTCAGCCCGGCGGCGTGCCCCTCGCCCGACATCGTCGCCACGAGGTAGCCCTCGGGGTCGATCACGGCCAGTGTCGGCCAGGCTCGGGCGGTGTAGGCCTGCCAGGTGATGAGGTCGGGGTCGTCGAGGACGAGGTGTTCGACCTGGTAGCGCTCCACGGCCTGGTCGACGGCCTCGACGGTGCGTTCGAACTCGAACTTCGGGGAGTGGACGCCGATGATGACGAGTTCCTTGGCGTACTTCTCCTCGAGCGGGCGCAGCTCGTCGAGGACGTGGAGGCAGTTGATGCAACAGAAGGTCCAGAAGTCCAACAGGACGACCTTGCCGCGCAGGTCCGCCAGGGTCAGCTCCTTGCCGCCGGAGTTCATCCACCGGCGGCCGATGAGTTCGGGGGCGCGGACCTTGACGTCATGCGTCGAGGACTTCGTCTGCGTCGCGGCTGCGCTGGTGCCCGCCGAGGCGGCGGTCGGGGTGGATTCTTCCGGGCTGCTGGTCATGACTCCATGATCGCAGATCCTGCGCCGAGGCGGCCTCCCCGGTGTCATCGTGTGACCGGCCCGGGCTCGGGACGGCCCGAGCCCGGTCCGGTCGCGGCTGGTCCGGTCGCGGTTGCGGTCGGGGTTGCGGTCGGGCCGGTCCCAGCTGGGGCCGGGACGGGGTCGGTCCGGTCCCGGCTCTGGTCCGGTCCCGGCTGGGGCCGGGCGCGACAGGTACCGTGCCCGACCGCTTACGAGTAGTCGCGGGCCCCGAACACGCTCGAGCCGACGCGGACCATGGTCGCTCCCTCGGAGATCGCGAGCTCGAAGTCCCCGCTCATGCCCATCGACAGTTCGGTCGCCTCGGCGGGCATGACGCCCTTCTCCCGCAGCCGTTCGCTCAGTTCGCGCAGATCGGCGTAGCTGGGGCGGATCTCCTCGGCGCTGCTGCCGGGCAGGCCGATGGTCATCAGCCCGCGCAGCCGCATCCGTTCGAGCTCGCGGGTCTCGGCGATGAGGGCCTCGGCGTCTTCGGGGGCGACTCCGAACTTCGAGTCCTCGCGTGAGGTGTTGACCTGGACGAAGTATTCGACGGTCTCGTCGATCACCTCGAGGCGGTTGCTGATCTTCTCGGCGAGCGCGAGGTTGTCGACCGACTGGATGCAGCTGGCGTGACGCAGGGTGTGGTTGACCTTGTTCCTCTGCAGGGGCCCGATGAGGTGGGTCTCCGGGGCCAGGTCGGCCAACGCCTCGGCCTTGCCGACGATCTCCTGCACCTTGTTCTCACCGATGAGCGTGAATCCGTGGTCGAGGGCCACTCGGATCTTCTCGGCCGGCTGCGTCTTCGTCGCCAGCATCACCTTCACCGCGTCACCGTCGCGGCCGCTCGCCTCGGCGGCGGCTCGGGCGCGTTCGGCCACCTCGTCGAGGTTGCCGGTGATGGCGGTGATGTCGTCCGGGGACAGCGTAAGGGTCGAATCAGGCGTACTCATGCCTCCAGTCTTCCACGAGCCCGCAGAAGTTTCAGATGCGGTGTGCCCTCCAGGCATCAGGACCGTCGGCTGGGGGTGATTCCGGAGTCGATCTGGTCGCTTCCTCGACGAACAGCGGTAGATCCGTGTCGACAGACGTCCGGAATTTCGACACGGATCTACCGGAGTTCGAACGTCCCTGTGCCGCAGACACCCAGGAAGCATCGGATGCGGGCACGTGGGAGCGGCCGGCGGCTCGGCCGGGCACGGGCTATTTCGGCAGGCCCTCGGCGTTCGGGTCGATGTTCTTGATCAGCGCCGAGGTGTCGAGGCCGCCGAGGTCGTCATCCACGAGCTTCTGCAGCTGGGCGTGGACGAGGGCGGCCGCGGGAAGGTCGACTCCCTGGGTCTCGGCACCGGCGAGCGCGAGCCCGACGTCCTTGTGCATGAGGGCCGCGGCGAAGCCGGCCTTGAAGTCGTTGTTCGCCGCGGCGGTCTCGGTCACGCCGGGCACCGGGTACCAGGTGCGCAGCGGCCACGAATCACCCGAGGACACCTTCGCGATGTCGTAGAAGACCTTCTGATCGAGGCCGAACCGGTCAGCCAGCACGGCCCCTTCGACGACGCCTTGGAGGCTGATCGAGAGCATCATGTTGTTGACGATCTTCGCGGCCTGACCGGCGGCCTCACCACCGGCGTGGAAGATATTGCCGGCCATCGCCTCGATGACGGGGCGGGCCTCGGCGACGTCCTCGTCGGTTCCGCCGAGCATGAAGGTCAGGGTGCCCGCCTCGGCGCCGCTGACGCCCCCGGAGACCGGGCCGTCGATGAGGCGGAAACCGGCTTTGGCCGCCTCGGCGTGGAGGACGCGGGCGGAGTCGAAGTCGATCGTCGAGGAGTCGACGAGGAGGGTCTTGGTGTCCGCATGGGCCAGGACGCCGTCGGGTTCGAGGTAGGCCGTGCGGGCGTGCTCTCCCTTGGGCAGCATGGTGAAGACGATATCGGCACCGGCGACCGCCTCGGCGATCGATCCCACGGGGTTGACGCCGTTCTTCGCGGCCGCGGCCACGGCCTCGGGCACGAGATCATATCCGTTGACGGTGTGACCGGCCTCGACCAGGTTCGCAGTCATCGGGCGGCCCATATTGCCCAGGCCCACCCATCCGATCGTCGACATAGTATGCCTCCTCGCATCATGTTCGTCTCTAACGCAGTGTTCTCTCTCACACTACGCCAGTCAGGACGCGGCGATCCGCTGAGGCGCTCACCTATTCCGCACCGGTTATGTGCACGTACGCAGATAGAATGGGACGTCTATGGCCTCATATGCACCAGGCGGATCCGGTCAGCAGATCGCCCCGGAGGATCTGCTGACTCTGCTCGCCGTCGCTCGTCTGGGGAAGTTCACGGCCGCCGCCCACAGCCTCGGCCTCAATCACACGACCGTCTCGCGACGCATCGCCGCGCTCGAGAAGGCCTATGGCGAGCGCGTGCTCGTGGCCTCCCCCGACGGTTGGGAGCTCAACGCCGCCGGGCGTCAGCTCCTGCCGATCGCCGAGGACATCGAGGCGGCACTCGGTCGGATCGATGCGCATGCGAGCTCCGCCCTGGCCGGCACGATTCGCCTGGCCTGTCCGCAGGCCTTCGCCCTCGAGTACGCGGTCCCGGCGCTGACCTCGCTGCAGCAGCGGCATCCGGGACTGCAGGTCGAACTCATCACCGCCACGCAGAGAGCCCGCCAGTATCGGTCCGGCGTCGACATCGAGGTCGTCGTGGGCCGCCCGGATGCCCCGCGGTCCGTCGCCAAGCACATCCGCGACTACCGGCTCCAGCTCTACGCCTCACAGGACTACATCGCCGCGCACAGCATGCCGCGGACCCTCGAAGACCTGGCCGAACATCGGATGATCTACTACATCGAGAACTCGCTGCAGGTCGATGATCTCGACGAGGTGGCCGATGCCCTGCCCCGTGGGAACGGCTTCTTCCGTTCCACCTCGGTGCATGCGCATGTGCTCGCCACCTCCGAGGGGGTCGGGATCGGAATCCTGCCCGATTTCCTCGCCCGCGACAATTCGCGCCTGCTGCCGGTGCTGCCCGAGCAGTTCTCGAAACCGGTCTCGTACTGGGCCTCGGTCCGTCACGAGTCGCTGCGCAATTCCGGCGTCCGCAGCGTGCTCGAGGTCCTCTGACCCGCGCCCGGATGCCG
>DWZN01000005.1 GCA_019117545.1 Candidatus Brevibacterium intestinavium
CAGCGCAACATCACCGTCGCGCGTGTCCTCTCGGACAACGGCGGAGCCTACCGGTCGCACATATGGCGAGACACCTGCGCCGATCTAGACATCAAACACAAGCGCACCCGGCCCTATCGGCCGCAGACCAACGGCAAGATCGAGCGATTCCACCGCACCCTGGCTGACGGTTGGGCCTACGCCCGCTTCTACAACTCGGAAGCCGAACGCCGAGCAGAACTTGAGGGCTGGTTGCACTACTACAACCATCACCGACCCCACACGGCCTGCGGGAACCAGCCACCGTTCTCAAGATTGATCAACGTCCCCGACCAGTACACCTAGTGCGCTTGAGTGTTGGTCGACGGTCTCGGTCGACTCCGGAAAGCGGAATGAAGTGTCAGTCGCTGGCCTCGAACGCGGCGATCTCGTCGAGTTTCGGCCCGTAGGTGCCTGTGGGATCGTGCCTGAGGTCCAACCACAGGTCGATGAGTGTGCGTGCGTATGGGGCGGCGATGACGTTCTGGCCCATGCACAGTATCTGGGCGTCGTAGTTCTCGACCGCCCCGCGAACCGTCACCAGGTCGTGTGCCGTAGCGGCCCGAACTCCTCTGACCTTGTTGGCAGCGATCGCGGTTCCCACCCCGGTGCCGCAGATGAGGACGGCTCGGTCGACTTCACCGGCCGAGATCTTCTCAGCGGCGAGGATCGATACGGCAGGATAGGTGATCTCGGGCTCGGACAGGTCGATGACGGCCTCGACCCGGTCATCGTCGTGAAGGAATCTGCGGATCTCGTCTTTGAGGATCTGACCGTTTCCCGGGGCGCCGATCGCGATGCGCATCTCTGTCCTCCTCTTGCTCACTACTTCGCAAGTTTCTACTTACCGTAGTATCAGGTTACTCAGTAGTAATCAATGGGATCGGGCCTCTGTGATCCAGGAAATGAAGGACCGGCTGCGGCTCTGCGGTCGGGAGGGAAGAATGCATTCGCCCCCGGCGCCGCTCGCTCAAGGCGCAACACGTCTCACATGGCTCGCTCAAGGCGCAGCGCAGCTGTCGAATCGCGCACCGTTCGATATCTGCGCCACGCCTTGAACGACGCTGCTGGTGGCGCGCGACGCCTTGAACGAGGGCGTTGGCCTTGAACGAGGCAGCCGCCCCGCCGCTGCGCCCTGAACGACGCCGCACAGCCCTCCGCCGCCCCGCCGCCGCGCTCAAGCGCCCTGGAGGAACGCCTTCGCGGCGGCGCCGAGGGCGACGACGTCGGAGACCGCGACCATCTCGCGGGCCGAGTGCATCGAGTACAGGGCCGGGCCCACGTCGACGGTGGTCATGCCCAGCCGTGTGGCCGTCAGCGGGCCGATCGTCGACCCGCAGGGCATCGCGTTGTTCGACACGAAGTCCTGATACTCGACCCCGGCGGCCGCACAGGCCCGCGACCACACCGCCGTGCCCACCGCATCGGTGGCGTAGCGCTGCTGGGCGTTGAGTTTGAGCAGGGGACCGTCGCCGAGGCGGGGCCTGACATGCGGGTCGTGCCGCTCCGGGTAGTTCGGGTGGGCGGCATGCCCGGCATCCGAGGACACGCACACCGAGGACGCGAGGGCGGTCAGGTAGTCGCTGCGCGTCGAGTTCGGCAGCAGGGAGGCGATGATGCGCTCGGTGACATCGGCGAGGAAGGGACCGCAGGCGCCGGAGCGCGAATTCGACCCGATCTCCTCGTGGTCGAAGGCGGCGAAGAGTGCGATGGCCTCGAGCCCGTCGGCGTCGAGGTTGGCCAGCGCGGAGACACCGGCGTGGACGGACAGAAGGTTGTCCAGCCGCGGCGAGGCAAAGAACTCCTCGGCCGCCCCGAAGCGGCTGGGCTCCTGGGTCGGGACGGTGTAGACGTCGTGCCCGACGACGGTCTCGGGGTCCACCTCGGCGGAGGCGGCGAGCAGCTCGATGACATCGGCCTCGGCGAGGTCGGCCAGACCGATCACTGGTGCGGTGTGACGCTGCTTGTCCAGGGTCAGACCGTCGTTGACCTGGCGGTCGAGGTGGATCGCCAGCTGCGGGATCCGCGCGATCGGTCCCGTGCGGGCCAGCGCGACGGTGCCGTCGGCGAGGCTGAGGCGACCGGCGAAGGCCAGCTCCCGGTCGAGCCAGGAATTCAGCAGCGGACCGCCGTAGATCTCGACTCCGACCTGGCGCATGCCCTCGGCGGTGTACTCGGCACCGGGTTTGAGCTTGAAGGCGGGGGAGTCCGTGTGGGATCCGAACACCCGGAACCCGGGCACCGCCTCGGCGGGGGTGGTGGGATTGATCCAGGCGATGAGTGCTCCGTCACGGACGACGTAGTGACCGGACCCGGGCGACAGGGCCCACGACGTCGATTCGTCGAGGCGGGAGAAGCCGGCCTGCTCCAGGCGTGTGGCCGCGGTGTCCACGGCGTGATACGAGCTTGGGGAGGCGCTGACGAAGTCACTGAGGTCGGCCGCGGTCTCGGCGGCCAGGTCGGGTCTCGGGTGCGAATCGCTCATTTCCCCAGCCTATCCTTTGCGGTAGTTTGGAGGGCAGAGGGTTTGGTTCCAGACGGCGCGTCGGCATCGGATTCGGTGGTACGCGCTGGTGACGGGGACCCGGCGACCGCGACCCGGTGGCCGCAACAGCGACAGCAAGGAGTGTTCGACGTGAACCAGTTCGTGACTGAGTGGAACACCTGGCGCGATTCACGGAACTCGGCACTGGCGAAACCCTTCGGCTGGCTCAGCGTCGTCGGACTGCACTGGCTCGACCAGGAGTCGACCTGGCCCGACGCCCCCGGCACGTTCACCGTCGAGGACGGTTGGGTCACCATCGCCCTCGAGCCCGGCATCAAGGCCGGCCCCGCCGCCGAGACCTTCGACCTCATGAGCGAGTCCCAGACGGATGCGACGACGGCCTCGACCGGAGTGACGACGCCGTCGACGAGTGCGGCGCGGGCGACCAGCCCCTCGGTGCCCAGCGACACCTCGACCCTGCCGACCGTCAGCGACCGGGCCGACCATGAGACCGCACCCACACGCCCGCAGGTCCGGGTCGAGGACAACGGTTTCAGCGCCCGTCTGCCCGAGGGGGGATCGCTGAGCTGGTTCACCGTCGGCAGCGTGCTCTACGAACTCATCGACCGCGGCGGCCGCCTCGGCGTGCGCGTGCGCGATTCCAAGTCGCCCCTGTTGGGCAAGTTCTTCGAGGTCCCGGCCTTCGACCCGGACCCGGACTTCGTCTTCCTCGGCCGATTCACCCGGTTCGACCCGTTCAAGACCTTCACGATCGAGACCGCCCAGGAGGATCTGCAGCTGCAGACCCAGGCGGCCGGGATCGTGACCTTCGAGACGAAGCAGGGCGAGGTCAGCCTGCTCGCCACCGGATGCCCGAAGACCGGGCTCCAGCTGGATTTCCACGATTCGACGAACGGGAAGACCACCCCCGCGTGGCGGACCCTCGACCTCGGCGTGCCGAACCAGGACGGTTCGCTCGTCATCGACTTCAACCGCGCGGTCAACTACCCGTTCGCGTTCACCGCCTTCGCCACCTGCCCCGCCCCGATCGAGGGCAATGTCGTGCCCTTCGAGGTCACCGCCGGTGAGCGGCGTCCCCCGTTCTTCTACTCGGAGGCCGGGATCAACGTTCCGTTCCTGTTCTACGTGTGGTGGGACGAGGACAGCGCCGAGGTGACCCGCCCCTGGTACTCCCGTTTCGGCCTCGACATCACCATCCTCAACCCGGCCCACGACGACGGGCGGGTCTCGCTCGTCGGCTTCGACGGGATCGCGATGTCGGGCGGGGATCTGAGCGTGCTCGGGCGCAAGGCCCGCTCACGGCTGATCGACATCGCCACTGAGGCGCTGACCTCGCGGATCCCGGTGATCGGCCTCGGCGCCTACTCCGAGTTCGTCATCCAGGCCCAGCGGGAGCTGCGGCACCAGCAGGGCTATGACGACGGCATCGAGTCCGAGTACGAAGCCTCCGAGGGGCGCCTGCTCATCGTGATGAACAACGAACTCGACCCGCAGCAGGCCGGATTCGACATCGTCCACACCGATGCCAGCGGGCTGATCTATGTGGAGATGCCCTTCGACATCCCGCTCGAGTCCGATCTCACCGAGGTCGAGGAATTCCAGGCGGCGCTGGAGGCCGACCGGCCGATCACCAGCTGGCAGGAATTCGACTACCGCATGGTCGCGCTCATCCGCGGCCACCGGTGAGGCACCGGCCCCGCAGACGCAACTGAGGGCGGCCCGGCGATCTCGCTGGAGATCGTCGGGCCGCCCTCTGCGCGTCGGGGCGCTGTCAGCCCACTGGGGTCGGCCTCACCACGCGGTCTCCGGCCTCACCAGATGGTCACGCGTTCGGCCGGGGCGAGGTACATGCCGTCGGAGGCGGTGACCCCGTAGGTGTCGTGGAAGGCGGTCATGTTCTTGACCACCTGGTTGCAGCGGAACTCCTCGGGCGAGTGCGGGTCGATCGACAGCCGACGCACGCGCTCCTCGGTGCGCATCTTCGACCGCCACGCCTTCGCCCAGGCGGAGAAGAACGACTTCGCCTGCTCCGTCGACGGGGCCACCGGCTGACCGGGGGTGCCGGCCCGTTCGCCGAGTTCGAGCTCGAGCGCCTTCCAGCCGATCGACAGTCCGCCGAGGTCGCCGATGTTCTCACCGACCGTCAGCGCCCCGTTGACGTGCTGGCCCTCGTCGAGGCCGGCCGGGACCAGAGCATCGTACTGAGCGATGAGCGCATTCGTGCGCTCCTCGAACAGCTTCCGGTCCGATTCGGTCCACCAGTCGACGAGGTTGCCGTCCCCGTCGTAGCGTGATCCCTGATCATCGAAGCCGTGCCCGATCTCGTGGCCGATGACCGCGCCGATGGCCCCGAAGTTCGCGGCCACGTCACCCTCGGGATCGAAGAACGGCGGCTGCAGGATCGCGGCGGGGAAGACGATCTCGTTCATCACCGGGTGGAAGTAGGCGTTGACCGTCTGCGGGGTCATCAGCCATTCGGTCCGATCGATCGGCCCGCCGATGCGACGCACCTGCCGCACGTGCTCGGCCTGGGAGCAGCGGCGCACATTGCCGACGAGATCGGTCGCATCGATGACGGCCGGGTACTCGCGCCACACCTCGGGATAGCCGACCTTCGGCGTGAACTTCGAGAGCTTGACCAGGGCGCGTTCCTTCGTCTCCTCGCTCATCCAGTCGAGTTCGCGGATCGACTTGTCGTAGGCCTTGATGAGCATGTCCACGAGGTGGTCGATCGCGGCCTTGGCCGATGGCGGGAACTCGGCGGCGACGTAGAGTTTGCCCACCGCCTCGCCGAGGCAGCCCTCGACGAGCCCGACCCCGCGCTTCCACCGCTCCCGCAGAGCCGGTGTGCCCGAGAGCGTGCGGGACTTGAAGTCGAAGTTCTCCTCGACGAACTCATCGGACAGCAGTGCGGCGGTGTCGGAGACGACGACGAAGCGCAGCCAGGTCTTGATGGTCTCGATGTCGGTCTCGGCCCACACCTTCGCCATGCCCGTGACGAACGAGGGCTGGGAGACCACGAGGTGCTTGAGGTCGGCCGCCTCGGCGGTCAGCAGTCCCAGGTAGGAGTCGAAGTCGAATTCGGGGCCGAGGTCGCGCAGCTGACTGACCGAATACTTGTTGTAGGTCTTCTCCGCATCCCGGCAGGCGACCCGGTCCCAGTGGTGGCGGGCCAGGGCGGTCTCGAAGGCCATCACCTTGGCGGCCACCTCGGCGTCGGTGATCCCGGACTTCTCCCCGAGCCCGGCCAGGGCCGAGATGCGCTGCACATGCGCGAGGAACTTCGCGCGCACCTCGGCGTGGTCGTCGTTGAAGTAGTAGTCCTCGTCGGGCAGGGAGATTCCGGCCTGGACGAGGTAGAGGGCGTAGACGTCGGAGTCCTTCGCATCGGCGGTGACGTAGCCGCCGAGCACTCCGCCGATGCCCTCGATCTCGAGGCGGGCCAGCAGCGCTGCGAGCTCGGACTTGTCCTCGGCGGCGTCGATGGCCGCGAACGTCGAGTCGAGCGGGGTGACCCCGAGCGAGTTGATCCGCTCGACGTCCATGAACGAGGTGTACAGATCGGCGACCTTCTGACCTTCGCTGCCGGGTTCCTGGTCGGATTCGGACACGGAGGTGATGATGTCGCGGACCTTGGTCTCGGCGGTGTCGAAGAGCTCGCGCATGGCTCCGTCGCCGGCCCGGTCGTCGGGGATGGTGAACGAGTCGATCCACTCGCCGTTGATGTGCTGGTAGAGGTCGTCCTGAGGCCGTGCCGAAACGGCTGAAGTTTCAGAAGTCATGGTCCAACAGTATCGTGATCAGTGGCCGGGGGAGAGGGTCGTGATCGCCCGAGAAACGCAGCCCCGGTCGCGCGTCGGTCGCTGACCCGACAGCCTTTGAGGAGGAACGAATGACTATGGCATCCGTCGTGTTCGTGTGCACCGGCAACATCTGCCGATCCGTCACCGCCGAGCGTGTGCTCGAACATCATCTGCAGATCAACGGCGCCGAGGCGCTCGTCGACTCCGCAGGGATCAGCGACGAGGAGGCGGGCAACCCCATCGACCCGCGTCAGGCGCGTGTGCTCGCCGCGGCCGGATACCGCACCGATGATCACGTCGCGCGGCAGATCACGCCCGAATGGCTGGCCGAACGCGATCTGGCCGTGGCGATGACGGCCCGCCACTACCGCGTGCTGCAGAGGCTGATCGCCGATCTGCCCGCCGAGGCGGCTCCCGAGCTGCGGATGCTGCGCGAATTCGATCCGCGGGTGGCCGGTGCGGCAGGAGATGCGAGCCGGGACGGGGCCGCCTCGGCGGGGATCGACGAGGCTCCGGCGCCCGACGTGCCGGACCCGTGGTACGGGGAATTAAAGGATTTCGAAGAAACTCTTGAGACAATCGAGGTATCCGTGCCGGGAATCACCGATCACCTGCATGCACTGGCAGTGAAGTCTCAGTGATACTGGTAGGCAGAAGCTTGTCGGCACGACCGATATCGCAGGTACGCCTTGAAGGAGAATCTCTCATGTCTCGAACCATGACCCGAACGACGTGGTCAGCTCTCAGGTTGGGCTTCGCCGCCCTGCTGGTCGCTGCGATGAGCGTGTTCGCGTTCGCCCCCGCCGCCAGTGCGCACGACCAGCTGGTGTCGTCGAATCCCGAGGACGGGGCCGAACTCGACCAGCAGCCGAAGTGGCTCGAGATGACCTTCTCCGGTGAGATCCAAGAGGTCGGCTCCGAGGTCACCGTCGTCGTCGACGGCAAGGACGTCTCCGCCGGTGAGCTGACCGTCGAGGGCAAGAAGCTGGAGGTCGCCCTGCCCGATGACCTCAAGCCCGGCGACTACGAGGTGACCTGGAGAGTGGTGTCCCAGGACGGCCACCCGATCTCCGGAGACTACGCGTTCACGATCAAGGACTCCGAAGGCGCCGGCGGCGACGTCAAGGAATCGTCCGAGGAGTCGACGAAGGCCGGACTCGGAGGCGGTGTCGTCGACGAACCGGGCAAGGACACCGAGGAGCGCGGCGAGATCGGTGAGACGGCCGGCAGCGACTCCGGCATGTCGACCCCGATGATCGTGCTGCTCTCCGTCGGCGGGGTGGCGATCATCGTCATCGTCGTCCTGCTCATGCGCCGCAAGTCCCAGGGCCTGCCGGGCACCAAGGGCGACGACTCGGGGTCCGGCCCGAAGAACGGCTGACGGGCCGGCGGATTCTGCGCCTCTCGTCCAACGAGAGCCAGTCCCTGCAGTTCGGGCCCCGGAAGCATCCACTTCCGGGGCCCGAACTGCGTTCACGGCACGAAGCGCAGCAGGCGGTCGTCGTCGGGACCGGGCTCGCCGCGGCCATCGGTGTTGTTCGTCGCGACCACCAGCGAACCATCGGGGGCGCGGGCGACATCGCGCAGCCGGCCGTGCTCGCCCGCCCAGAGCTGCGTGGAGGTCGAGAGGTCATCGAAGGCAACCTCGTGCAGGCGCTGGCCGCGCAGCCCGGCGATGACGATGGACTGATCGGTGACGGCCATGCCGCTGGGGCTGGCCTCGCTCGGCGGCCACTGCTGCACCGGGTCGGTGAAGTCGTCCGAACCGCCCTCGCCCGCGCCGCCCTCGGTCGCGATGCCCTCGACCTCGGGCCAGCCGTAGTTGCCGCCGGCCTCGATCACGTTGAGCTCGTCCCAAGTGTCCTGGCCGAACTCCGAAGCGTACATCGTCCCCTCCTCGTCCCAGGCGATTCCCTGCGGGTTCCGGTGGCCCATGGTGAAGACCAGCGAATCGTCGAACGGGTTGTCCTCGGGAACCTCGCCATCGGGACTCATGCGCAGGATCTTCCCGGACAGCGCCTGCCGGTCCTGCGCGCTGTCGCGATCGCCGGTGTCGCCGAGGGTGGCGTAGAGCATCCCATCGGGCCCGAATGCCAGACGACCCCCATTGTGGAAGCTGCCGGTGGGCAGCCCGTCGAGGACCGTCTCGGGCTCACCCAGGGACAGGCTCCCCGCCTCGCCGAGGAGGTCGAATCGTTCGATCCGGTTCTCGTCACCGGCGGCATAGAAGGCATAGAGTTCGTCGTCGCGGACGGCGAGACCGTGGAGGCCGGCCTCGCCCGTCGCCTCGACCTCGTCGAGGCGGGCGACCTCGCGGGCATCACCGTCGGAGGAGATCTCGAGGAGGCGGCCGGAGTCGCGCTCGCTGACCAGAGGCGTGTCCCCGACGAAGACGACCGACCACGGAGCCTCGAGCCCGCTGGCGATGACCTCCGGGTCGTCGTGGCCCGGTGAGCTGGAGCTCTGCGCCGAATCCGTGCCGTCAGCCTCGGCCTCCGACGCCGAGGCGGCCGTGTCCTCCCGTCCGCTCGAATCCTCGACCCCGGAGCCCGAGGAGCAGGCCGTGGCCAAGACGGCGAGGGCCAGCGCAGCACCGGTGAGAAGCCGTCCCGTTCGCTGCTGTGCTGTGGTGCTCATGATCTCTCCTCGATAGGGGAGTCCGATCCATTCAGCCTAGCCGCCCGCGGCCGAGGAATAGAACCGTCTGTCCGGACTGTTGTCTTCAGAGTCTGCACTGTGACCGCGTTCTGTGACCGCGTCGCTCACCCATCGAAGGAGCCTCACGTCTTGTCTGTCCCGTTGAATATCCTCGACCTCGTCTCCATTCGGGAAGGATCCACCGCTCGCGAAGGCATCGCCGAATCGATGGCCTCGGCGAAGCTGGCCGACGAACTGGGATACCGGCGCCTGTGGTTCGCCGAGCACCACAACACACTGGGGCTGGCCGCCAGTGCCACTGCTCTCCTCATCTCGCAGGCCGCCTCGGTGACGGAGAGGATCCGGGTCGGTTCCGGCGGCGTCATGCTGCCCAACCATGCCCCGCTCATGGTCGCCGAGCAGTACGGGACGCTCGCGAACATCCACGGCGACCGCATCGATCTGGGCCTCGGGCGCGCACCCGGCACTGATGGGATGACCGCGCAGGCGCTCGCCCGGTCCTCGGCCGAACCCCAGGACTTCGCGCAGAACATCTACGACCTGCAGGGTTGGTTCTCCGACAGCGGACAAGCGCACACCATGCCGATCAAATCGGCCGTCTCGGCGGGCATGGACGTGCCCATCTGGGTGCTCGGATCGACGATGAATGGGGCCTCGATCGCCGGACAGCTGGGGCTGCCGTTCTCCCTGGCCTCGCACTTCGCGCCCGACCAGATCGACATCGCGATCAAGACGTACCGCGATTCGTTCACCGCCGATGCCCCGACCGCGCAGATCGACGAACCCTACGTCATGGCCGGTATCAACGTCATGGTCGCGGACACCGACGCCGAGGCGGCCCGTCAGTTCACCTCCGTGCAGCAGATGTTCAATGACCTGCGCACCGGTCGCCGACGCAATCTGCAGCCCCCGGTCGACCCGGCCGACATCGCCGCGCAAGGCGGGACCAGTCCGATGCTGCAGGTCAGCGCGGTCGGCTCACCGGACACGGCGACAGCGCAGATGGCCGAGTTCGTTCAGCGCACCGGAGCCGACGAGCTCATCACCATCACCTACGCCTTCGATCCCGAGGTGCAGCGACAGTCCCTGCGGCTGCTCGCCGACGCGTGGTTCTGAGGAAGTCTCTGATCGAAGGCGGGACAGGGGCGAGGGCCTCGGCCGTGTCCTCCCGTCCGCTCGAATCCTCGGCCCCGGACCCCGAGGAGCAGGCCGTGAGCGTCAGGACGAGCGCGGCACCGGAGAGGACCCGAGCGGCAACAGGCCGCTTCATCGTGGTTCGCATGTTCCCTCCTCGGCGTCGGTGCCCGGGTCCGGCACTCTCAGACCAGCGCGCCGCGCCTGCCGAGAGAATGGCCAGGCCCCGCCGAGAGAACCGCCGAGGTCGCCTCAGGCAGCCGGGACCGGCTCCGGCTGCGGGGTTCGGGTGAGTCGGATGAGGACGAGTCCGGCGATGGCGATGACTCCGCTGGCGAGCATGATGATCGCCATCGGCACCGGCGTCGACTCTCCGCCGAGGCCGACCAGGGCCGCCGCGACCCCGGCCAGGGCGAACTGTCCGAGGCCGAGGAACGACGAGGCCAGTCCGGTCGTGCGGGCAGAGACCGCGGACATCGCGATCGCGCTCGCATTGCCGAGCGCCATGCCCAGGGGTGCGATGGCGATGAACAGCGGGATCATGAGCGGCCATGATTCGATCCCGGCGAATGCGGAGGCCAGAGTGGCCAGAACGCCGACCATGCTCAGCGTCAGGCCCGTGCCGGCCAGACGCATCAGCGAGTATCGCCGATTGAGCCGGTTCGAAGCGAGCGTCGTCAGCGACATGCCGATCGCATTGATCGCGAAGGCTATGCCGTAGCCGATCTCGCTCAGTCCGATGAGCGTCTGGTAGACGAACGGCGAAGCGGAGATGTAGGCCATGAGCACGCCCATGCCGAAGGCGAAGGTCAGCGTGCTGCCGACGTAGGGCAGGGCGAGGAGCCCACGCCAGGCTCCCGGTTCGCGCGCGCTCCTCCTGCGCTGCCGTTCCTCGAGCGGCAGGCTCTCGCGCAGCACCGCGACGGCGGCGAGGAGCGAGACGAGTGCGAGGCCGAAGACGACCCAGAGGATGCCGCGCCACCCCAGCGGGTCGACGAGAGCGCTGCCGACCAGAGGGGCGACGATCGGGGCGATCCCGGTGATTGCGATCATGACATTCAGCGCCCGGGCCGCCTCGGTGCCGGACTGGCGGTCGAGGACGATCGCACGGCCGATGACCATGCCCGCTGAGCTTCCGATGCCCTGCAGGCCGCGGGCGATGATGAGCACCGTGACCGATGGGGCGATTGCCGCGATGACGCTGGAGACGACATAGACGAGGAGTCCGGAGAGGAGGGGGATCATGCGTCCCGACCGGTCCGACCAGGGGCCGAAGACCATCTGGCCGACGCCGGCTCCGATGAGGAAGGTCGTCAGCGACAGCTGGATGCCGGTGGCTGTGGTGTCGAGGTCCGCGGCCTGACCGACCGGCGCCGCATCACCCTCGCCCTGACTTCGAAGGCGAGTGAGAACCTCGAGCGGGTGCGCGAGGAGTGGCGCCGGACGGTCTCAGGAGCCGATATCGACCCCGACGACCTCGACGCCGCCTTCCGCGTCCTCCGCGCCATCGACTCCTGGATCGGGAAGGGGGCTTCGAGCTCCTAGGGTTCCGGCCCGGTCTCAGTGAGCCAGCCGCACATGCCCTGCCAGGCCGGTGTCGTCGGCGGTCAGGGCTCGTGCGGTGTCGAGGATCGTGTCCTCCATCGCCGAGGCGGCCCTGGTCGGCCGCACGTCCGCGCGCTTGGCGAGGCTGACCGTCCGTGACAGGTCCGGCTCGACCAGCTGCACCGAGGTCAGGTGCGGGCGGTCGACGAGCACCATGGCCGGAACGATCGCGAGTCCGAGCCCGCGCTCGACGAAGCGCAGCACCGCGTCCATCTCCCCGCCCTCGACGACGACGTTCGGGCTCAGCCCCGCGGATTCGAAGGCCGCCGAGGTCGCCTCCCGCAGGTCGTAGCCGTGGTGGAACAGCACCTGGGGGAGCTCGGCCACCTCGGCGAGGGTGATCCGGTCCCTGCCGGTGAGATCTGCGCCGCCGCCGGCCGCGGCGATGACGACGAGGTCCTCGCCGAGCACGCTGCGCATCGCCAGCCTCGGCATCTGCGGCCCGGGGTCGAGGGTGCGGGTGATCAGCGCCAGATCGAGCTCGCCGGCCCCGAGCGCCTCGATGAGCTCGCGCGAGCCCTTCTCCACGAGCTCGAGCTCGATGCCGGGGTGGTCGCGATGGAAGCGGCTGATCGCCTCGGCGACGAGGCTCACGCACAGCGTCGGGGTCGCACCGAGGCGGATCCGGCCGCGCCGCAGTCCGGCGAGCTCGTCCATGTCGCGGCGGACCGCCTCGGCGTCGGCGAGCATGCGCCGGGCCGTCGGCAGCAGGGTCTGACCGGCCGCGGTCAGCGAGATGTGTCCGTGCGCGCGGTGGAAGAGCTCGGCGCCGAGCTCCTTCTCCAGCGTCGAGATCTGGCGGCTCAGCGACGGCTGGGCCAGATGCAGGGCGGCGGCGGCCTTCGTGAAATGGCCGGTGGCGGCGACCTCGACGAAGCCGGCCAGCTGTTCGAGATTCATGCCGATAGCATACCGCTATCAACTTCAGTCGAACAATGCATTGGACGTATGTATTAGGCGAACCTAACGTGGAAGCCATGAACACCACACAGGGCACTGCCCGTCGCAAGGAACACTCAATCTCCACCTCGGTGCTGGTCATCGGCACCGGCGGATCGGGCCTGAGGGCCGCGATCGAGGTCGCCGAGGCCGGCGTCGACGTCCTCGCCGTCGGCAAACGTCCGAAGGAAGACGCCCACACCTCGCTGGCCGCCGGCGGCATCAACGCGGCGCTGGCCACGATGGACCCCGAGGACAGCTGGGCCCAGCACGCCGCCGACACGATCAAGGAGTCCTATGGCCTCGCCAACCCCCGAACCGTCGAGATCGTCACCCAGGGAGCGGCCGAGGGAATCGCCGACCTGGAGCGATATGGAATGGACTTCCAGAAGGAGGACGACGGTCGGATCTCTCAGCGCTTCTTCGGCGCCCACACCTGGCGTCGCACCGCTTTCGCCGGAGACTACACGGGTCTGGAGATCCAGCGCACCCTCATTCATCGTGCCCAGGCCCTGAACGTCCCGATCCTCGACCGCGTCTACATCACGAAGCTGCTCGTCGCTGGCGGCCGCATCTTCGGCGCCTACGGCTTCGACGTCATCGACGGCACCGGCTACCGGATCCACGCCGATGCCGTCATCCTCGCCGCCGGCGGCCACAACCGCATCTGGCGGCGGACCTCATCGCGTCGGGACGAGAACACCGGCGACTCCTTCCGTCTGGCCGTCGAGGCCGGTGCCCGACTCCGCGACGCCGAGCTCGTCCAGTTCCACCCCTCGGGCATCATCGAACCCGAGAACGCCGCCGGAACGCTGGTCTCCGAGGCCGCCCGCGGCGAAGGCGGCATCCTCACCAACGGGCTGGGGGAGCGGTTCATGGAACGCTACGATCCGCAGCGTCTGGAGCTGTCCACCCGCGACCGCGTGGCCCTGGCCGCCTACACGGAGATCGCCGAGGGCCGTGGGACAGCCAACGGCGGCGTCTGGCTCGACGTCTCCCATCTGCCGCGCGAGACGATCATGAGCCGGCTGCCGCGCGTGTTCGCCACCCTCATGGAGACTCAGATGCTCGACATCACGCGCTCGCCGATCGAGATCGCCCCGACCGCGCACTACTCGATGGGCGGAGTCTGGGTCGACCCCGTCGACCACAGCACCGACGTGGCCGGACTGTGGGCCATCGGCGAGGCCTCCTCCGGGCTGCACGGAGCCAACCGGCTGGGCGGGAACTCGCTCATCGAACTCCTCGTCTTCGGCCGCCTCGTCGGCCGGTCCGCCGTCGCCTACTCCGATGGGCTCGAGGCGCAGGTGCGCTCGCAGGACGCCATCGCCGAGGCGAGGGCCGAGATCGATGATCTGCTCGCCTCCGAGGGCACGGAGAACGTCCGGGCCCTCCAGCGCGAGGTCCGCAACCTCATGACCGAGCACGCCGGGGTCGTCCGCGACGAGACCGGTCTGCAGGCGGGCCTGGACAAGCTCGCGAACATCGAGGAGCGGATGGCGAACGTCGGCATCCACCCGGACATCGCCGGATTCGCCGATCTCTCCCACGCCTTCGACCTCAGGTCCTCGGTGCTCGCGGCCCGAGCGACGATCGAATGCGCCCTCGAGCGCCGGGAGACCCGCGGCTGCCACAACCGCAGCGACTACCCCGAGCAGGACCCGGCGCTGCAGGTCAACCTCGTATGGTCGCCGAGCGCCGGAGTCGTGCGCGAATCGATCCCGCCGATCGACCCCGAGGTCGAGGCGTTGATGCGCACCGACGAGATCAGCCAGGAGGGCAAGCTCGTCGAGTAGTCCGCTCCGGGCCCGGCCCGATCGCTCGCGCCTCTGTCCGCGTTATGTCACAGCAGGGCGTTCGGGTCGGATTCAGCGGCGGACCGAAGTGCGCGATTCCAATCGCGGGTCGGGGCGAAAGGTCACCAGCAGGACGCTCGAGTGTGCGCCCGAGAGCACAGCGGAGCTCGTGCGCCCCAGCTGAGACGTCATGGCCGCGAACTGTCCGATCCCGCGTTTGCCGATGGCGATGAGATCGGCGTCCTCGGAGGCGCGGATCAGAGCATCGACAGGATCGCCGGTCGGGAACTCGGCATCGGCATCCAGAGTCGGGAACTCACGGCGCAGCCATGCGAGATCGGCCTCGGCGCGGGCCCTGGCGGCGGCGTCAGCCAATGCGTCGACTCCGACGAGAACGCGCAGACGCTGTCCGCTGCCAACGGCGAACTCGGCGGCGTCGAGAGCCGCCACGGCAGCGTACTCCGAGGTGTCGAGACCCACGACGACGACTCCACGTGTGCGCCCTGGTCCGGCATCGGCGCGCGCGTTGCCGTCGTCTGCAGGAACAGCATCGACGGGTGCGTCGCTGCCGCCGGTCGTCGGCGGCAGCCCAGGGCCGGAGCGCATCGTCGGGTGGGCTGCCGGATCGTCGAACTCGCTGCCCGTGCGCACCCTGTGCACCAGCACCGAACTCAGCGCATGGCCCGGCAGGCCGAAGCTGACAGTCCCGAGCCGGGGACTGTTGCCCTGTCCGACTCCGTGGTGTCCGAGCACCAGCAGGGACGCATCGCTGGCAAGGGCGCTCAGCGCTTCGGCCGGATCGCCGATGACGACTTCGGTGTCGATCGTCGTGTCGGAAGCGCCGTCGGGATGCGCGGCATCGAGGTGAGCGAGCCGGACCGAGAGTCTGGTCAGCACCTCGTCGCCAGCCGATCTGAGCTCGGATTCTGCCGCGCTCTCCGGGCCGGCGGGAGTGATGACGTGGACAAGGTTCAGGGTGCGGCCGGACCCGCGCAGCTCCTTGAGCGCCCACGCGGCGGCCTCCTCGCTCGGTGCTGAACCGTCGATGCCGACGATCACATCTTGGTGCAGTGCCACGGTGTCTCCTCGGTGAGACGGATCGGATGAGCTGACTCATGCGCAATCGTATCGTGAGATCGGCCGAAGAGCTGATGCATCTATCAATGTATGCATCTGCTATTGTGGTGGTGTGAATGAACTGCTGACGCTTCCGTGGCAACTCACCGACGACTCCTCCCCGATCGCCTCGCGGATGGCCGCCTGGGCCGCCCGCGAGATCATCGAACGGCGATTCGAACCCGGCGAACTGCTCACCGAGGCCGACCTCGCCGAGGCGCAGAAGGCCAGCCGCACCCCGGCTCGGGAGGCGATGCTCCAGCTCGAACGCTGGCGACTCGTCCGCCTCGTGCCGAAGAAGGGCGCCATCGTCACCACGGTCACGAGCCGAGAGCGCCGCGATCTGCTCGCCGTGCGCGCGATGTTCGAAGTCGATGCCGTCGAAGCGCTGACCGCCGCGGACGGCCTCGAAGCACTTGCGAAGGACCTGCGCACCCTGCTCGATCATCAGCGCCGAGCGCTCGAGGCGGCCGATACCCTCGCCTTCGCCAGCGCCGACTACGCCTTCCACGCCCGGCTCATCCGCAGCGGCGGCAACAGCATCGTCGAAGAGCTGCTGACGACGATGGGCCCGCGCCTGGCCCGACTGACCTATGAGGTCGCCATCGACCATCCGGTCGGCCTCGACACCCTGCTCGACGAACACGAACGCCTGACCGATCGGGCCGAGAACGGCGACACCGCAGGATTCGGCCGCCTCGTCCACGAACACATCGCCGCCTCGCACTTCCCGGAGAACCGCCCCCTGTGACCGCAGACCCCCACACCGACACCATCCCTGCTCCCGCTGAACCCGCAGCCGCCCCTTCCGTTCCCGAGGAACCCGGCACCGCGGCTTCCACCCCTGCTGAAGCCGGCACCGCGGCTGCCCCGTCCGACGGCGCAGCCCACCCTCGCCGAGGCGCCCCCTGGCTGCGTGTGGCACCGGCGATGTTGCTGCTCGCCTGGGGCGGCAACCACTTCACACCGCTCGTCCACCTCTACGAGGAGGACGGCGGCTACGCCGTCTGGCAGGCGAACCTCCTGCTGGGCATGTACGTCGGCGGGCTCATCCCCGGACTGCTGGTCGCCTCGGCGCTGTCGGATCGGCACGGACGCAAACCGATCCTCATCTCAGGATCGCTGGCCGCGATCATCGGCAGCGTGGGCCTCGGCCTCGGATTCGACCTCTTCTGGCTGCTGTGCGCCGGGCGCGTACTGGCCGGGATCGGCGTCGGCGTGGCGATGTCGGTGGGCACGAGCTGGATCAAGGAACTCTCCGCCCCTCCCTTCGACCACCGGGCGAACATCACCGCCGGAGCCCGCCGTCCGGCACTGACCCTGACCCTGGGATTCGCCCTCGGCGCCGCGGTCACCGGATGCCTCGCACAGTGGGGTCCGCTGCCCGAGGTGCTGCCGTACGCCGTCCACGGTCTGCTCAACCTCGTCGCCCTGCTCATCGCGGTCACCGCGCCCGAAACCCTGCCGAAGCACCGGCGGACGGATCAGCACTGGTGGCACGGGCTGCGGATCCCGCTGGTCGGCCACCGCACCTTCGTGCACCTGATCATGCCCGCCGCGCCCTGGGTCTTCGGCGCCGCCGGCATCGCCTATGCGGTCATGCCGGCCCTGGTCCAGGACGAACTGGGGGAGTGGACGACGCTGTACGCGACCGTGCTCACCGTGCTCACCCTCGGTGCCGGAGCGCTCGTGCAGAACCTCGTGCCGCGGATCAACCGGGTCACCGGCGGACGGGCGATCGTCGTCGGTCTCGGACTCATGAGCCTCGGCATGGCCCTCGGCGTCGCGGCCGCGCTGACGGCGGACCCGATCCTCGCCTTCGTCGTCGCCATCGTGCTCGGCCTGGCCTACGGCATCTGCGTCGTCGCCGGACTCATCCTCGTCCAGGCCATCGCCGAACCCGACGACCTCGCCGGAATCACCGGGGTCTACTACTCCCTGGCCTACTCGGGATTCCTGCTGCCCACGGTGCTCGCCGCACTGCTGCCCGTGCTCGACTACAGCCTCTCTCTGGCCGGGGTCGCCGCGATCTGCCTGACCTGCCTCGGCGCCGTGGCCCGTGCGGCGAATCGGCCGTGGTGAGCGAGGCTGGTGGGCCTGTCGGCCTCTGCCGCCGGGAACTAGGATGAAACCGGAATCCTCACCGCGTGCGGAATCCTCACCGCGCAGACGGGTCCATGGCGAAGGAGGTGACACAGTGACTCAGGAACCACCGTCCTTGTTCGAACCCGACAGTGTCGGGCGTCCCCTCGCCGATCGTCTGCGCCCGGAGACTCTCGAGGACGTGCTGGGTCAGGAGCACCTTCTCGGGCACGACGCGCCGATCGGCCGGATGGTCGACGAGCGTCGACTGGTCTCGATGGTGCTGTGGGGGCCTCCTGGCTGTGGGAAGACCACCATTGCGCGTCTGCTCGCAGATCGCACAGGGTTGGCCTTCGAGCCCCTGTCAGCGACCTTCTCCGGAGTCGCCGAACTCCGAAGAGTCTTCCAGGCGGCTGCCAAACGCCGAGAGATCGGTCAGGGCACGATGCTGTTCGTCGATGAGATCCACCGCTTCAACCGTGCTCAGCAGGATTCCTTCCTTCCCTATGTGGAGGACGGCACAGTGGTGCTCGTCGGCGCGACGACGGAGAACCCCAGCTTCGAGCTCAACTCCGCACTCCTCTCCCGCTGCCAGGTGTTCGTCCTCAGGCGCCTCGACGAGCAGACGCTGACCACGCTCATCGAACGTGCCGAAGAGGCCATGGGGCGATCGCTTCCGGTCGACGATCAGGCTCGGCAGGCGATGGTGGCGATGGCCGACGGCGACGGCAGGTACCTGCTCAACCTCATCGAGCAGCTCCAAACCGTCAGCGAGACGCTCGATACATCCGGCCTGGTCAGTTTGGTTCAGCAGCGCGCACCGGTCTACGACAAGGGTCAGGAAGGCCACTACAACCTCATCTCCGCGCTGCACAAATCCATGCGCGGATCCGACCCCGACGCGTCGCTGTACTGGTTGGCGAGGATGCTCGACGGCGGTGAAGACCCGCTCTACATCGCCCGACGCCTCGTGCGGTTCGCCAATGAGGACATCGCGATCGCCGACCCGCAGGCCGTCCACCAGGCCACGGCGGCATGGGACGTCTACGAGCGGCTCGGGTCTCCGGAGGGTGAGCTCGCGATCGCCCAGGCCGTCGTCTATCTCGCAACCGCCCCGAAGTCCGTCGCGGTCTACTCGGCGTTCAATGCCGCGAAGCGGCTGGCGAAGACGACCGGTTCCCTCATGCCGCCGGCGAACATCCTCAACGCCCCGACGAAGCTGATGAAGGACCTCGGCTACGGGGAGGGCTACGAGTACGATCCGCACACGCCGGGAGGATTCTCGGGGGCGAACTACTTCCCCGAAGAGATGGAGCCGGAGAGGCTGTACCGGCCCACCGGCAACGGCTACGAGCGCATCATCGCCGAGAAGCTGGCCGAATGGCATCGGATGCGCACGGAGAGGCGGACGCAGGACGCGCAGGAGGACGAGGAACCGTGACCTGAGGATCGAACTGCGGGGTCGCCTCGGCGCGCCTCGACGAAGTACCACTGCGAAGACAGTTCACAACGACAAGAGAGGGACCGACACCATGCTCGGAAGATCACGCCAGCACCAATCACCAGCCGTCAGCGCATTCATCGACATCATGGGCAGCCGCCACGTGCTCACCTCGGCGAGGGCCACGGCGCCGTACGCCAAGGGCAATCGGTTCGGCGGCGGCAGCGTGCTCGCCGTGCTCAAGCCGGGCAGCCTCGTCGACATGTGGCGGGCGCTGCAGGTCTGCGTCGATCACGACCTCATCGTCATTCCCCAGTCGGCCAACACCGGCCTGACCGGCGGTTCCGGGCCCGGCGCGCAGGACTACGACCGCGAGATCGTCATCATCTCGACCCTGCGGCTCAATCAGATCCACCTCATCAACGACGCTCGCGAGGCCGTGTGCCTGGCCGGATCCACCCTCTACGAACTCGACGAGGCGCTCGCCCCGCTCGGTCGCGAACCGCATTCGGTCATCGGCTCGTCCTCGATCGGGGCCTCGGTCATCGGCGGCATCGCCAACAACTCCGGCGGCAGCCAGGTCCGCAAGGGTCCGGCGTTCACGAAGCATGCGATCTTCGCCCGCGTCACCGAGGAGGGCCGACTCGAACTGGTCAACCACCTCGGCGTCGAACTCGGTGACGATCCCGCCCACATCCTCGACAAGCTCCAGCGCGGCGACTGGTCCCCGGCGGACGTCACCCCGCCGCCGGAGGACACGATGGAGACCGAGTACGGCGAGCACGTGCGCGAGATCGTCGATTCGCCCGCCCGCTTCAACGCGAACCCGAAGTTCCTCTACGAAGCCTCCGGTTCGGCCGGCAAGCTCATGGTCTTCGCCGTGCGCACCCGCACCTTCCCGAAGGTGACGGGCGCGACCACGTTCTACGTCGGCACGAACTCTCCGGCCGAGCTCGAGGATCTGCGCCGGGCGATCCTGACCTCGGACATGCCGCTGCCGGTCTCCGGGGAGTACATGGGCCGGCCCTCGTTCGACCTCGCCGAGAAGTACGGCAAGGACACGTTCGTGTCGATCAAGCATGCCGGCAGCCGTGAGCAGATCAAGCTCTTCGCGCTGAAGAACTGGGCCAACGGTGTGTTCGCGAAGCTGCCGTTCTTCGGGCAGACCGTTGCCGATACGATCGCCCAGCGGGCCTTCGGTCTGCTCCCGCAGCAGCTGCCGGAGCGGATGCTCAAGTTCCGCGATCGGTTCGAGCACCACCTCCTGCTCGTCGTCAGCGGTGAGGAGAAGGACAGGATGGGCGCCTTCCTCGACGACTTCTTCGCCGAGGCGGGGCATGAGGGGGATTACTTCGTCTGCACGGACGACGAGGCTCAGTCCGCGATGCTCCACCGCTTCGGGGCCGCAAGTGCCGCGACCCGGTACTTCAATCTCAACCGCGACGAGTCGGCGGACATGATCACCTTCGATGTGGCGCTGCGCCGCGACGAGGACGACTGGCTCGAAGTCCTGCCCGACGAGATCGCCGATCAGCTGCACATCAGCTCCTACTACGGTCATTTCTTCTGCCATGTCCTCCACCAGGACCATGTGGCGAAGAAGGGCGTCGACCCGGTGGCGCTGAAGAAGCAGATGATGGAGCTGCTCGAGGCCCGCGGGGCCGCCGTGCCCGCCGAGCACAACTACGGCCGCCTCTACCGTGTGCCGGAAGAGATGGAGGCCCACTTCAAGGAACTCGACCCCTGCAACGTCTTCAACCCGGGAGTCGGCGAGACCTCACCGCGCAAGAACTGGGCGTAAGCGCGGCGTTCGGCCGGGTGCCGGCGGACGTGGGCGCGGCCAGCCGGGTGCCGGTAGTGGGGGTGCACGCTGTCCGATGCACAGCGCACCGTTGGCCTCAGCTCCCACCCTCAGCGTCACAACGCCCTGTCCTGTGTGCACCCCTCACCGTCAGCGCCATAACGCCCCGGTGCAACGAGTAGTTTCGCCGCTGACGGTGAGAGATGGTCGGCCTCGCCGAGGCGGATGTCCCGACGGCGCCAGAGCCGAGAGCGTCCTGCTCAGTCTTCGTCCTCGATGTCGGCGGCTGAAGCGATCTCGCGGCGGGCCTGCTTGATCTTGCGCGAACGCGAGATCGACATCGCCACGATGGCACCCGCGAATCCGACTGCCGCTCCGATGGCGATCGAGGTGGAGCTGGTCAGTCCGCTCAGGTCGCTTCCCAGGCCGACGTCGATGAGCGGATGACCGGTGGTCATGTGGAAGACGATGGCTGCGACCCATGCAATGGCGAACACGGCACCGAGGATGTAGGAGATGAGCAGCCGGTGAGGCGACACGCGTGCCATGGCCAGAGAGAAGTCCACGTTCTCGCGTTTGCAATAGGCCGAGACCGCCATGCCGGACACGCCCGAGGCCAGGACGATCAGCGCCGTCCACATTCCGCCGCCGATGACGGCGAAGATGACGCCGAGGGCGAAGAACACATAGGTCGAGACGATCGAGCCGAACGTGTACGCCCGGAGGATGACCTCACGTTCCCGTTCGTCTCCCATGGACGGATCGTCGAAGCCGGCGATTCTGTCGGCCAATTCGTTGGTGCGAGGCTTCTTTCCGCTGCTGGTGTTCATTGGGCTTCCTCCTGAAGCGAGAAGATCTCTTCCACGGTGGTGTCCAGGGCTCGGGCGATCCGCAGAGCGAGATAGACGCTGGGCGCATAGTCGCCGCGCTCGGTGGCGATGATCGTCTGTCGGGATACGCCTGTCAGCTGTGCCAGCTGGGCCTGAGTGAGTCCGGACGCCTTGCGAATCTGCTTGAGGTCCGAAGTCTGCACTTCCATATCGCCCCTAGATGTCAATTTCTCTTTACATAAAAAGTACAGCATCTTTGACACCCCCATGTCAAAGATGCTTGACATCTGTTTCGCCGCCGCGCATCGGAGGCGGCATATCCTTCCGGTGCTGTGATGTGACGCTTGCCCTGAGTGGTGGTGGCGCGTCCGTCCTGTCGCCGAGGGCTGCGCGTCCGTCCTGTTATTGCGGCTTGTCCTCCGGCGCGCTCTCCTCGAGCCCTCCTTCCGCAGGCGTGCCCTCCTCGGGCATGTGGGTGTGCATTCGCACTCCCTCGTTGTTGAAGATGCTCAGGATCTGAGCCGAACGCTTGCCCGCGGCGAACATGGCGTGCGGGACCCGCGTGTCGAACTCGGCCGCTTCGCCGCGGGCGAGCACGAGGTCCTGATCGCCGAGGAGCAGCCGGAGTCTGCCCGAAAGGACGTAGAGCCATTCGTATCCGTCGTGGACCCGCAGCTCCGGGGGACTGGTCACGGGCGGATAGGTGATCTTGTACGTGGCGATCGGCGCTCCTTCGGGCGCCAGCGGCACGATGACCATCCCGTTTCTGTGGATGCTCGGGCGGCGAACTCGCGGATCGGAGGCCGCGGGCGTCACGAGGTCATCGAGGCTGATCCCGAGCTGGCGGGTGAGGGGGATGAGGAGCTCGAGGTTCGCCTGCCGCTTGCCCGACTCCAATCGTGACAGGGTGCTCGTCGACATATCGGCTCGGGAGGCCAGGTCCTCGAGCGTCCAGCCGCGACTGCTGCGCAGCGCCCGCAGTCGTGCGCCGATGTGTTTGATCTCGTCGACCATGATCGTCTTTCCCCCTGCTCCCGAAGCATTCTTTTTGCTGATTCTGCAAGAACTATTGCAAAACTGCAAGCCTGGCGCGGACTATGGTGGCATGAGAGAAGAATGGGAAGTCATCATCGTCGGAGGAGGCGTGGCCGGGCTGTCGGCGGCGCTGACATTGGGAAGGTCGGGCCGGCGTGTGCTGGTCGTCGACGGCGGGGCGCCGCGCAACCGCTTCGCCGCGCACATGCACGGAATGCTCGGCAACGACGGCCTCGAACCGGCCGAGCTGCTGCGACGCGGACGAGAAGAGCTCGGAGCCTACGATGTCACGGTTCGCACGGGCAGGATCAGCAGCGCAGAGGAGGCGGCGGACGGCCTCGTGGTCGCGTTCGACGACGGTGAGACCGCATCGACCCGGGCGCTCATCGCCGCGAGCGGTCTGAGCGACGTACTGCCCGAGATCCCCGGAATGTGCGAACAGTGGGGCACGGGCGTCCTGCACTGCCCGTACTGCCACGGCTGGGAGGTGCGCGGGCAGCGTTTGGCCGTCCTCGGCACCTCGCCGATGTCTCTGCACCAAGCACAGCTGCTCCGGCAGTGGAGCGACCGACTGATCTTCTTCACCGCCGGCTGCGGACCGATCGATTCGGACCTCGCCGCGCGTCTGCGCTCTCGCGGGGTCAGACTCGTCGATTCCCCTGTCACCGAGCTTCTCACCGACCGCGGCCGCCTCACCGGGGTCCGCCTCGGCGACGGCGACAGCATCGAACTCGATGCGATGTTCACCGCCCCGATCCTGCGCCCGAACGACCGGTACCTGGCCGATCTGGGGCTGCAGCGCACCGAGAATGCGATGGGCGACTTCATCGCCGTCGATCCCGTCGGCCAGACCAGCCACCCACGAGTCTGGGCGATCGGCAACATCGTCAATCCCGGCGCCAACGTGCCGGTCTCGATCGGTGCCGGATCGATGACCGGGGGCGTGGTCAACATGGCCCTGGTGACTGAGGAATTCGACAGGGCCGTCGAGGGGGCCGACCCGGCTGGTCTCTCCTCGGGACCGGCAGAGCATCGGGAGACCGAATCGGCCGAAGACTACTGGGAGGGTCAGTACGCCGAGAGCTCCCAGCGCTGGTCCGGACGGGTCAATCCCGCCACCGCCGAGGTGGCCGCCGCCCTGCCCGTGCCCGTGAACGGCTCCGCCCTCGACCTCGGCTGCGGTGAGGGCGGGGACGCCGTGTGGTTGGCGAAGCAGGGATGGCAGGTCACCGCCGTCGACATCTCGGCCACGGCGATCGCACGCGGAATCGAGAACGCTCGTGAGGCCGGGGCCGCGGATGCGGTGACCTGGGTGAGCCAGGACCTTTCCGCTTGGGTGACGGAGGAGACGTTCGACCTCGTCACAGCATCGTATTTCCATTCCAGTGTGGAGCTGCCCCGGACCGAGATACTTCGTCGAGCCGCCGCGCGGGTGCGGCGAGGCGGGCACCTGCTGATCGTCTCCCATGTGTTCGAAACCCCCGCCGACATCCCCGCCTGGGCGCTGCGGCACCACGAGACCGATGACCCGGAGGATCCGCAGCTGCAGGATGAGCTCAGTGTGCTGCTGACCCCGGACGCCGAGGTGGCCGAGCTCGATCTGGACGAAGCCGACTGGCAGGTTGTGAGGAAGGAGATCCGCTCGCGCGAGGCCACCGGTCCCGACGGTGATGAGACGGCCACGGTCAAGGACGGAATCGTCCTCCTGAGGCGAGCATGAGGCGCAGCTGCGTCTGACACCGTCCGCCTCGAGGTCTCGAATCAGCGCCTGCGGGCCCGCTCTGCGCCGCCGTGCGCCCGGCCGACGCCGCCGTGCACCCGGCCGACGCAGCCGAGTGCCCTATTCCGCCATGCGCACCCGGCGGCGGTCCTTGGCCAGCCGGACCTCGTGGCTCGACCGCTTCGGGTTGAGCAGTTTGAGCAGCGACAGCGCGATCACGGCTCCGAGGATCGCGCACCCGGCGGGCAGCAGCATGGCGGTCTTCGCGTTCGCGGCGTCGATGATGTTGCCGGCGATCGCCGAACCGAAGGCGACGCCGAAGCCCAGGGACGTGCCGAGCCAGGCGAAGGCCTCCGTGAGCCGGCGAGGCGGAGCCAGCTGCTCGATGACGGAGTTCGCGCCGATGAGGCTCGGGGCGATCGCCGAGCCGACGAAGACGAGGATGATGCCGTAGGAGACCATGTTCTGCGCCAGCAGCATCATGCAGGCGCCCACGGCCAGGCACGACACGGCGACACCGAACCGGTGGTGGACGGCGGCCGTCCAGTTCCGGGCCCCGTACAGGGCACCGGAGACCAGGGAACCCAGGGCCAGGCATGACAGCAGCACACCGTCGGCGGACTTCACGCCGAGTTCATCGGCGAAGGCCACGGCGATGACGTCGATGGCCCCGAAGTTCACGCCGAGGAAGATGTTGACGATGATGATCGCGAAGATGCCCGGGTTCGAGAACACGTGCCCCTTGGCCTCGGTGGTGCGCTCGACCGGGGGCGGTTCGGTCGACTTCTGGATGTAGAGCAGCAGCGATCCCGCACCCACGGTGACCATCGAGAGGATGATTCCCGCCGGAGGCCACACCGCCGTGGCCAGCACGGTCGCGATCACCGGACCGGAGACGAACATCAGCTCATCGGCCACCGACTCCCAGGAGAACGCGGTCTGCAGCTTCTTCGGCGAGTCGACGATATGCGACCAGCGCGAACGAACCAGCGAACCGACGGAGCCGACCGTGGCTCCGCCGAGGCCGGCGAAGAGGTAGATGAAACCGGTCCACCAACCGCCGTAGACGGCGAAGATGAGCAGCGTCAGCGAGACCAGGTGGATGATGACGATGGGCGTCATGACCCTCGCCTGGCCGTAGCGGTCGACGAAGCGAGCGATCCCGGGGCCGGCAAGGGCTTGGACGATCATGTACACGGCGGTGACGATGCCCGCCAGGCCATAGGATCCGCTCACGCCCTGGATGAAGAGGACGATTCCCAATCCCAGCACTGCCACGGGCATACGGGCGACGAGACCGGCCAAGGAGAACTTGAGCGCACCGGGAAGCGACAGGATCTCCCGATAGTTGTTGAACACCAGAAGAGTCTACCCAGCTTGTCACGGCGCCACCATCGGATCGGGCACAGTTACCGGTGAGTCGCCTCACCAAAGTGGGGCGACGACACCGAGGTGTCCGGAGGTTTGTAACAAAAGCTATATAATTGCCGAGATTGCCATTTTCTCCCCCGTCGGCGTGAGTCCCGCACCGACATGACCCCGGAGTGCCGATGACGGACAACACCACCTTCGACGATCTCTTCGACCACCAGCCCGAAGACCAGCAGCGACCCCGCAAGAAGAAGCGCGTATGGCGCAAGGTGCTCGTCGCCTTGCTCGTCATCGTCATCCTCGGCGTGCTGGGCATCGGGCTCTACGTCTGGAACGTCGGTCGCTCCTTCGACAAGAACGCGAACCGGCTGTCCGACGAACAGGTGTTCGGCGATCAGAATGCAGGCGGCAAGGAAGGCGACGGGACGAACATCCTCCTGCTCGGCTCCGATGAGCCGATGGACGAGGTCGACGTCAACGACTCCCGCGGTCTGCGCTCGGACACGATCATGGTCATGCATCTGCCCGAGGACGGCGGCAACGTCCAGATCATGTCGATCCCGCGCGATACCTGGGTCGACGTCGAGGGTCACGGCAAGTCGAAGATCAACTCGGCCCTGTCCTACGGCGGTCTGCCGTTGGCTGTGTCGACGGTCTCGGACTTCATCGGCACCGACCTCGATCACGTGGCGATCATCGACTTCGAAGGCTTCAAGGCGCTCACCGACAGCCTCGGTGGGGTGACGGTCAACTCCGAGCAGGCCTTCGAGAAGAACGGCTACACCTTCACCAAGGGCGAGAACGTCCTGGACGGCGATGAGGCGCTGACCTTCGTGCGTGAGCGCAAACAGTTCAAGGACGGCGACTTCCAGCGCGCCCGCAACCAGCAGGCATTCATCCGCGGCCTGACGAATGAGATCATCTCCGCCGACACCCTGTCGAACCCGGCGAAGATCCAGGACATGGTGGAGAACTTCGCTCCATACATGTATGTCGACTCCGGCCTGGACGCGAAGTACATCTCGTCCACCGCCTTCGATATGCGCGATGTCCGCCCCGGCGACATCGAATTCTTCACCGCCCCCGTCGCCGGTGTCGGCACTTCGCCGGACGGTCAGTCGATCGTCAACGTCGACGAGGATGAGCTGAAGAAGGTCCAGGACGCGTTCAAGAACGACACCGTCGACGACTACGTGCAGAACGCTCCCGAAGCGCACCTGTAAGCGCCGAGGCAGAATCCGGCCCCGCACCGATTGCGACCGGTGCGGGGCCGGAGTCATTCACAGGACTTCGCCGAGGCGGCTTCAGCCTTGGAATCTGACGCTGTGGACTGCGTGGGGCTCGCCCCGTTCGCCGCCGTTGTGGACCGCCTCGGTGGGCAGGCCGAGAGACATCGTCTCGCCGGTCACGGTGTTCACATAGTCGACGTAGGTCGTGCCGGCGGCCCCCTCCGTGCCCATGCGATCCCAATGGGTGACGTTGTCATCGCGGTGGGCATCGAGCTCGTCGACGACCCCGGGTGAGGCGAAGGCCTCGACGCGGTCGGTGTTGCCGTTGCCCCAGGCTCGGACGAGTTCGTCCGCATAGGTCGTCGGGTCGGTCGGGAAGTGCACGGACTGAGTGCCGGAATCCGCTGCGGCCGACTGCGATGTCGAGTCGGCGAGGCCGGCGCTGTCGGCCAGGGCCGGGCCACTGGCGAAGGCGATGCCGGCGAGGCCGGTGACGGTGGCGACGCCGAAGGCGGTGGCGCGGTTGCGGATGGTGGACTTCATCAGATCGCTCCCTTCGTCGTATCTGCTGCCACCGCAAGGTGGCAAGTCGGTTGACGCAGATCAGTATTGTCCTCGAATTTGAGGACGCGACAACGGAGACTGAATGGAGACTTGGAAACGGTCATAGACCGACGACAGGAATATTGCGATCGTGTGGCAGCGGTTGTCACAGGTGGGCAGGCGACCAGCCGGCGGCAGTCGATTCTTCCTGCGAGCTCGGTGGTGACGACGCCCTGCTGGCGATGCTTCGGCAGCTGTGGGCGTTCGGGGTCGGTGATGTTCTCGGCAATTCCGTTGGCGCAGCGATATCCGATCGTGACCCGAACCGGCCCGAGGGTGACGGAGTAGTGTGGGCAGTGCCTCGGAACGACGACAGCCTGAGAGGATGGGGAGACCGTGCCACAACACCTCTCGCTTCCTCTGTCCCCGTGTTCGGCGGCCCCTTCCGCGTGCCGGCACACGGTCCGCCTCGAGGCGCTGACCCATGCGCCTCTCTTCGCATCGCTGCCCGCCGACGAACTCATCGCGCTCGAGGGGCGGGTCAGTGCTCCCGGCTACATCGCAGGAGAGCGGATCTATCGGGCCGGTGACCGTGCCGGTTCTCTGTTCGTGGTCGCCTCGGGAGCGGTGAAGCTGCTGCGCCCGTCTCCACGAGGTGACAATGCCGTCGTGTCAGTGCTCGGTCCGGGGGACAGCTTCGGGACGCTCACGCGCATCGAACACTGTGCTGAGACCGCTGTGGCCATGGTCGATTCGTGCATCATCGGACTTCCGGTGAGTGTCGTCCGCAGCGTTCTGGAGAGATACCCGAAGGTCGCAATGGCGGCATTCGACGAACTCGCCGAGCGACTCGAGCAGTCCTACCAGGCGCTCGAGCAGCTGACCGTCGGCAGCGCGGATCGGCGGGTGGCCGCCGTGCTGCTGAGCCTGTCGGAGAAGCTGGGGCGAGTGAACGAGGGAAGAATCGAGCTGTCCGTTCCCCTCAGCCGTGCCGACCTCGGGGCCATCGCCCGGATCACTCCCGAATCCGCGAGCCGTGCGCTCGGGCGGCTGCGCGCGGCAGGAGCCGTCGATTTCGGGCGGCAGTGGACAGCGATCGTCGACCCGGGCCTGCTCCACGAGATCGCCACGAGCTGACTGGACCGACAACTGACACGAACTCGGCAACGGACACGAACCCCGCGTCTGACACCGACCCGGCGACTGCTCGTCAACCCCGCGGCCGTCTGCCTGCCGACCCCACGTCCGGCTGCCGAACCGACCGTCGCCCCGGTCTCCTCGGCCGAGGCCGTCGAACATGATCGGGATCATATGCCCGCGGTCCGAAGTTCACTATGGTGGGACCAGACCCGGGAAACCGGTGTGAGGAACGCCAGAGCCTGCCATGAGCTCCGCGTGACTTGGAGAAAGGCGGTAGAACGCATGACGTATGTGATCGCGCAGCCGTGCGTGGATGTCAAGGACAGGGCCTGTGTCGACGAATGCCCGGTCGACTGCATCTACGAGGGCGCGCGCAGCCTCTACATCCATCCTGACGAATGCATCGACTGCGGCGCCTGCGAACCGGTGTGCCCGGTCGAAGCGATCTTCTACGAAGACGACGTCCCGGATGAGTGGGAGGAGTACTACAGCTACAACGTCGAGTTCTTCGACGAGCTCGGCTCACCCGGTGGGGCGGCGAAGCTCGGCAACACCGAACGCGACCACCCCGCCATCGCGGCCCTGCCCCCGCAGAATCAGGACGTCGAACTCTGAGGGGGTGATTCCCGCCCGGCCATCGAACCGAATCACTTCGCGAACCGGCCCCGATCGTCCGACAGACCGGCTTTGAGAGCCACTGCCGCCTCGTCGGCCAGGATCTCGACCACCCCGTCTTCGAACTGATCGAAAGCGGTGGCGACGAGCGCCTCGGGGCGGTTCTTCGGTGCGTCGATGCCCTTCATCATGTCCGTGTCGGTGCTGCCGAGCAGGAGGGAACTGACCTGGATGCCTGCTCCGGCGAGCTCTTCGCGCAGCCCGTTCGACATCGCCCAATTGGCGGCCTTGGACGCGCCGTAGGAGTTCGAGTGCTCGTAGCCGAGCCACGCCATGACGGACGAGACGTTGACGAACGCCCCGCGACCGCGTTCCCGCATGGCCGGTGCGAACGCCCTGACCACGTGCAATGCTCCGAAGTAGTTGACATCGATCTCGCGGCGGATGTCATCCACGCCCCCGTCGACGAGGCGCGCGAACGAGGAGAACCCCGCGTTGTTGATGACGATGTCCGCTGCGCCGACCGCGCGAGCGGCAGCGTCGACCTGGTCCGGCTCCGTGACGTCGAGGCCGATGGCCTCGACGCCGGGAAGGTCGATCGACGCCGGGCGGGCTGCAGTCCTCGCGCCCTTCGCTACTACGAGGAGCAGGGACTTCTTGCGCCGCAGCGGACCCAGGGCGGTCAGCGAAGGTATCCAGCCGATGCCGTCGAGCGCGTGCTGCTCTATCGCAGACTCATCGATGCCGGCCTCGGCACAGAGGTGATTCGAGAGCTCCTGCCATGCATGAATGGCTCAGCGGGTGCCGACACCGTGGCCACGCTCGAGCGCGAGCATGCGAAGCTGCTCGACCAGGCTCGCGAACTCGAGGCGACCGCGGACAGGCTCGCAGACATCCTCAAGTCGCTGTGAGCCCGCGTTCTTCGCGCCGACGGCGCAGTGACGGGAACGCCTACTTCAGCACGCCGTCGACCAGGGTCCGGGCATCGTGCTGGACGGTGCGCAGGTGGTCCTCGTCGCGCAGGGATTCCGCGTAGATCTTGTACACGTCCTCCGTGCCCGAGGGACGCACGGCGAACCAGGCATTGTCCGTGGTCACCTTCAGTCCCCCAATGGGGGCGTTGTTCCCCGGCGCCGAGGTGAGCACTGACTTGACGGCTTCACCGCCGATGGTCTTCGCGTTGACCTGGGAGGCTGCGAGCGCTCCGAGCTTCGCCTTCTGCTCACGGGTGGCCGGGGCGTCCTGACGGGCATAGGCGCTGGCGCCGAAGTTCGCGGCCAGTCCCGCATACCTCTGCGACGGCGTCTGGCCGGTCTTCGCGGTCATCTCGGCCGCGAGCAGAGCGAGGATGATGCCGTCCTTGTCCGTCGACCACACCCTGCCGTCTCGGCGCAGGAACGACGCACCCGCCGATTCCTCCCCGCCGAAGGCCAGAGTCGAATCGAGCAGGCCGGAGACGAACCATTTGAAGCCGACGGGGACCTCGAACAGCTTCCGGTCGTGGGAGGCTGCGATCCGATCCACCAGCGACGAGGTGACCAGCGTCTTGCCGATCCCCGCCCCGGCCGGCCACTCGGAACGCGAGCTGAGCAGGTAGTCGATGGCCGCAGCCAGGTAGTGGTTCGGGTCCATCAGCCCCGCATCGGGGGTGACGATGCCGTGCCGGTCGGCGTCGGCGTCATTGCCCGTGGAGATGTCATAGTCGTCGCGGGAGGCGATGAGGCCGGACATCGCATAGGGCGAGGAGCAGTCCATGCGGATGTTCTCATCCCAGTCGAGCGTCATGAACGACCAGGTGGGATCGACATCGGGGTGGACGACGGTGAGGTTGAGATCGTAGTCCTCGGCGATGGCCGCCCAGAAGTCGACACTGGCCCCGCCCAAGGGGTCGGCGCCGATCCTCAGCCCGGAGCTGCGGACGATGTCGAGGTCGACGACGGAGCCGAGGTCATCGACGTAGTTCGCGACGTAGTCGAAGTTCTCAGTGTTCTCCAGGTGGAAGGCGCGCTGGAAACCGGTGCGCGGGATCTTCTCCCACCCGTCGGCCAGGTAGGCGTTGGCGCGGTCGGCGATCCAGGTCGTGGTCTCGGTGCCGGCCGGTCCGCCGTGGGGCGGGTTGTACTTGATGCCGCCGTCGGAGGGCGGGTTGTGGCTGGGGGTGACGATGATGCCGTCGGCCTGGGCATCGGCGCGGGACTTCCCGGCGTTGTAGCCGAGGATCGCGTGTGAGACCGCCGGGGTGGGGGTGAAGCCGTCACGCTCGTCGATGAGCGCGTGCACCTCGGCGGCGGCGAGGACTTCGAGGACGGTGAGGAACGCGGGCTCACTCAGAGCGTGGGTGTCCCGGCCCAGGAAGATCGGGCCGCGGATGCCCTTGTCCCTGCGGAAGTCGACGATGGCCGCGGTGATGGCCGCGATGTGCGCCTCGTTGAAGGAGCGATTGAAGCTCGATCCGCGATGTCCAGAGGTGCCGAAGCTCACGGCCTGGGTGGGCACGGAGGGGTCGGGAACGAGATCGTGATAGGAGTCGAGAAGCGCGGGGATGTCCACGAGATCCTGATCCTGGGCCAACTGGCCAGCGCGTGTAGTCATATCCCTACCTTGCCAAATCCCCTCAGGGGCGCACAGTTGTGTCCACGGAGTTCTTGCATCGTGGACGGTGCGGAGGAGTCCTGCGAGACTTCACGCCTGCAGCAGACACCCTCGCCGAGGCGGCTGCTCAGTCCGGCGGCTCCGAGCTGGTGTCCTCGTCCTCCTTCGTGTCGCCACCGCGCACATCGCGGCCGTTGTCGAGCGACGAATCGCTGTCGTCGGAGGACACTGCGCCTTCGCCGGCGGCCTGGGCTTCCTTGGGGTCTCGGTCTACGGGCACATCGTGGTCGGCCGCGATCTGCTCGAGCCTCTCCTCGGGAGTCTGCGAACTGCCTTCTTCCTCGGTCTCGGAACCGACGCTGACAGCGGACGAGTCGATCTCCTTCTCGGTGTCGTGGTCCTCTCCTGCTGCGCCGTCGGGCAGATTCTTCTTCTCGTCGCTCATGGGGTCCCACTCTTTCGCACGGTTGTCGGAGATGGCCATCGCCACCTCGTTCACTTCAGGTCGATGATCGTGTCAGAGGCAACGCGGTCCGTGGTCTCGACGCTAACCCCATCGGGGAGTGGGATCAAGGCCTTCGACCACGGTGCCTTCGCGCCGGCGCTCACCAGCTCGAAGCGGGCCTCGCGGGGCTGTCGAACCGTGCCCGAGGCTGCGATGAATTCTCTGATAATCCCTGATCAGAACCCTGTGCATGAGGAA
>DWZN01000050.1 GCA_019117545.1 Candidatus Brevibacterium intestinavium
AGCGCACCGGCATCGCTCGCATCGGCGCCTCGAAGGTCAACCTCGCCCGCGCCAAGGCCTATGCCGCGGTGACGAAGACCGCTCGCGGCACTCTGCTCGACGATCCCCTGTTCTCGGCTCGTCTGACGCGGATCGAAACCGAACTCACCGCCCTCGAGATGACCCAGCTGCGGATCCTGTCGACCCAGGCAGCCGGTTCGGACAAGCCGGATCCTCGCTCGTCGGTGCTCAAGCTCAAGGGCTCCCAGCTGCAGGAGGACATCTCCGAGCTCCTCGTCGATGTCCTCGGTCCGCAGGGTCTCGACTTCGTCTCCGACCGCGTCCAGGGCCAGGGTCTGTCGGATCTGCCCCACGGTGCCGTCGATGCCCTCCCCTCCTACTTCAACACCCGCAAGGTCACCATCTACGGCGGTTCGTCCGAGGTGCAGCGCGGAATCATCTCGAAGGCGCTGCTCGGTCTCTGAGATACCGGCGCTCATACGATTTCTTAAAGAGGACAACTCATGGATCTTGAACTCAACGACATTCAACAGGAACTCGCCAGCACACTGCACAAGTACCTGCGCAGCGAGTACGACGCCGCCCAGCGCGAGGAGATCCTCCGCAGCGACGAGGGCATCTCACGACAGAAGTGGCAGGCCTTCGCCGAGATGGGCCTGCTGGGCCTGTCCGTGCCCGAGAGCTACGGCGGTGCGGACATGACCTTCAACGAGGTGGCCGTGGTCGCCGAGGCGTTCGGCCGCTCCCTGGTGCTCGAGCCCTTCCTCGCCACCGCGGTGCTCGGGACGAATGCTCTCCTGCTCGCCGGCAACGAGGAGCAGAAGCAGGCCATCCTGCCGGGAGTGTGCGAAGGACAGACCTTCCTCGCCCTGGCCGCGCTCGAGCCGAGTCTGCGCTATGCCGTCGACACCCCCGAAACGACCGCCACGGCGACCGCCGATGGCGCAGTCACCCTCAGCGGCGAGAAGAACAACGTGCTCGGCGGCGACGTCGCCGATCACTTCATCGTCACCGCCTCGCAGAACGGCGACCTCGGCCTGTACCTGGTCGCCGCCGATGCCGAGGGCCTGACTCGGGTCGCTCATCGCCAGGCCGACGGCCTCGGCAGCGCGAACCTCAAACTCGAGAACACCCCCGGTCAGCGACTCGACGCCGCCGACGCCCGCGAGGTCCTCACCGAGGTCATCGACCTGGGCAACGCCGCGATCATGGCCGAGGCCGTCGGCGCGCTCGAGGCCTCCCTGACGATGACCGCGGAGTACCTCAAGACGCGCGAGCAGTTCGGTGCCCCCATCGGCGTGAATCAGGCACTGCAGCACCGTGCCGCCGACCTCTACGCCGAACTCGAATATGCCCGCAGCATGGCCATGTATTCGCGCCTGGCCGTGACTTCCGAAGCCGTCGGCGCGGAGAAGGACCGTCATCGCGACGTCATCGCCGCGAAGATCGTCGTCGACCGGGCCGCCCGCAACATCAGTCAGGAATCGATTCAGATGCACGGCGGCATCGGCATGACCATGGAATACCCCATCGGTCACTACGCCAAGCGCCTGACGGTCATGGCTCGCACCTTCGACGATGCGGATTCCCTGACCGCCGAACTGGCCGAGCTCGGAGGACTCATCGAGCCCCACGCAGCCGACCTCAGCTGAGGCTCGCGACCGCTCGACGAGGGCCCGCGCCACCAGGGCCCAGCCAACGAGTAGCGCCGAGGCGGCACGATCCTGGTCGTGCCGCCTCGGCGCTTCTTCGTCTCCACGGATGCGGCGGCTTCCTCGCACCGGTCCCGTTGACAGCCGTGTCTCCTACGGGCGGATCCGTCGCGAAATCCCAGCGCGAATCGCGGCGGATCCACCCGCAGGAGACAGAACCGGCGCGGAAGAACCGGAGCGGAAGCGCGGCTCGTCAGTTCACCGGCTGGTCATAGACGTGGCGGCGGACCCAGGAGTGCATGGTGATCGCGGCGGCGGCAGCGGCGTTCATCGACCGCGTCGAACCGTACTGGGCGATGGACAGCACGGCCCGACTGGCCAGGTGCGCCTCCTCGCTCAGCCCGGGGCCCTCCTGTCCGAACAGCAGCAGGCAGCGTCTGGGCAGATCGTAGGTCTCCAGCGGCACGGAGTCGGGAAAGTTGTCGATGCCCAGCAGCGGCATGTCGTTGGCCGCGCACCAGGACAGCAGCTCGTCCACGCTCGGATGGTGGATGATGTGCTGGTACTTGTCCGTGACCATCGCCCCGCGACGGTTCCATCGGCGCTTGCCGACGATGTGCACGGCCGCAGCGTTGAAGGCATTGGCGGTGCGCACCACCGAACCGATGTTGAGATCGTGCTGCCAGTTCTCGACGCCCACATGGAAGTCGTGGCGGCAGCTGTCGAGATCGGCCACGATCGCGTCGTGCTTCCAGTACCGGTACCGGTCGACGACATTGCGTCGATCGCCCTCGCGCAGCAGCTCCGGATCGAAGTGCTCGCCCACAGGCCAGGGGCCGGTCCACGGACCGACCCCCACCTGCGGTTCAGCGCTGTCGGTCACTTCTCGTCGCGGGAATCATCCGCCGACTTCGCGTCCTCTTCGTCCTTCACGTCTTCGGAGTCCTGCGCCGAGGCGGCCTCCGCGTCCGCGCTGTCAGCCTCCCCGTCCGCGCTGTCAGCCTCGGATCCGGCGCCCGCGTCGGCAGACTTCGCGTCGGCCTTCGCCGAGGCGGAGTCCGACTCGGCCTTGCCCGAGGCGGCGCCGACCTTCTGCGCGCGCTTGCTCATCTTGACCTTCTTGCCCGCGCGTCCGCCGCCGCGCAGCACCGAGCGCACATAGGCGCCCGAGGCCAGGGCGTGGAGGATGACGGCGAGGACCAGAGCGATGCCGGCGGCGACGAGGCCCTCCCACCATTCGGCCTGCCCGCCGAAGAATCGTCCGGCGATGCCCAGCGGCGAGGTGAATGGCGTCCAGGACAGGATCTTCGCGGTCAGGCCGGATGCCCCGATGATGACCGGGGCGAAGAACCCGCCGACGGTGATGACTCCGATGATCGTGAGGAAGGTCGTCCGGGCCTTGGACCCGACCACGGTCGATGCCCAGACCAGGAGCGCGAAGACCGACCACGCGGTCAGCAGCAGCGTCAGAGCGAACCAGCCCAGCCCCGGCAGCATGGCGAAGGCCAGGGAGGTCTTGCCCGACAGCGACAGCCCGAGTTCGGTCACGACCGCGGCCGCCACCAGGTGGATGACGACCAGCGACAGGGTGCCCGTGATCCGACCCGAGGCCGAGGCCCGGGGCGGAATCGTGGCCGCGATGATCTCGGTGATCCGGTTGCGCTTCTCCAGGCGCAGGTTCTGGTACAGCGCCGTGCCGAGCGTGGCGACGACGAGCAGGGAGAAGGCCACCATGGCCCACAGCAGCGGTGTGGCCACCGATTCCTCGACGGCCGGAGTCTGCAGCAGCGTGGCCTCGGTCTCCGGCGCGAGCTTCTCCAGCAGCTGTTCCGGCTGCTTGTCGAGCGCGATGATCGTCGGCTGTCCCTGGCCGCTGGGATCCTGGATGAATGCCGCGTCGACCTTGCCCTCGCGCACCAGCTTCTCGGCCTCGGTCGTGTCCTCGGCGTCGGTGATCTCCACACCCAGCTGCTGTTCGTACATCTGGGCCTGGTCGCCAACCCCGACCATCGCCATGGACGGTGTGCCCGAGTCCTTCTGCGCGTCGGTGACGATGCCGGTGACGATCGCGGCGAGGACGCCGAGGATGATCACGGCGGCGGTGACGAGGAAGTAGGGGCTGCGCAGCGCAGCGGTGCTCTCACGGTTCGACACCAGCCATGAGGCCTGTCGATTGCCGACATCGACGAACTCCGAGACCAGCCCGGTCTCCGGCAGCTCATCGGGGTCGGGGGTGTCCTCGGCGAGCTCGAAGGGAACGTCGTCGAGCCCGGCGGTCGCATCCGCCTTCGCCGACTCACTCTTCGCCGAGGCGGCCGAGTCCGCTTCGGCCGCGCCTGCGGAATCCGCATCGGTCGAGTCCTGACCGGTCTCGTCCTCGATCACGTCGTGCTCGTCATCGATGGGGGCGCCGAGGTCGTCGATGCCCTCACCGGCCGTGCCCTTCGACACGAGCGGTTCAGGGGACTCCTCGTTCGCACCCTTGTCCTTGCGTGCCATTACAGAGCCTCCTTGTACTGCTCGGCCAGTGTCGGGCGGACACTTTCGAAGTTCTTCAGTCCGTCGATCGCCGCCGCACCGGCGGCGGCGGTCTTCGCATCATCGGCGCGGAAGCTGATCACCGTCTCATCACGGTCGGCAGCGGTCACGTCGCTGATGCCCTGGCGGGATTCGAGCGCGCTGCGGGCCGCCTCGGCGTCGTCGGCCTCGATCCGGTAGCGGGGACCGCCGAGGAGCTTCTCGACGCTGCCCGAGGCGGTCACCCTGCCCTGACTCAGGATGATGACGTCATCGGCGAATGTCTGCGCGGCCTCCCAGTCGTTGGTGGCCAGGACGACGGGCACTCCCGAGGACGCGTGCGCACGCAGCAGGGACATGACGAGCCTGAGCGATTCCGCATCGAGTCCGGCGAAGGCGTCGTCGATGACGACGACATCGGGGTCGGCGGCCAGGGTCGCGGCGATGTC
Source organism: Candidatus Brevibacterium intestinavium (assembly GCA_019117545.1). GTDB lineage: Bacteria > Actinomycetota > Actinomycetes > Actinomycetales > Brevibacteriaceae > Brevibacterium > Brevibacterium intestinavium. The sequence goes on from DWZN01000050.1 coordinate 4,619, forward strand.
GACGCGCGCGATCTCCGCGCCCGAGAGGTTCTTCAGCGGCGCATAGCCGCGATCGGCGAGCTCGAGATGCGACAGCAGGGTCAGCGCATTGCGTTCGGCCGCGCCCAGCGTGATCCCGTGCAGGCGCGCGAGGTAGACGATCTGATCGATGACGCGCATGTTCGGATAGCCGCCGCGCTCGGCAGGCAGGTAGCCGAAGTTCTGCCGATCGCCGAAGTCGAGCTCGAAGTCCTCGAGCTCGACGCTTCCCTCATCGGCGGTGATCAGACCCATGATGACGCGAACCAGTTCGGTCCTCCCCGCCGAACGGGTTCCCACGATCGCGGTGATCCGGCCCGCCTCGGCGGTGAAACTCACCTCGTCCAGATACGTCCGCTTTCCCTTGCGCAGGGAAATCTCTCTCAGTGTGAGCACGCGTCATCCTTACTGTTGCATCAGGCAATACTGTGGGAGTGTCTCATCTATCGTGTTGAAATCAGAGACGTGTTTCAAACCACGACCTCGATTTCGACCGAATTGCCAGTCGAGTCCCAGGTCGTGATCGGTGGGTCCGCATCGACCCCGCGAAGGCGCTCGAATCCGGCCCCGCACGCAGGCGAGCGACCGGACCCCGCCCTCGCCGAGGCGGGTCTCAGTCAAGCCCGAGATCCGCGGTCGTCAATGCGGTCAGGTAGGGGATTCCGGTCGCCTCGACTCGTTCCTTGGCGCCGGTGTCACGGTCCATGACCACGGCCACGGCAACCACCTCGGCGCCGGCTTCCCTGAGCGCGTCGACCGCGGTGAGCACGGATCCGCCCGTCGTCGAGGTGTCCTCGACGGCGATGACCCGCTTGCCCTTGACCTCGGGGCCTTCGACCCGACGGGACATGCCGTGCTTCTTCGCCTCCTTGCGGACGACGAAGGAGTCAAGGGGCCGGCCGCGCACGACCGAGCGGTGCATGACCGCGGTGCCGACGGGATCGGCGCCCATCGTCAGGCCTCCGACGGCGTCGATGCCACCCAGCAGCCCCTCGGACTCGAGCAGGTCGAGGACGACGTCGCCGATGAGCGGTGCGGAGCGGTGATCGAGGGTGACTCGGCGCAGATCGAGGTAGTAGTCGGCCTCCCTGCCCGAGGAGAGAGTCACCTTGCCGCGCACCACGGCAAGTTCGTCGATGAGGTCGAGCAGTTGTCGGCGAGTGTCTGCGCTGTCGGTCATGGCCTCCAGTCTAGTCGGAGGCGGTCGGGCGACCATTCAGCCCGGTCCCAGTTCCGGACCTGCGTACCGATGTCATAAAGAATCAACACATCTTGACTCAAACCGCGTGCGGCTGTTTTACCATGGCCGGAAGGGCCGCTCCAGAGCCGGTCACCAGATTCAGAAGGGACATGAGCATCATGGGTTTCATCGCATATCTGATCCTCGGACTCATCGCGGGAGCCATCGCCAAGGCGATCCTTCCCGGCAAGCAGGGCGGCGGGATCTTCGCCACGCTCATCATCGGTGTCATCGGAGCCATGCTCGGCGGCTGGCTCGGAGGGGCCATCTTCAATGCCGAGATGAATGAGTTCTTCTCGCTGTCGACCTGGCTGTGCGCGATCGGCGGTTCGCTCATCGTGCTCATCATCTGGGGCCTCATCACCGGACGGTCGAAGAAGAAGACCGCCTGAGTGCACACGCACTGAGTCCCCACTCACCCAAAGCGGGTCCGCAGCATCTGCGCGGGCCCGCTTCTTCTGTCCCGGGCCGGCGACCGGGGCGCGGACGCTCATCGCTGACGAGGAGCCCGGGTGAATGACAAAGACCCCGGGGCGCGTGATCGCGACATCCCGGGGTCCTCGCAGCACTCCCCTCGAGTACCCGGACGCATCCCCATACGTCCGTTGTGTCCACCCGATCCCCACCGGGCGAACACCATTAATTTGACCACACTTTCGTGTCGCTTGTAAAGAATCTCAGCGACCATCTTATTCTCCGAGAGGCCCTCTAACACAGATTCCGAGGAAATAGAATCCCTGGTGACAGGCTCACTGCGAGACAGTCGAATCATCAGTTCCGCTCGCCGAAGCCCTGCGGATCGCGCCCGGACCGTGCTCCGAAGCCACCGGTGAGCGTCCCCCGTCCGGGACCCGATCAGCGTCCCCGCTCGCGCGCGAAGGAGAACCCGCTCGACCCCCAGCGCATCAATGGCCGGGGAACCAGCGGCGCGGCCAGCGCGACCAGCGAATACATGCGCCCGGGCACCGACACGACCCTGCCCGCCCGGGCATCGCGCAGCGACTGCTCGACGACCTGGTCGACGCTCAGCCAGATCCCTGCGGGCCCGGGACGATCCACGCCGAGGCGGTCATGGAACTCCGTGCGGACGAAACCCGGCAGGACGGCGGTCACGGTCACCGGGCTGCCGCGCAGCTCCCCGGCGAGCGCCTCGGTGAACACCAGCGTCGAGGCCTTCGAGGCCGCGTACTGGCCCATCGTCGTCACCGCGGCCAGCGAGGAGACGTTGACGATTCCGCCTCGGCCGCGGGCGTCCATCCTCCGGGCCGCGGCCAGGGACAGCTCTCTGACCGCCCCGGTCAACACCCGATCCTGGTCGTTGAGCTCGGCGATGTCCGTCTCCAGCAGGCGGCCGCGCAGCCCGTAGCCGGCATTGTTGATGAGCACATCGACGGTCTCGGAGTCGATGACCTGACGGATGGCGTCGATGCCGTCCGGGGTCGACAGGTCCGCCGCGACCACCTCGACGCGGGTGTCCCGGGTGGTGCGCAGCCGCTCGGCCAGCTCCCGCAGTCGGGTCTCGTCGCGTGCGACGAGCACGAGGTCATAGCCCTGCGAGGCCAGCGTGCGCGCATAGCCGCGCCCCAGACCGGAGCTCGCCCCGGTGATGAGGGCACGCGGCCCGGGGGCCGGGTCCCGCCTCGGCGAGGCGCCGTCCCGGTGCCCGGGCGCAGTACGCGGCGAGTGCGGGAGTCCGCGGCTCATACGGCGCCGCGGCCTCTGCGGACGGTCAGCGACTGCGCGGCGGTGCCGATCGGGCCTCTGCTGTCGCTGATCACGCTGCTGGTCTCGCCCAGCCCCGTCGGACCGAAGGCCACCTTCGTGTCGAAGCCGATCCAGCCGGCTTCGGGCACACGGGTGAGGTGGACGGAGAGGTCAACGTTCGCGAAGAACGTCGTCTTCGGGTCCGCGCGCACGGCCAGACCGTTGGCGGTGTCGACGAATTTGACGAAGGCCGCGGTCGGCGGATCGGTCTCCCCGTCGACGAGCGGATAGGGGCTGCGCAGCCACGACCGGGCGCAGCCGGGGCGGGCATCATCGCACTGTCGGCCTTCGAGCGAGGCGATGTAGCCTCCGCCCCAGCGGTCCGTGAACGGGCTCGCCGGCAGTTCGGTCGCCGGCGGCAGCGTCGGCCATTCGTCGCCGGCGACGGGCTCGGTCTCCGAGGCCTGCAGTCGCCATACCCGGGCGGTGACGCTCGTGCGGTCTCCGTGCCGCATATGGGCCGCGACGAGCTCGATGGTGCGACCGGGACGGATGACCTCGACGTCGATGGTGAACTCTCCGGAGTGGATGACGCCGAGGACGTCGAAGGTCGCCCGGGAGACGAGTTTGTCACTGGGCAGGCGGCGCTCGATCTCGGCGAGCACCAGGCCCGAGGCCGGGGCCAGGTGCTGCTCTCCCGGCTGCCAGGCTCCCTGACTGTGCAGAGTCGAGACCAGACGGTCCTCGCCCAGTCGCACATAGTAGGAGTCGGGGTAGGTTCCACCGTCGTGGCCGAGGTGGTTGTTGGCAGCGTCAGACATGGCACCAGCCTATCGACCCCGCCCATGTGCCCGGGGGCGGGGTTCGCACGCAACTGGGGCGGGTCGGGCCGCACGCAACTGGGGCGGGCCCGCAGGGGTGCGTGGGCGATGCGGGCCGCGCTTTCTCCGCGGGGGCCGACAGCTTAGGGTGGGAGGGTGAGAATCGCTACGTGGAATGTGAACTCGATCCGCGCCCGCCACGATCGCATCGGGGCCTGGCTGGATCGCTCAGATGTCGATGTCCTGGCCATCCAGGAGCTCAAATGCAAGGACGCGCAGTTCCCCCAGGAGCTGTTCACCGACCGCGGTTATGAGGTGAGCTTCCATGGGCTCAACCAGTGGAACGGCGTGGCCATCGCCTCCCGCGTCGGGCTGACAGAGCCCGAGATCGGTTTCGCGAACATTCCCGCCTTCGGCACGGAGGATCCCGTCGTCGAGGCCCGCGCACTGTCGGCGACCTGCAACGGTGTGCGCGTCTACTCGCTCTATGTGCCCAACGGCCGCGAACTCGACCACCCCCATTACGACTACAAGCTCGAGTGGTATCGGGCGCTGACGGCCGACATCGCCGCCAAGCTGACCGCCGAGCCGGAGAAGAAGCTCGTCCTGTGCGGGGACTTCAATGTCGCCCCGCTGGACGAGGACGTCTGGGACATGGCCGAGTTCGATGGCGCCACTCATGTCTCCGATGCCGAACGCCGGTCCTTCGACGACCTGCTCGGCGCGGGCCTGACCGAAGTGACGCGTCAGTTCACGCCCGGGCCCGGGGTCTACACCTTCTGGGACTACCAGAAGCTGCGGTTCCCGAAGAAGCAGGGCATGCGCATCGACTTCCAACTCGCCTCGGAGGCTCTGGCGAAGACCGCGGCGTCCGGGTCGATCGACCGGGAGGAGCGTAAGGGCAAGGGCGCTTCCGACCACGCCCCGGTCATCGTCGACTACGCACTCTGAACACCGCCGGTTCGCCCGGCGCCTCGGCGCCCGTCTCACCCTTCGACGCTCGTCGGCAACATCCGCGCTCCAAGCATGGACATCTCCCCGGTCTTCTGGTGAAGTTGAATCAGGAGCTAGGAAGGTGACGAGGATGTCAGCAACTGTCCGCGAACTGGTCGACGAAGCCTACGACCGACGTGAGTCCACCTGGAGAGCCGCGCTCGAGACGGTCAACGACTGGGTCGAGTCCGTCCGCACTCCTTCGCCCCTGCTGTCCGGTGACCGTGTGCGAGTGGTCGAGGGGCGGATCAAGGATCGGATGCGCACCGGTGAGAAGCTGCGCCGCAAGCTCGCCGACTCCAATGACGAGATCCACGAATCCGTCGAAGTCGAGAACCAGGTCATCGATGTCGTCGGCGCTCGCGTCGTGTGTCGCACCGAACGCGAGCAGACGGCCCTGTGGGACCTGCTCACCGAGGGCGACGACACCAACCTCTCCATCGCCGAGGTCCGCGACTACTCCGCGACTCCGAAGCCCTCCGGCTACCGGGGTCGGCATCTCATCGTCGAAGTCCCCTTCGAAGCCGAGCCCTCGGTGCTCGTCGAACTCCAGCTGCGCACGATCCTGCAGGACGCCTGGTGCGTGCTGGCCGAGGAGCACCTGTTCAAGCCCGGCCAGGCCCTGAAATCGGATCCGCAGCAGGAGCGGCTCTCGGTCATCCTCTCCGAACTCCTGGCCCAGGCCGATTCCGTGGCCGGCTACATCGCCGATGACGTCGGCGCCTACTTGGGTCTGGGCAATGCCGCACCCCTGCGGTCCTTCGCCGAGGTGGAGGAGCCCACCGACCCGGCCATCGAGGTCACGATCCGCGAGCTCAACCATTCCTATGTCCTCGCCGCCGACGAGGTGGGCCGGCACGGGATCATCCGTCTCGAGACGCTCGGGCTGACCCCCGACAACCCCGAGCGCTCGGCCTTCCCGCACCCGGGCGACAAGCTGCAGGTGCGCATGGATGAGTCGAACACCACGCGGTACTTCATCCCGGTCTCCCGCGAAGGCTGAACCGATCCGCGCGGAGAGCGGGCCACCGACTAGACTTGCCTCCCATGGGAAAGAAGTCGAAGCGCTCCAAGGAAGAACTCATCGCCAAACGCCTCGCGCGGGCCCAGGCCACGGCTTTCGTCGCGCGTCCGTTCGCGGACCTGCCGTTCGAGGCGGACATCATCTGCCTGCGCGAACTCGTGCCCGCGGCCACTGCGACCGCGAAGCTGACCGGGGCCTACGGCGGCCACGAGGTCACGATCGCCTCGCTCCTGCCCGCCGCCTGGCAGGCCTGGCACCGTGACGACGGCCGGATCCTGGCCGGCATGCAGGTGCCCGTGTCCTCGACCGATGCCTCCCGTGACGTCGCCCGCGGAATCCTCGCCGCCGTCGAGGCCGCCCCCGGGACCTCGATCGAATCGACGACCGAACCCGGTGAGGGCCCGCGCCTGCAGGACATCCTCGACACCTCGCACCCCTTCGACGTCCGCGTGCTCGAGAACTTCGACTACTGGGCGCTGCCCGAGGCCGAGACCGATCCGGACGTCGCCGCCGCCCTCCAGCAGGCCAACGATTCGGTCGCCCCGACGGAGAAGCTCGCCTCGGTTGCCTCCGCCTACTGGACCGAGATGTCCGGACGCACCTACGTCCGCTGGGCTCGCCCCGAGGGTGAGGACCGCATCGTCGACGCCATGGCCCGACTGCAGGCCGAGAACGCCAACGACCTCGGCGGCATCGGTTCCTTCCTCGGCTACTTCCGCGCCCACGGCATCATCATCCCGGTCTGGGAACTCGAGTTCGGCACCCCGGTCGACGACGTCGAAGAGCCCATCGCCGCATTCGGCGAGCGCATGGACGAGGCGCTGAACACCACCGAGCCGATGAGCACCGAGGCCCGCCGCGTCCGCTCGGGCATCGTGTCCCGCCAGCTGACCATCCACTGACATCCGCGACTCGAGCGTCGGCGGGCCGAGTCACGGAGCGCACCGTGGCCCTGCCCTGGCCGGCGTACGCGTCGGACAGGAGAACGCATGAGTGCACATCCGAACCCCGCCCCCGAGGCGGTCGCCGCCATCATCCCCGCGATGAACGAGGCCGAGCGCATCGGCGCGACCGTGACCGCGGCCAAGCGGATCCCCGGGGCCGACATCGTCATGGTCGTCGACGACGGATCGAGCGATGACACGGGCACCCTGGCCCGGCGGGCCGGGGCCGAGGTCATCACCCACCCGAAGAACAAGGGCAAGGCAGCGGCCATGATGACCGGGGCCTTCGCTCTGCGCAACCGGGAGATCTCCGATGCCGATCTCGGTGCCGATCCGAACCATCGAGCGCTGCTGTTCATCGACGGCGACCTCGAGGACTCCGCGGTCGGCACTGCGCCTCTGACCGATCCGGTCCTGGCCGGGCAGGCCGATATGACGATCGCGATCCTGCCCGCGCAGAAGCGCAGGGGCGGAGGGTTCGGCTTCGTCGTCGGGCTGGCGAAGAAGGGCATCGCCGAGCTCAGCGGCTTCGAGGCGACCCAGCCGCTGTCGGGCATGCGCTGCCTGACACGGGAGGCCTTCGACGCCGCCCTGCCCTTCGCCGCCGGCTGGGGCGTCGAGGCAGCCATGACCATCGATGTCGTCAACGCCGGACTGCGAGTGACCGAGGTCGAATGCGATCTCCACCACCGGGTCACCGGCCGCGACCTCAGAGCGCAGCTGCACCGGGCCGCCCAGTACCGCGATGTCGCCCGCGCTCTCCTCGTTCGCCGCCTGCGGGCCAAGCGGTCCGGGGCAACCGGGCCGGGACCGCAGCGGTCCGGCACGGCCGGACCGCAGTCCGAGCGCACCGATCACGACAGGAAAGAGGGTGGCAAGTGAGTCCGAGGCGATTCGGCTATCTCGGCCCGGAGGCCACCTTCACCGAGGCGGCCCTGCTCAAATATCTCGACTCGCAGGGACTGCGGGACACCGCCTCGACGCAGCCGATGCGCAACGCCCCCTCGGCGCTCGACGCGGTCGCCGAAGGCGACTGCGACGCCGCCGTCGTCCCGATCGAGAACTCGGTCGAAGGCGGTGTGCCGGCGACGATCGATGCGCTGACCGAACACGGTCGCCTCCAGATCATCGCCGAGGTGCTCGTGCCCGTGCGCTTCGTGCTGGCCGTGAAGCCGGGAACCTCCCGGCAGGAGGTCACCTCATTCGGCTCCCATCCTCACGGCGAGGCCCAGGTGCGGACCTTCATGTCCGAGAACTTCCCCACCGCCGTCTACATTCCGACATCCTCGACGGCCGCGGCCGCCCGCGATCTGGCCAACGACGCCGGCGATCATGTGGCAGCCGTCTGCCCGGCGCTGGCAGCCGAACGCTATGGCCTCAAGGTCGTCGCCGAAGACATCGGAGACCGTCAGGATGCCGTGACCCGCTTCGTCGTCGTCACCCGTCCGGGCCCCATCCCGGCCCCCACAGGGGCCGACAAGACCACCGTCGTGGCCGCGCTGCGTTCGGACCGGGCCGGTTCGCTGCTCGAACTGCTCGAACAGTTCTCCAGCCGCGGCATCAACATGTCCCGCATCGAGTCCCGCCCCACCGGCAACGGGCTGGGCCTCTACCAGTTCTCCATCGACCTGCTCGGCCACATCCGCGAATCCCGGATGGCCGAAGCGCTGCAGGGCGTCCACCGAGCGGCGCTCAAACTGTCCTTCCTCGGCAGCTACCCGAGCGCCGACGGTGAGCTCGTGCCGATCGATCCGACGACCACGGACGAGTCGTTCTCGGCCGCCGCCGACTGGCTGGAGCACACGCTCAACGGCTGAGCATCCGCCCCTTCGCCGCGAGTCGGCCCCTCAACGGCTGAGTCTCCGCACGCTGCGCCGCGAGCCGATTCCGTGCAGAATCTGCGATACTGGCCTGTACTGGCAGGTAACTGCGCGTATGTCTGATCGGCTCGAGGCCGTCGGGCATATGCGCACGATGAGCCGGCCCATGCGCCGGCGACAGCGACAGAGGAGTCGGTGATGAGTTCCAATGGCAGCGCACCCCAGGGCAGCGATCATTCGTCCGCAGACCGGGACCGCACCCGCCCCGACACGATCATCGTCGGCGCCGGACTCGCCGGACTCGTCGCCGCGCATGAACTGACCCGGGCCGGCAGGCGCGTCCTCGTGATCGACCAGGAGAACCGCGCCAACCTCGGCGGGCAGGCGTTCTGGTCACTCGGCGGGCTCTTCCTCATCGACTCCCCCGAGCAGCGCCGCCTCGGCGTCCGCGACTCCCTCGAACTGGCCTCGGCCGACTGGGCCACCTCGGCGGGATTCGACCGCGACGAGGACCGCTGGCCGCGGGCGTGGGCCGAGGCGTACCTCGAATTCGCCGCAGGCGAGAAGCGGCAGTACCTGCGCGACCTGGGCCTGCGCCTGACTCCGATCGTCGGCTGGGCCGAACGCGGTGGCTCCGGGGCCGGAGAGCACGGCAATTCCGTACCCCGCTTCCACCTCACCTGGGGCACCGGCCCCGAGGTGGTGCGGGTCTTCCGCGAACCCGTCGAGGCCGCCGAGGCCGCCGGGCTGGTCCACTTCGCCTTCCGCCACCGCGTGGACGAGCTGATCACCGAGGACGGTGCCGTGGTCGGCGTCCGCGGACGGGTGCTCGCGGCCAGCCACACGGGACGAGGAGTCGCCTCGAACCGGGAGGAGGTCGCGGACTTCGAACTGCGGGCTCCGGCCGTCATCGTCACCAGCGGCGGGATCGGACACAACTTCGAACTCATGGAGAAGCACTGGCCGACCGAGCGCCTCGGCCGGTTCCCGGACAGGATGCTCGCCGGTGTTCCCGCCCACGTCGACGGGCGGATGCTGCAGATCTCCGAAGACGCCGGAGCCAACCTGATCAACCGCGACCGGATCTGGGCGTACACGGAGGGCATCGAGAACTGGAATCCGATCTGGCCGGACCACGGGATCCGCATCATCCCGGGACCGTCGTCGATGTGGTTCGACGCCGAGGGCAACCGCTTCCCGGCCCCGAACTACCCCGGGTTCGACACCAACCGCACCATGGCCGCGATCCTTCGGACCGGCTACGACTATTCGTGGTTCGTGCTCAACGAGTCGATCATCCGCAAGGAGTTCGCGCTCTCGGGCTCGGAGCAGAACCCGGACCTCACGGAGAAGGACATCCGCATCACACTCGATCGGGTGCGCTCCTCCGACGCCCCGGCGCCGATCGAGGCGTTCAAGGACTACGGGCCCGACTTCGTCGTGGCCGAGACGACCGAGGAGCTCGTGGCAGGGATGAATGAGCGCTCCCGCGGACCGGTCATCGATCACGATCGGCTCATCTGCCAGATCAGGCAGCGCGACCGGCAGACCGACCACGCCTTCTCCAAGGACGCGCAGGTCCAGGCGATCCACAATGCCCGGGCCTACCTCGGCGACAAGGTCGTCCGAGCGGTCAGACCCCACCGGATCCTCGATCCGGCGCACGGGCCGCTGATCGCGGTGCGGTTGAGTCTGCTCTCGCGCAAGACCCTCGGCGGGCTCGAGACGAACCTCGACGGTCAGGTCATCGGGGCAGGAGGGGCACCGATCCCCGGGCTCTTCGCCGCCGGTGAGGTCACCGGCTTCGGCGGAGGCGGCATGCACGGCTACAACGCGCTGGAGGGAACGTTCCTGGGCGGGTGCATCTTCTCCGGTCTGCGGGTCGGTCGCTTCCTCGCGTCCTCGGCGTCGACACGAAAGGAGACCTGAGATGGCACAGACCGATCTCACCGCCCTCGTCACCGGCGGCACCTCGGGCATCGGACGGGCCGTTGTCGCAGCCCTGGCGGCCAAGGGCTGCACGGTGATCACGACCAGCCGTGACCCCGAGCGTCTTGCCCCGGAGCAGCGCGTGTCCGGTGTCCGCTATCTGCGACTCGATCTGTCCGACCCGGATGGGCCGGACGCACTGGCAGAGGAGCTCGGCGAGGAGATCGGCGCGGTCGATGTGCTCATCAACAATGCCGGCGAGAGCCAATCGGGTCCGTTCGAGGAGCTGCCGAGCGCCGCCATCGACCGCCTGTTCCAGACCAATGTCTTCGGACCCGTGCGTCTGAGCCAGCTCGTCCTTCCCGGCATGCGCAGGCGAGGACACGGCCGCATCATCATGGTCGGATCGATGCTGGCGAGCTTCCCGCTGGCCCACCGCAGCTCCTATGCGGCGTCGAAGGCGGCGCTGGCCGGTTTCGCCACGGCCGCCCGTCAGGAGCTCAGCCCCTTCGGCGTGTGGATCAGCGTCGTCGAGCCCGGATCGATCGCGACCGGGATCGGGCTGCGGCGGACGAAGTACCTCGATGAGGGTTCGGTCTATGCCACCGATGTGTCCACGATGCTCGAGCATCTCGACCGCAATGAGCGCGACGGGATCGCACCCGAGACAGTGGCGGCCACGATCGTCGATGCCGTCATCTCGCCCCGGCCGCGGGAGCTCTACGCCGTCGGCAGCCGTGCACCGCTGCCGTTCCTGCTCAAAAGGATCCTTCCCCGCGGACTGATGTCGAAGATCGTGGCCGCCCAGCACGGCCTCCGACGCTGAGTCCGCGGCCGCCGGGGCGGGAACCCGCGCTCCCAGAGGCCGCGTCCGGCGCGACCGTCTGCGGCACGACCGTCTGCGGCGGGACCGGGAATCCGGCTACTGGAACCGGGAGGGGATGAGGTGCTGGGTCGTCGAGATGCCGAGCACCCTCTGCTGGCGTGAGAGGTTGAAGGTCCGGTCGTGCTGGAGGAACTCGACGAGGGCGAGCCTGGTCCGGTTCCCGCGCTTGAACACGCGCTTGACCCTGAGTCCGAGCCTCGCCGTGACCAGCGCCTTGTCCTTCGCCACTGTGTCGATGACGACCTGCTCGTAGCCCATCCGAGCGAAATGCGTGACCACGGCGTCCTTGAGTCGGTACGGGGTGGGGTCGCCGATGTTGAACGGGCCCGCCGCCGAGGACACGTCGAGACAGGCGAGCGCGGCCCGCACGACATTGTCGACATGCGTCAGCGTCAGCTTCTGCCGTCCCCCGCCGGGCAGCCGCAGCACGCCCTTCTTCACCAGGCTCGCCAGATACGGCATGAACATCGTCTCACCGGGGCCGTAGACCGCGGCCGGACGCAGAATCGCGGCATCCGGGCGAATCCGTGCCACAAGCAGCTCGGCCAGGGCGTGGGTCCGGGAGTACGCATCGGGGAATTCCGTGGGGTCCTTCGGGCCGGCCTCTTCCCACAGTTCGGTCTCGGTGTCGGCCATCGAGTACACCGCCGTCGAGGACAGGTGGACGATGCGAGCCTGGGGGAACGCGTCGAGGACGTTCCTGGTCCCGGTCACGCGCACGCCGTAGAGTTCGTCGTCATCGGCGCTGACCGAGGCCACGCCCGCACAGTGGAAGACCGCTGTGGCCTTGCCCGCCAATGATTGGACGGCTGCCGGTGCCGGCTGAGTGATGTCCCAGTGCTGGTGGCTGACTCCCGGGATCTGCGGGTCACGACGACACAGCGCATAGACCGGCTCCTCCCGGTCGGCGAAGGCACGTGCGATGGCCCCACCGATGAAGCCGCTGGCTCCGGTCACAATCACCGCCACGACTGTCCCTCTCTCTTCTCAATCGCCGGCATCCTTCTCAAGCGCCGGCATCCGCACCCCGGTGCCGCCACCGAGGTTCGCGCTTGCTCAGGAACGCGTCGATCCCCTCCTGCGCGTCGACGGTGACCGCATTGTGCGCCATCACCTGCGACATCCGCTCATAGGCCTCGTCCACAGGCAGTTCCCGCTGCTCGTAGAATGCCGACTTCCCTATGGCAACTGTAGCCGACGAGACCGACGCGACCCGATGGGCCAGGGCCTCGGTGGCGTCTTCGAGCTCGTCGTCGTCGACGACGTCGGAGACGAGACCGAAGTTCAGGGCCTGATCGGCGGCGAGGAAATCTCCGGTCAGCAGCATCCGCATCGCCGTCTTCGCCGGCACCGAACGCGACAGCGCCACCATCGGCGTCGAGCAGAACAGGCCGATCCTCACCCCGGGCGTCGCGAATCTCGCCGAGGCGGCCGCAACCGCGAGATCGCAGCTGGCCACGAGCTGGCATCCGGCGGCCGTGGCCACCCCCTGAACCTGGGCGATGACCGGCTGCGGGATCCGCTGGATCAGCTGCATGAGCTCGGAGCAGATGGCGAAGAGCTCCTGCTGGTCGTCCGGATCGGCCCCGCGGATCTCCTTGAGGTCGTGGCCGGAACTGAACACGTGACCGGCCGTGCGGAGGATCACCGCGCGCACATCGGTGTCCCGCCCCACCTCGGCGAGGGTGTCGATGAGCGAGCGCATGATGTGACGGGACAGGGCGTTGCGGGTTTCGGCTGCATCGATCGTCACCGCCACGACACCGTCGTCGAGCGGGGCGACTACAATTGACTCGGACATAGTCACATTCTGTCAAAGGGCTGCCCCTGCGCGGCGGAACCTATGTCTCCGAATTGCCCGTGAACCTCATCGACCCAGTTCAGACGGGCCAAACGCGAGGGAGACGAAGATGACCACGCTGCTGATGATCATCGGATTCGGAGCGGCCACCTCGGTGGTGGTCGGTCTGGGGCAGAGGCTCCGGCTGCCCTGGCCGGCGCTCATGGTGCTCATCGGCATCGCCGGCGCCTTCATCCCGAACTTCGCCGACATCACCATCGAACCCGAGCTCATCCTGCCGCTGTTCCTGCCCCCGCTGCTCTTCGCCGCGGCCCAGAAGACCTCGTGGGCGCTCTTCGCCATCCGCTGGCGCACGATCCTCGGCATGGCAGTGGCCCTCGTCGGCGTGACGGCCGCGGCGGTTGCGGGATCGGCTCTGCTCCTCATCCCCGGGATCACCATCTCCGCGGCGATCGCGCTCGGTGCGATGCTCGCCCCGCCCGACCCCGTGGCCGTCGATGCGGTGGCGGGCACGGTGTCGATCCCCCGCCGGATCATGTCGACCCTGCAGAGCGAGGGACTGTTCAACGACGCCGCCTCCCTCGTGATCTTCCAGACCGCAATGGCTGCGACCCTGTCCGGCACCGAGGTGGACTTCACCGAACTGATCCTGTCCTTCCTCATCTCCGCTGTGGTCGCGGTCGCGATCGGCCTCATCGTCGTCTTCATCGTCTGGTCGGTGATGGAGAAGATCGACCACACGATCGCCCGCTCCTCCCTCATGCTCATGCTGCCCTTCGGCGTCTACCTCATCGCCGAGCACTTCCACGCCAGCGGGGTCATCGCCGTCGTCGTCGCCGCCCTCGAGGTCCGGCGCCGCGACGTCGAGGGCAACTCCGCCGAGCGCGTGACCCAGAACTCGACCTGGCAGGTCCTCGAGATGCTCATCACCGGCATCGCCTTCGGACTCATCGGGCTCGATCTGCGCATGATCATCGAATCCGAGCACGCGAACCTCGGCCGAGCCGCCGGCGTGGGGCTCATCATCGCCGCAGTCGTCATCGCCGTCCGCTTCGCCTGGCTGCTGCTGGGCACCCTCCTCGAACGCAGGCGCCGCGAGGAGGACCCCGATGCCGCTCCGCTGAATGTCCGCGACGCCACGCTCATGACCTGGGGCGGGATGCGCGGGCTCGCGACGATCGCCCTGGCCCTGTCCATTCCGGCGACCACCGCCACCGGCGAACCCTTCCCCGGACGGTCGTCCATCGTCGTCGCGGCCGTCATCGTCCTGCTCGTCACCCTCGTCCTCGCGGGCCTGACCTTCCCCGCCGTGGTCAACGGACTCGGCATCGATGACGAGGCGGAGAAGGAACGGGAGGCGACCAAGGAGATCGCTCTGCGCGCCTACCGGGCCGCGATGCGTGAGATCAGGTCCGATGAGTCCCTGCCGGACGAGGTCGTCGAACCGCTGCGCACCCGATTCAAGAGCCTCCACGACCAGCTCGCCGGTACGACCGATGACCAGGTCAGCTCCGAACAGGCCGCCTCGTTCAAGGAGAACCGGAAGCTGATGATCGCGGTGCAGAAGCGGGCGATGCAGTCCGCCCGCGCCGAGGTGCTGCGCGCCC
>DWZN01000051.1 GCA_019117545.1 Candidatus Brevibacterium intestinavium
ATCCGGCCCGAGGATCTGCGCACCGGGGGCGAGCACGGCCTCGACGTCACCGTCGACCTCGTCGAGGTCCCGGTCGAAGCGTCGATGCTGCGCCTCGGCGACGTCGATGTCGAACTCACCGGATCCCAGGCCGGGCAGCTGACCGGCACGACGGTCACTGTCGGCATCCGGCCCGAGGATCTGCGCACCGGGGGCGAGCACGGCCTCGACGTCACCGTCGACCTCGTCGAGGAGCTCGGCGCAGACGCCTACGTCCACGGCCGGGCGAGGCTGCGAGGCGGTGAGCGGAGTCTCGTGGCGAGAGTGGGCGGACGGTCGACGATCCGTCGCGGCGACACCGTCCGGGTCGCTCCCGACACCGCGCGCCTGCACCTCTTCGATACCGAATCGGGGCTCCGGCTCGAGGCGGATGAGCGCCGAGCGGCGTAACGCGCACGGCCGCCTCTCACACCGGCATATCGGCCGTATCACACTGTCGAATCAGGCGAATCGCCTGCCGACCATTATGATCGATCCATGGTCGATTTCGCTCAATCCGCCCGCTCCACCCTCGGTGTCGAATGGGAACTGGCTCTGCTGGACAGACGCAGCCTTGACCTGACCCCTGCTGCCGAGACGCTGCTGGCGGATGTGGCCGAGCACGCTCCCGACTTCGAGAAACACATCGTCGGTGAGATGCTCACGAACACCATCGAGCTCGTCACCGGTGTCCACACCCGGGTGTCGACCGTCGCCGATGATCTGGCGGCCTCGATCGGGGCGCTGCGGAACCTCACCGAGTCGCGTGGGATCGAACTCATGTCAGCGGGCACCCACCCCTTCGCGCAGTGGCAGTCGCAGGAGGTCCGGGCCGAGGAACGCTACCTCGAGCTCGTCGACCGCACGCAGTGGTGGGGGCGGAACATGCTCATCTTCGGCGTCCACGTCCACGTCGGCATCGACTCCCGGGACAAGGTCCTGCCGATCATCAATGCCCTGCTCGCCTACGTCCCCCACCTGCAGGCACTGACCGCCTCCTCCCCGTTCTGGGGCGGCACCGACACCGGCTACGCCTCGAACCGGGCGATGATGTTCCAGCAGCTGCCCACCGCGGGCCTGCCCTTCCAGTTCGAGACCTGGGCCGACTACGAGAAGTACGTCGACGACATGCTCACCACCGGCATCATCGACCACATCAACGAGATCCGGTGGGACATCCGCCCGGCTCCCCACTGGGGCACCGTCGAGGTCCGCGTCTGCGACGGGGTGCCGACCCTGGAGGAGATCCTCGCGATCACCGCATTCATCCAGTGCCTCGTCGATGATATGTCGGCCCGCCTCGACGCCGGTGAGACGCTGCCGACGATGCCCGACTGGTTCCACAACGAGAACAAGTGGCGCGCCGCCCGCTACGGCATGGATGCGATCATCATCGAGAACGCCGCCGCCGATGAGCGTCTGGTCACCGAGTGCCTGGCCGATGAGATCGAACGCCTGTCCCCGGTGGCCGAACGCCTCGGCTGCGTCGACGAGCTGCACTCCATCACCTCGATCATCGAGCGCGGGGTGCCCTACCAGCGCCTGCAGCGAGTCTTCCAGTCCACCGGTTCCCTCACCGAGGTGACCCGCTCCCTCATCGGCGACCTCCGCAACTCCTACAGCTGAGGGTTGGTGGGCCCGGGCGCGGGACCTGGGCGGGCGGCCTGCGCAACTATTTGCGCCGAGTCCACGGCACCCTCTTCGTGGCGCACGGGTCTGCGCGGTGCACAGATATGCGCAGCGCGCGGGTCTGCGCGGGGCACGGATCTGCGCGGGGCACATGCTTCCTGCGGGCGGATCCGTCGTGATTCTCGCGAGTATTTCGCAATGGATCCACCCGCAGGAGACACTCAGCCACCCGGGCAGCTGCCTACGTGCGGCCGACCTCAAACAGTGGTCGCAAACGGAGACTTCTGCGCGCCAAAACTGTCCGTTGTCGACCACTTCTCAAGCACTCGACGCCTCACCGCACCTTCGTCGGCGCTCCGGTCCGATTCCGACAGGAAGTTCAGACTCCTCTGGTGCCGGTCACAGGTGCGGGCGAAGCAGGTCCAACAACGTCGGCAGTGCGGCGGCGACGCCCGGGTGCAGCGGATAGTCCGTGAGCTCGTCGAGCGGCACCCAGGTCAGTTGGATGCTCTCGGGGTCGTTGATGACGGCCTCGAATCGGCGCAGGGTCTTCGCGATCACCGTCGTATAGGACCAAGTGTCGAGGTCGAGGACATGAGTGTCGAGGATCTCGATGCCCGATCCGTCCTGGTCCGGCACCCCGGCTTCCTCCCAGGACTCGCGGATCGCGGCGTCGACGGCCGACTCACCCACATCTCGAGCGCCACCGGGGAATCCCCAGGTCCCGCCCTCGACCGACCACAGCGCCCGATGCTGCATGAGCACCCCACGCTCGGGGTCGAGGAGCATGAGTCCGGCGGCCCCGCCGAGGCCCCAATGCTTCTTCCCGTCGGATCCGTACGTCCACCCATCACCGGAGCGCCGAGGCGGCCGACCGTCCGGCAGTCGCGTCGACTTCGCGGCCTGAGAGTTCCGCTCCGCGGCACTGTCCTCGACGCGGCCCGCGGCATCATTCGCCGCGCGCGCATTCCGTTCCGCGGAGTCGTTCGCGGCGCTGTTCGACGCATCGGGCGCAACGCTGCCCGCGGAACTGTGCGAGTTCCGCTCCGCAGCATCGTTCGCAGCCTCGCGGCCGGCCCGGGTCTCTTCGTTCTCAGACGAGGACATGATCGACATCCAATGATGAGACGGCTGCGAAGGACAGGTCGCTGGGTCCGATTCCGCGGGAGACGAGTTCGGCCCCGAGGGCGGCGACCATCGCCCCGTTGTCGGTGCACAGTCTCAGCGGCGGCACCCGCAGGGTCACACCCGCCTCGGCACAGCGCGCGGCGAGCACCTCACGCAGGTGGGTGTTCGCGGCCACTCCCCCGCCGAGGACGACACGGTCGATGCCGGTGTCGGCCGCGGCTAGCAGGGTCTTGGCCACGAGCACGTCGACGACGGCGTCTTCGAATCCGGCGGCGATATCGGCCACCCGCAGCTCGGTTCCGAGCGTCTCGGCCTTGGTCACCTCGCGCAGCGCCGCGGTCTTGAGACCGGAGAAGGAGAAGTTGTACCGACGTTCGGGATCGCGCAGATCCTGCTTCTTCGCCAATCCGCGGGGAAACTTCACCGCGGTCCGGTCACCGGGGACTCCGGTGCCGTCGAGCAGGCCGAGGGCCGCCTTCGAGATGTTCGGCCCGCCCGGGTAGTTCAGTCCCAGCAGCCGGGCTGTCTTGTCGAAGGCCTCGCCGGCGGCGTCGTCGATGGTCGCGCCGAGCAGTTCGATGTCATCGACGACATCGCCGATGCGCAGGATCTCCGTGTGTCCGCCGGAGACGAGCAGGGCGATGGTCGGGGTGGTCAGCCCGTCGACGTCTTCGGCCACGAGGTCGACGGCGACGTGGGCGGCCAGATGGTTGACCCCGTACAGCGGTCGGTCGAGGGCGGCGGCGAGTCCTTTGGCCGCTCCCACTCCGACCATGAGCGCTCCGGACAGACCGGGACCGGCGGTCACGGCGACGGCATCGATATCGGACAGCTCCACCTCGGCGGTCTCACAGGCCGAGGCGATGGCCGGGCCGATGGCCTGCACATGAGCGCGGGAGGCGACCTCGGGCACGACTCCGCCGAAGCGCACGTGCTCGTCCATCGACGAGGACACCGTGTTCGTCAGCAGTCTGCGGCCGCGCACGATCCCCACTCCGGTCTCATCGCAGGAGGATTCGATGCCGAGGACGAGCGGTTCGCTCATGATCCGTCTCCGGAGGTGTCGAGCTCGAGATCCGAGTAGGCGGCGACGAGTTCGGGTTCGGTCGCCTCGGCGGCGGCCAGTCCGAGGCTGCGGGCGAACAGGCGCAGGTGCGTGTCCCACATGGGGCCGAACTCCGCGGCCCGCGCCCGGGCGGTGTCGACATCGGCGGACGTCTGGGTGAACACCAGCAGGGTCTCCTGGTCGGCGTCCGCGGCACCCTGACCTGTGCCCGCGGCACCCTGAGCGGTGTCGGTCTCGCGGGTCGCGAGGCCGATGCCCAGCACCCCGAAGTCGTCGAGGTCGAGCAGCACATGGTCGCAGATCTCGCAGCTGAGGACGGATCCGCCCAGGTCGACGTCGCCGAGTTCGAAGGTGATCGGGCGCGCGGCGGGCCCGTCCGCCTCGGCCTCGGCAGGTTCCTCGCCGAGGCGGAACGGAGCGAACCAGGCACCGACGCTCGCACTGTCGGTCAGCGCCTTCCACACGTCCTCGACCCCGAGTGCCAGAGGCATCTCGATGACGAGGTCGGTGCCGTTCTCCCAGGTGAGGAGGCGCGCTGAAGTCGTGCTCATTCCTCCACCCAGGCGTGAGTCAAGGCGGTGATCTCCTCGTCGCTCAACTGCATCTCGACACCGGCGAACAGCTCGGTCAGCTGTTCGGGCACCCGCGCCGAGGCGATGGTCGAGGGAATGAAGTCGTGGCTGAGCTGCCAGGCGATGGCCGTGGCCGTCATCGTCGCGTTGTGGGCGGAGGCGACGTCGTGGAGGACTTCGAGGGCACCGAGGGCCTTCTGGTCGTCGACATAGTCGGCCACTCGCTGCCCACGAACACTGCCGGTGGCGTCTCCCCCGGTGTGTTTGCCGGTGAGGAACCCGGAGGCCAGCGAGTAGAAGGGCAGTTCGGCCATGCCCTCCGAGCGCAGGTAGGCCTGCTTCTGTGCGTCGACGGCTGCACGGGAGACGAGGTTGAATCGGTCCTGGACGACGCGGTAGCAGGCAAGGGAGAACTTCGTGGAGATCTTCCTCGCGTTCTGCAGACGCTCGAGGCTGAAGTTCGAGGCGCCGAGGTAGCTGACCTTGCCGGAGCGCACGAGCGCGTCGAAGGTCTCGGCCACGGCGACCTGGTCGACTTCGTCATCGTCGCAGTGGGCGTAGTAGACGTCGACGTGGTCGGTGCCCAGGCGACGCAGGGAATCGTCGACGCAGTCGCGGATATTCGCGGGGTCGAGCCCCGGGTGCTCGGGGTGCTTGCCTACCTTCGTCGCGATGACCATCTCGTCACGATTGCCGCGGGACTTCATCCACTCGCCGATGATCGTCTCGGATTCGCCACCGGAGTTGCCGTCGACCCAGGCCGGGTACGCATCGGCTGTGTCGATGAAGTTTCCGCCGGCCTCGGCGTAGGCGTCGAGGACCGCGAAGCTCTGATCCCGATCCGCGCCCCAGCCGAAGGTATTGCCTCCCAGCTGGAGGGGGTGGACGTAAAGATCGGTATCTGCCAATTGCACACGTGTCATGCCTCCAGCCTACCCGCCTGCAGCCACGGCCATCGGCCCGGATCACGATGCCGACAGCCGCGGCCCGGGTCTGGCTCCGGTCAGTGTGCTTAGGCTAAGCTAATCCCAAGATCAGTGTCGACAAAGCCAGCCCCGACGAGACAGCGTCGCGCTCGTCGCCTTCTCGCGAGGAACCGCAATGAATGAACCGTTCTCCGCTCGCCTCAAGAGCAGCACCGCCACCATCCACGACGAAGTCGAGCACACCACATTCATGGTCGATCTCATGGAAGGACGCCTCGGCGCCCGGGCCTATGCGCTCCTGCTGCGGCAGTACAGTGTCATCTACCCGGTGCTCGAGGCCAGGTCACGTGACTTCGCCGACGACCCCGTCTTCGCTCCGTTCCACGATGCGCTCCTGTTCCGCAGCGACCGCATCACCGCCGATCTGGCCGCACTCGCCGGCACCGGACTGCCCGTCATGCCCAGCGCGAACGCCTATGCCGCCCATCTGTCCAGGCTCGGCAGCCCCGAACAGGTCATCGCCCACCACTACACGCGCTACCTCGGGGATCTGTCCGGCGGGCAGGCCATCAGGACGCTCATGCGTCGGCACTACGGACTGCCGAAGACCTCGCTGACGATGTGGGACTTCACCGAGGCCGGCAAGACCAAGCCGTACAAGGACGCCTATCGTCGCCGCCTCGACGAGGTGGCTTCGACCGGAGGGGCCGAACAGATCATCATCGCCGAGACGATGGAGGCCTTCCGCCTCAACGGCGAGCTCCTCGTCGACCTCACCGAGGCCACCGAAGGCAGGATCGTCACGGTCGCCTGAGCTCGGCGACGCCCCGACCTCGGCGACCTCTCCGCCGCCGGCCCCCGGCAACGTCCCCAAACCCGGGCGAGTTCACTGACCCCCGACGCCCTCGACGTCGGGGGTCAGTCGCTGATGCGCACGCGCATGAGAATGGCCGCGGCGCCGGGGTAGTAGTCCGGGCGTCTCCCCCACTCCTCGAATCCGAGCGAGGAGTACAGGCCCAGCGCCGCGGTGTTGGACTCATCGACCTCGAGGTGGACGACCTCCGCGCCGCGACCCTTGGCCCAGTCGAGACCGGCCGTCAGCAGTGCCCGCCCGATGCCCTTGCCGCGTGCGGCCTCGGTCGTCGCGATCGTCATCACATCGGCTTCCGCACCGGTTGCGGACATGACGATCCATCCGGCCAGCTCCCCCGCCGAGGCCGTGGTGTCCACGGGCTGACCCGACCCGAATCCCGCGGCCGGAGCGGTCCTGGCCATGAACATGGCCGTGCCGTTCTGCGCCTTGACCGACCAGTAGTAGCGAATCGTCCAGGCGGTCGGTCCGAAGACCTTCGCATCCTGGTCGGCCACCTCGGCGAGATCCCACCAGGGCAGCTCGACGATGGTCGTCTCAGCAGTCATCTCAGCGAGCTTTCGCGCGCCGGTGTCGCCTTCGCATCGGGTTCGCGCAGGTATTCGGGGATCGGTTCGCTCAGTCCTCTGCCGGCGGTGAGCTCTCGGGCCGCGGCGCGGGCGAGGAATTCGGCGCGCGGATCCGTGATCGTCTCATGTGTCGGGGCGCCGAGAGCATCGGGGTAGAGGACGAAACCGCGTCCGCACCGGTGGCCGATCGGTGTGAGTCCGGCAGTCGATTCGTGCCCGGTCCCGGACTCGTCGAGGTCGAAGCCGTGTGCGGCCAGCACTGCGGCGACCTCGGCGGGTTCGGCCACGAAGGGCCCGGCGGTCAGGGAGGCGTCGAGACCGTCGTAGACGCTGAAGTACACCTCTCTGCGACGGGCGTCGGAGGCGATGAGCACGGGGCGGCCGGTGCCGGCCGTCGCGTTCGCAGCGGTCGCGGTGCCGGCGGCATCGGCATCGTCGGACGCCAGCACCAGCTCTTCGGCGATCGCCGAGTGGGACAGCAGGCCGCGGACGGGGATGCCGCGGGCCTGGCCGGCGGCGATGCCTGCGGCGATGCCCACGCGCAGTCCGGTGAATGGGCCGGGCCCGATGCCGACGACGACGAGTTCGGGCCGGGCTTCCGCGGCGAGGACGCGGGCCAGCGCAGGTCCGATGAACTCGACGTGTCGGCGCCGGTCTTCGGCGGCTTCGGCGGCGATGACCTCGCCGGAGTCCGTGTCCACCAGGGCCACGGACGCCGCCTGCGAGGTGTCGATGCTGAGAATGATCATGGTCCGTCTCCCCCGGTCGTGATGCCTTCGACTGCTGCGATCGCCGCCTGCACCTGCGGCAGCCTCTCGCCCCAGGCGGTGCCGTGGCCGGTGAGATCGACGATGCGCCGTTCGTCCTCCCCGTCCTCGGATTCCTCGGCATCGTCCTCGGCCGGCTCCCCATCGACCTGATCGCCTTCGGCCGGCGGAGTCGCGGCGATGGTGATCTCAAGATAGTCGCTGCTCAGCTGCTCGGCCATCCCGGCGCCCCATTCGACGACGGTGATCGATTCGTCGAGTTCGGAGTCGAGGTCGAGGTCCTCGAGCTCCTCACCATCGGCGAGCCGATAGGCGTCGACGTGGACGAGCGCGGGACCGCCGCCCCGTGAGGGGTGTTCGCGGGCGATGATGAATGTCGGCGAGGTGATCCGCCCGGACACGTCGAGGGCCCCGCCCAGGGACTGGGTGAAGGTCGTCTTGCCGGCCCCGAGGTTGCCGGTGAGGATGAGCAGGTCGCCGGCGCGCAGGTGTCCGGCCAGCGCCTCGGCCAGGGCGCGCATCTGCGCCAGCGATGCGACGATGACCCTCATCGGTCGACCTCCTCATCACCGGCGACACCGCCCCCGTCGCCGGCCTTCACACAGCGTTGGACGCGAGCGCTGAGCTGGGTGACGATCTCGTAGTTGATCGTATCCGCCCAGGTCCCCCA
>DWZN01000052.1 GCA_019117545.1 Candidatus Brevibacterium intestinavium
CAGCTCGCCTCTGCCCTCGACGTCGAGATCGGCGCCCGGGTGGAAGTGGGCCTCGTGCGCGAGAGCGTCATCGGACTGCGCCGCTCGAAGGGGATGGTGCTCGACCCCGACGACCACGACTCGTGGTCGGCAGGGTCCTTCTTCACCAATCCCATCGTCGACGACCCGGACACCCTGCCGGCCGAGGCTCCCCGCTACCCGGTGACCGATCCGCTCAGCGGCGCGAAGATCGAGGGGAAGACGAAGACCTCGGCGGCCTGGCTGATCGAACACGCGGGATTCTCCAAGGGATTCAGCCTCGGGCCCGGGCGAGCGGCGCTGTCGGACAAGCACACCCTGGCGCTGACGAACCGGGGACAGGCGAGGACCGCCGACGTCATCGAACTCGCGAACACGATCGTCGCCGGTGTCGAAAACGCCTTCGGCATCACCTTGGAGCCCGAACCGACCTTCATAGGCTGTGCCCTGAACGACGGAGCGCTTCCGTAGACGGCGGAGGACTTCCATAGACTGAGCACGTGTCATCGCGTCGCAGAACCACCTGTCTCCTCCTCGCCCTGGCGGCCGTCGCTCTGGTGACCCTGCCGTGGGCGCTCTTCACCTCCCGTGCCGATCTCACCTTCGGCCCGCACGAGGCGCAGTACCGGGTCACCGCCGATTCCCGGCTGACCGTGGACTTCGGCCCCTTGGGGGAGCTGCTCGTTCCTGCCGAGGACTACATTCCCCTCGGTCTCGGACTGCATGTCGACATCGGAGAGATCCCGGTCTCCGGCGACGACCGGGACGAGGAGCGGCCCGCCGCCGACCCCGACGAGGTGAAGGATCCCGGCGGGGGAAGCATCGACGCCCTCGGCGGAGACATCGCCTCCTATGCCTCCCTGTTCTCCTCCCCGCAGGCTCAGATCGACCAGGTGGTGGAGGGGCTGAGCCGGGAGATCCTCACCCGGTGGGCGCTGGCGGTGTGCTTGGTCACCGGTGGGCTCGTCGGCCTCGCGGCGTTCCTGGGCTCGCAGCGGCTCGATGGCATCGTCCGGGCCCTCGTCGGCAAGGAGCTCATCGGCATCTGCCTGGTGATCGTTCTCGTGCTGACCGGACTCGGCGGCCTCGTGCTCAATCGTCCGAAACCGATCGCGGCCGATCCCGCCTTCGACGGCACCCCCTTGGCCGGCTCCCAGGTCACCGGCCGCCTCGGCGGAGTGATCGACACCGCGCTGACTGCGGTGCAGGACTTCGCCGAGGACAACGATGCATTCTACGACCAGGTGCTGGCCGCACTCAGGCAGCAGTGGGACCGACGACCGATCACGGGCAACTGGACCGACCGCGGAATGGTCCCACCCGCCGGGGCAGCCGGACAGGAGGACGCGGACGACTCGGACCGGGCAGTGTCGACGTTCGTCTTCGGGTCCGATCTGCACTGCAACATCGGCATGGCCCGCGTCGTCGGAGAGGTGGCCGGGATGAGCGGCGCCGACGCCTATATCGACGGCGGCGACATCACGATGACCGGAACCTCCGCGGAGAACTACTGTCTCGACGTCCTCGACGATGAGCTGCCCGATGAGATGCCCCGCATGATCGTCAAGGGCAACCACGACTCGACGGAGACGACCCAGCATGCGAAGACCCGCGGCTGGGAGGTGCTCGAGGATTCGACCGCGGAGATGGCCGGGGTGACCTTCTTCGGCGCCGCGGACCCCCGCCGCACCGTCTTCGGCTCCGGGGCGCAGCTCGAGACCGAACTCACTGCCGACCAGTACGCGCAGCGGCTGCGAGACGAAGCCTGCGAGACGGACTTCGACATCATGCTCATCCACGATGCCGCTGTGGGTGCCCCGAGCCTGCGAGCCGGATGCGCCGACTACGCTCTGAGCGGACACTGGCACCGCAGGGTCGGCCCCGAGACCTTCGGCTCCGGAGTCCGCTACCTCAGCTCCACGACCGGGGGCGCGCTTGCGAATGCGCTGACTCCGGGGCCGCTGAAGATGAACGCGGAGCTGAGCATCATCCGCGTCGACAATGCCACGAAGCGGCCGATCGACGTGCAGATCATCACCGTCACGCCTGAGATGGAGGTGCACATCGATCCGTGGGTGCGCTTCCCCGAGCCCCTGCCGCTGGTGGCCCAACCCCATGAGGACGTCGCCGGGCAATGAGAGGCGATGAGTGAGCGGCGACACGCTTGTGCCACCTGTGCGCCCTCCGGTTCGACGAACGACGGTCGGGCACGGTATGCTCGTTTCTCGTGGTTGGACAGTCACCGGATCCCAAGGATTCGAGTTGTTCGATCGAAGGGGTGTGGCGCAATTGGTAGCGCAACGGTCTCCAAAACCGTAGGTTGCAGGTTCGAGTCCTGTCACCCCTGCGCAGTTGACTCTGCCGAAGTCTCATCGGCTAGGCGCCGTCCTCGACTGGCACGAACAATTGTGAAGCCCTAACGAAACCGACCGAGTGAGGATGTGTGAGCGACACACCGGCAAAGAAGACTGGCAGCGCACCCAGCAGTGCCTCCGGTCCCAAGAAGCTCGGATTCTTCGGACGAATCCTGCAGTTCTTCCGCGAGGTTGTGGCAGAACTCAAGAAGGTCGTCACTCCGACGCGGAAGCAGCTGGTCAATTACACCCTGGTGGTGCTGGGCTTCATCCTGTTCATGATGCTCCTCGTCACGGTCCTGGACCTGGTGTTCGGCAAGCTCGTCGGATTCGTCTTCGGCGGAACGCCGCTGTGGCCCCTGTGGTGACGCGCTGTCCGCAGTGAGACACTTTAAGCTGAATCTTCACTCCCGAATGGGAATCACAACACGCGAAGCGAGGAAATGATCGGTGTCGGATACCAGTTCACCTGAGCAGGAGACCCCTGAGACACAGGACGTCACTCCCGAGGAATCGGGTGCCGCAGCGGTGCCCGAAACCGAAGCTCCGGCCGACGCCGAGGCGGCAGCGGCCGAAGACGCGGACGTCGAATCCGCACAGCCCGAATCGGCGGACGCGGCCGCTGGGTCAGACGCAGAAGGCGAGTCCGCGACTGCGGACGACGAGGACGCAGGCGACGCCGGCGACGACGATGAGTCCGCTGTCGAGGAGGACCCGGCCGAGGAGTTCAAGGCCGAGCTGCGCATGCAGGAGGGCGACTGGTACGTCATCCACTCCTATGCCGGCTACGAGAACAGGGTCAAGCAGAACCTCGAGAACCGCACCATCAGCCTCAACCTCGAAGAGTACATCTTCGAATCGCAGGTGCCGATGGAAGACGTCGTCGAGATCAAGAACGGCCAGCGCAAGCAGGTCCGCCGCGTGCGCATGCCCGGCTACGTTCTCGTGCGCATGGAGCTGACCGATGAGTCGTGGGGCGCGGTCCGCCACACTCCGGGTGTGACCGGGTTCGTCGGCAACGCCTACGACCCGACCCCGCTGTCGATCGACGAGGTCTTCTCGATGCTGGCCCCGATCTTCGAGGAGCGTCAGGCCGAGGCTGCCGCTGCCGAGGGACCTGCCGCCGAGGCCGCCGCGAAACCGGCCCCCGTCACCGAGGTGGAATTCGAGGTCGGCGAGTCCGTGCTCGTCAAGGAGGGCTCCTTCGAGGGCCATCCCGCCACCATCCAGGAGATCCGTCCGGAATCGCAGAAGCTCACCGTGCTGCTGTCGATCTTCGAACGCGATGTTCCGGTCGAGCTCGGCTTCGACCAGGTGTCGAAGCTGTGAGAACCGCAGGTGCGAACTGACCGCCTCGGCGATCAGGTGAGACTTCCGCTCGAAGGGGCCCGGATGATTCCGGGCCCCTTCGCCCGTGCCTGGGCGGTCGCCTCGGCGACGATATTCCCCGTTCAAGGCTGAGCCCGGATTTCGAGCGTTACTCGGGCCGATATTCGCGCCGGCGGTTGAACGAGGTTGTCGAGGCAACGGCATCGGGTCGGCCGCCTCGGTGAGACTTCGATCCGGTGATGCGGCGCCGGTGATGCGGCCCACGGCCATTTGCCCAAAGCCGCGCGCGCATGGAATACTGGTGTGGTTTGATTGCGGCCCTCATCGGAGGCCGCCGTCGAACGATGTGCCGTTTTCGTCTGGCCCATCGAAACCTCAAGATTAAGGACCGTACATGCCTCCCAAGAAAAAGGTAGCCGGCCTCGTCAAGCTCCAGATTCAGGCAGGTGCCGCCAACCCGGCCCCTCCGATCGGTCCGGCGCTTGCCCAGCACGGCGTCAACATCATGGAATTCTGCAAGGCCTACAATGCCGCCACAGAATCCCAGCGCGGAAACATCGTTCCCGTCGAGATCACCGTGTACGAAGATCGTTCGTTCGACTTCGTGCTCAAGACCCCGCCGGCCGCAGAGCTGATCAAGAAGGCCGCCGGAGTGAAGTCGGGTTCGGCGACGCCGCACACCGTCAAGGTCGCTCACCTCAGCGCTGATCAGGTGCGTGAGATCGCCACCACGAAGATGCCCGACCTCAACGCCATCACCATGGAACAGGCCGACCGCATCGTGGCCGGAACCGCACGTTCCATGGGTGTGACCACCGACATCGAGGTCTGAGACCTCACCTCATCCAGTGGCAGGGCCCACGCAGCCCACACCACGACTGCAAGGAGCAAAGCAGATGGCAAAGCGTTCAAAGGCCTACCAGGCCGCGGCTGAGAAGATCGCCGCAGATGTGAACTACGAACCGGCTCAGGCGATCGCCCTGGCCAAAGAGACCAGCGTGGCGAAGTACGACGCCACCGTCGAGGTCGCCCTCCGCCTGGGTGTTGACCCCCGCAAGGCGGACCAGATGGTGCGCGGCACCGTCAACCTTCCGCATGGTACCGGTAAGACCGCCCGGGTCCTGGTGTTCGCTGCCGGCGACCGTGCAGAAGCTGCCCGTGAAGCAGGTGCCGACTACGTCGGCTCCGATGACCTGCTGGAGAAGGTGGCCGGAGGGTTCACCGACTTCGATGCCGCTGTTGCGACCCCCGACATGATGGGCAAGGTCGGTCGTCTCGGCAAGGTGCTCGGTCCCCGTGGCCTGATGCCGAACCCGAAGACCGGCACCGTGACCATGGACGTCGCGAAGGCCGTGGCCGACATCAAGGGCGGAAAGATCGAATTCCGCGTCGACAAGCACTCGAACCTGCACTTCATCATCGGAAAGGTCTCCTTCTCCGAGGAAGCTCTGCAGGAGAACTTCGAAGCAGCCGTCGACGAGATCCTGCGTCTGAAGCCCTCCGCCTCGAAGGGCCGCTACATCAGCAAGGCTGCGATCACGACCTCGAACGGCCCCGCCGTTCCGGTCGACCATTCGGGTCTGCGCGTCTGATCAGCGGGTCAGCGCAGTCTGAGGGCGGGAAGCGAATCGTTCGCTTCCCGCCCTGATTCGTCCGCGGCCTTGCTCGGAGGCCGGTTCGCGATTAGATTGTGAGCAATCGAGGCTCTCTTCTGACAGTTCTCATCCGATGACCGCCGATGGAGGTGGACCGTCCGCCATGGACTCGACGCTTCTGCTCGAAGATGCCTATCAGCGCACCGTGCGATTGGCGCACGATCGCCTGCAGCAGCCGTCGGCGGATCTCAGAGGTCTCGGTGGCAGTCACGATGAACGCCGCAGCGGAGTGCGCTCATCGGTGCTCGAGTCCTGGAACCGCAGCCTGAACCGACTGCGCGATCCCGCCGGCGCCCGAGTGCGCGTGGCCTATGAGGCCGAGCAGCTGGCCGAGATGAGGCGACGCCACCCCTTCCACTCGATCATGCCGCTGCTGCGTTCGCACCTCATCGAACCCGCGAAGGACGCGGGTCTGCTGGCAGCGCTCGGTGACGAGCAGGGTCGCCTCCTGTGGGTCGAGGGGGAGCGGAGCGTGCGCGACCGTGCCGAGACCATGGGGTTCATTCCCGGGACGGACTGGTCCGAGGAGGTCATGGGCACCTCGGCGCCGGGCCTGGCCCTGCAATCCCGGAAAGCCGTGCAGATCAGCCAGGCCGAGCACTTCGCCCCGGACGTCCACTCGTGGAGCTGCAGCGCAGTTCCCGTCACCCACCCCTTGACCGGTCAGGTCCTCGGCATCATCGACGTCACCGGCGGAGACGATGCGGTGTCCTCGATCGTGCTGCCGCTGCTGGCCTCGACGGCGAAGGCCGCCGGTGCGCAGCTGTCCCAGCTCTACACTCCGCAGCGAGTGCTTCGATCCGACGCCGAGGCGGCCGGATGCGAACTCATCGTCTTCGGCCCCGAACCCGCCCTGCGGGGTCCTGACGGCAGGCAGATCTCCCTGACCCGACGGCATGCCGAGATCCTGCTCCTGCTGCACCGGTTTCCCGATGGCATCAGCGGCTCCGGGCTCGTCGAGCGTCTGTGGCCGGTCGGGGGCAGCGAGGTCAGTGTCCGGGCCGAGATCAACCGGCTGCGCCGGGCCATCGACGGAATCGACGGTCTGCACATCGATGCCCGTCCCTATCGGCTGCGCGGCCGGCTCAGCTCCGATCTCGAACGCACCAGCGAGGCGCTGGCGCAGGGAGATGTGGACACCGCGCTGGGGCAGTACCGCGGGCCCGTGCTGCCGGACTCGGATGCTCCCGGAGTCCGCGAGATCGGAGCGGAGGTCGATGCCCACATGCGTGAGACCCTGCTCCAGGACGGAACCTGGCAGCAGCTGTGGCGCTATGCCGATCTGCCGGACTTCCGCGACGACGTCGAAGTCCTCATGACCGTGCTGCGCCTGGCCCCTCCCGAGGCCGTCGAGCGCAATGCCGCCGTGGTGCGCCTGGAGGCCCTCGGCTGCTGAGGGTCGGCGCCGGCGATCGCGCCGGATCGTGATGCAACCCACATGCAACGTTGCCCTGGGTAGCGTCGTGCCCACACGGAGATCATCCGGTGAAAGCAGACGCATCAAAGGAGTTGCAATGACTGTCTACGCGCAGCCCGGTCAGGACGGATCGCTGGTCACCTTCAAGTCCCGCTACGAGAACTTCATCGGGGGCCGGTGGGTGCCGCCCGTGGGCGGAAACTACTTCGAGAATCCCAGCCCGGTCACCGGACAGGTCTTCACCGAGGTTCCGGCCAGCACGTCCGAGGACATCGAGCTCGCCGTCGATGCCGGGCACAAGGCGGCACCGGCCTGGGGCAAGACCTCGGTGGCCGAACGGGCGAACATCCTCAACAGGATCGCCGACCGCATGGAGGACAGCCTCGAACTGCTCGCCGTCGCCGAGACCTGGGACAACGGCAAGGCCGTGCGCGAATGCCTCAACGCCGACCTTCCGCTGGCCGTCGACCACTTCCGCTACTTCGCCGGTGCCATCCGCGCCCAGGAGGGCGGGCTGTCCCAGATCGACGACGACACCGTCGCCTACCACTTCCA
Source organism: Candidatus Brevibacterium intestinavium (assembly GCA_019117545.1). Taxonomy (GTDB): domain Bacteria; phylum Actinomycetota; class Actinomycetes; order Actinomycetales; family Brevibacteriaceae; genus Brevibacterium; species Brevibacterium intestinavium. Next base: position 7,329 of record DWZN01000052.1, read on the forward strand.
TGAACCCCTCGGTGTGGTCGGTCAGATCATTCCGTGGAACTTCCCGATCCTCATGGGAGTGTGGAAGCTGGCTCCGGCCCTGGCCGCCGGCAACTGCGTCGTCCTCAAACCGGCCGAGCAGACTCCGGCCTCGATCCTCGTGCTCGTCGAGCTCATCGCGGATCTGCTGCCCGAGGGCGTGCTCAACGTCGTCAACGGCTTCGGCCTCGAAGCCGGCAAACCGCTGGCATCGAACAAGCGGATCTCGAAGATCGCGTTCACCGGTGAGACCACCACCGGTCGGCTGATCATGCAGTACGCCTCGCAGAACATCATCCCGGTGACTCTGGAGCTGGGCGGGAAGTCGCCGAACATCTTCTTCGACGATGTCATGGCCGCCGATGATGCCTTCTGGGACAAAGCCAAGGAGGGCTTCACGATGTTCGCCCTCAATCAGGGCGAGGTCTGCACCTGTCCCTCGCGCGGGCTGATCCAGGAGTCGATCGCCGATCCGTTCCTCGACGCGGTCGTCGAGCGGACGAAGGCGATCGTCCAGGGCAACCCGCTCGACACCGACACCATGATGGGAGCCCAGGCCTCGAACGACCAGTTCGAGAAGATCATGTCCTACCTCGACATCGGCCGACAGGAGGGCGCCGAGGTGCTCACCGGCGGTGACAAGGCCGAGCTCGGAGGGGACCTCGCCGGAGGCTTCTACGTCCAGCCGACGATCTTCAAGGGCACGAACAGGATGCGGATCTTCCAGGAGGAGATCTTCGGGCCCGTCGTCTCGGTGGCGACGTTCAGCGACTACGACGATGCCGTGGCCACTGCCAACGACACCCTCTACGGCCTCGGCGCAGGCGTCTGGTCGCGCGACGGCAACACCGCCTACCGGGCCGGGCGCGACATCCAAGCCGGCCGTGTGTGGGTCAACAACTACCACGCCTACCCTGCGCACGCGGCCTTCGGCGGGTACAAGGCCTCGGGCATCGGACGTGAGAACCACAAGATGATGCTCGACCACTACCAGCAGACGAAGAACCTGCTGGTCAGCTACTCGCAGAACGCTCAGGGCTTCTTCTGAGCGATCCGACCGTCTGCGGTGCCGGGGCCCGCCCGACACCGCAGACGGCCGGCGGCAGCCAGGCGCTGAACGCCTCCATGTTCCCAAACCCCGCGTGACATCCCATACCAACACAAGGAGACGAAGATGTCTGAAATGAAAGCAGCAGTCGTCGAGGGCTTCGGCCAGGAGCTCGTCGTCGGAGACAATGCGATCCCCGAACCCGGTCCCGGACAGGCGCTGGTCAAACTCATCGCCTCGGGTGTGTGTCACACCGATCTGCACGCCTCGCAGGGGGACTGGCCGGTCAAACCGAAGATTCCTCTCATCCCGGGACATGAGGGTGTGGGGACCGTGGAGAAGGTCGGCCCCGGCGTCACGGACGTCGAAGTCGGCCAGATGGTCGGCAACGCCTGGCTGTGGACGGCCTGCGGAACCTGTGAGCACTGCCGTCAGGGCTGGGAGACGCTGTGTGAGCAGCAGATCAACGGCGGCTACGGAGTCGACGGATCCTTCGGCGAATACATGCTCGTCGACACGCGCTTCGCCGCCGCGATCCCTGACGGAGCCGACCCCTATGAGATCGCGCCCCTGCTGTGCGCCGGC
>DWZN01000053.1 GCA_019117545.1 Candidatus Brevibacterium intestinavium
CCGATGGCGTTCCTGCTCTTCCCCGCCGAGGATGTCGGCGTCTACGTTCTGCCGCTGATGATCTTCCACATCATCCAGCTCCTCGTCTGCGCCGTCATCGCCAAGCACTACGCACGCCTGGCCGTCGAGGAAGAGGAACGGTCCGCGCCCTCGACGACCGAGGACGGCAACCGATCCGCGGCCTCGACGACCGAGGACGGGAACCGAGCCGCCCCGGACGCCGGCGGGAACTCAGCGGTCGACTGCGCCGAATCCGCTCACCGACGCTGAGGACGTGCGCGGAGACGGACCGGATGTGCGGCCAATCCGTCAACGAGGGTGTGGAGGCGGATCAGCTCCTGCTCCCTCTGTCTGTCGGTGGCCGCCATCGCACCGAGGAATTCGGTGACGATGGTGCGACATCCCGTGTGCGCCCGTTCCCACACCTCGGCGCGGGTGTCGATGAGCTTCGGATCGGTGCCCGCCGCTGCGAACAGGGCCGGGCAGACCTCCATCTCGCTGCGCCGCCCTTGCACGATGACACGACCTCGACGAGACTCAAGCGAAGTCATGCACCACCGATTGGCCTGGGGGCTTGAACGGATGAGCAGTGCCGACTCCACTGATCCGGAGGACTTCGAAGGATGGATAAGCCGCGCTGGGGTCTTCCACGCCCGCGGACCGAGCAGACGCCGACGTCGACTCGGCCGCTGAGCCGGCCCGTCGAACAGGCGCGGGCGACGACTTGAGCGACGACTCCCGGTCGGTGATACCGCCGCTCACACGGCTTCGAGCGCTTCGACGGGACTGATCGACGTCGCCGCGCGGGCGGGTTCGCGGCTGGCCGCCAGCACCGCGACCAGAGTGCCTCCGACGACGGCGGCGATGACCCACCAGGGCACGCTGGGGGCGAAGATGCCAGTCAGTGGCGACAGCAGAGTCAGCGCCCCGATCCAGCCGTAGGCGACGCCGAGTGGGACGCCGACCACGCACGCGGTCAGACTCAGCTGCAGCCCTTCGGCCGCGATCATGCGTCGGACCCGCTTCGGGGTCTGGCCGAGGGCCATGAGCAGTCCGATCTCCTGAGTGCGCTGTCGTACGGAGAGCATGAGAGCGTTCGCGACCCCGATGACGGCGATGATCACTGAGAAGAGGATCATGCCGAGGAAGAACAGCATCGTCTTGTCGATGACCGCGGCCACTGCGTCCTCGAGGCCGTCCCACCCCTCTTCGCCGAACGAGTGTGCGTAGTCGAGCAGCTGGTCGCGGAAGGTCGTCATGGCCGTGGCGAACATGACGATGAGGGTGATGCCGATGACGAGTCCGATGACCGTGCGGGCATTGCGAGTGGGATGGCGGGCGATCGTCGTCGCGGCCAGACGCCCGACCGCGGTGCGCCCGAGCAGCCACCCGACTGCCGTCTGCAGCGGTGGCAGGATCCAGGGATTGCCGACGATGATGCCGAGGAAGGTCAGCACCGCCCCGAGCGCGACGAGGAGGACGCCCATGATGGACAGCCGGTTATCGTTCGCCCCGATCACGGCGTTGATGAGGAACGTCAGCCCCATCGTCAGCAGGATGAGGGCCGCCGTCAGCGCTCCCATCGAGGCGCGCGCATCCTCCGGTCGGCGCTCGACGGCCTGGCTGGTGGCCTCGATCGGGGAGATCCCGGCGATGCGCTGGGCACCCAGATAGGCGGATATCCAGGTCACGACGATGGTGGCGGCCGCGGGCACGGCCATCATCGGCTCGACGACCCCGACCTCCTCGGTGATTCGATCGCCGAGGCAGCGCAGCGTCGCCCACGACAGCGCAGTCGAGGCGCCGAAGGCGAGGACGGCGCTGGGGATGGAGATGAGTAGCCCCTCCGCCGAGGCTGCCCGTCGCAGCCGTGCCGGTGAAGCGCCGATGAGCCTCAGCAGGGCCAGCTGGCGGCTGCGGCCGGCGATGATGATCGAGAACGTGTTCGCGATGACGATGGCGGAGACGAAGAGGGCGATGAGGAAGAAGACGAATCCGACCACGGTGAGCAGATTCTGTGCGTTGTTCGACTCCGCGACGATCTGGGCCGAGGACAGCCATGCGGTGAGAATCGCGATGCCCTGCATGATGGCGGTGCCGAAGAGGGCAGCGATGAAGACGACGAGGAAGCTGGGGAAGAACTGTCGCGGATTGGCCAGGATCTCGCGCAGCGGGCTCATCGGCGACTCCCGGCCGCCTCGGCGCGTTCATCGAGGTCGAGCATGGTCTGGGCGATCGCCTCGGCGCTGATCGCCTCATCCAGCTCGGTGACGGGAGTGCCGTCGGCGAGGAAGACAACGCGGTCGGCGTGGGCGGCGACGAGCGGATCGTGAGTGACGAGCACGATCGACTGCCCGAGATCGCGGACCGCCTCGGACATGATCGCCATGACCTCGCGACCCGACCGGGCGTCGAGGTTGCCGGTCGGTTCGTCGGCGAAGAGGATATCGGGGCGGGTTGCGAGCGCCCGGGCGATGGCGGTGCGCTGCTGCTGTCCGCCCGAGAGCTCACCCGGCCGGTGCTTCAGCCGCGACTCGAGGCCCAGGCGGGAGACCACGGTCGAGATCCACACGCGTTCGTCGGCGTTGGGCCGCCGGTCGTCGAGTTCGAACGGCAGTCGGATGTTGTCCTTGACCGTGAGCGTGGGCACGAGGTTGAAGGCCTGGAAGACGAATCCGATCCGACGCCTGCGCAGGGCCGACAGCTCATCCTCACGCAGGCCGCTGATCTCCTTCTCGCCGAGGTGGACCCTGCCCGAGGTGGGACGGTCGAGTCCGGCGAGGACGTGCATGAGGGTGGACTTGCCCGAACCCGAGGGCCCCATCACGGCAGTGAGTCTGGCCGGAGCGATGTCGAGGCTGACGCGGTTGAGGGCAGTCACGGCCGCCCCTTCGGGGTCGAAGATCTTCGAGACGTCGCGGAGTCGGGCGATGGGCATCTGCGAGACGGTCGTCATTGAATCCCTCAGGGTTGCTGGGTGCCAGGGCTGCTGGCTGCCAGGGTTGCTGCAATCTGTCTGGACCAGACTAACGACGATCCCCGGTCAGGAACATGAGAAATGACTGGCCAGTAGTTGTGAGGCGTCTGGGTGCACCCTGCTCGAGCACCGCGTCTGACTTCTGCCGAGAGCTCGCTCTGCGACAGACAGCTCGATGTGGAACCAGAGCCATCTGTCGTAGACAGAGCTCTCGGCAGACCTGCGACTCAGTCCCCGGCAGACTCGCGGCGCGATGTGAATACACGAGTGGCCCGGAACGCGATGTTCCGGGCCACTGGTGTGTCTCAGAGGCGACTCAGGCCGAGCGGAGTGCTCAGTCCTCGTCCTCCTCTTCCTTCTGCTCGACGACCAGGGTCTCGGTGGTGAGAACCAGGGCGGCGATCGAAGCGGCGTTGCGCAGCGCCGAGCGGGTGACCTTGACGGGGTCGATGATTCCGGCGCCGATGAGGTCGCCGTACTCACCGGTCGCGGCGTTGTAGCCCTGACCGGATTCGAGGTCGGTGACCTTGGACACGACGACGTAACCGTCCTGTCCGGCGTTCTCGGCGATCCAGCGCAGCGGCTGGACGACTCCGCGCTTGACGATGTCAGCACCGGTGGCCGCATCGCCGGTCAGCCCGAGGTCGTCTCCGCCGAGCACCTTCGCGGCGTGGATCAGAGCAGATCCACCACCGGCGACGATGCCCTCTTCGATGGCGGCACGAGTAGCGGACACGGCGTCTTCGACGCGGTGCTTGCGCTCCTTGAGCTCCACCTCGGTGGCGGCGCCGACCTTGATGACGGCGACACCGCCGGAGAGCTTGGCCAAGCGCTCCTGCAGCTTCTCGCGATCCCAGTCGGAGTCGGTGTGCTCGATTTCGGAGCGGATCTGGGCGACACGTCCGGCCACAGCGTCATCGGACCCGGCACCATCGATGATGGTGGTGTTGTCCTTGGTGACGGTGATGGTGCGGGCGTTGCCGAGCTCTTCCAGGGTGACCTGGTCGAGCTTCATGCCCATATCCGGGGTGACGACCTGGCCGCCGGTGAGGACGGCGAGGTCCTCGAGGATGGCCTTGCGACGGTCACCGAAGCCCGGTGCCTTGACGGCGGCGACGTTGAGGATGCCGCGCAGCTTGTTGACGACCAGCGTCGACAGTGCTTCGCCCTCGATGTCCTCGGCGACGATGAACAGCGGCTTGCCGGCCTGCTGCACCTTCTCGAGAACCGGCAGGAGCTCCTGGATGTTGGAGATCTTGCCCTGGTTGATGAGGATGAGAGCGTCGGAGAGCACAGCCTCCTGACGATCGGCATCGGTCACGAAGTGGGGCGAGAGGAAGCCCTTGTCGAACTGCATGCCCTCGGTGATCTCGAGTTCGACCGAGGCGGCCTGGGACTCGTCGATCGTGATGACGCCGTCCTTGCCCACCTTGTCGAAGGCATCGGCGATGAGCTTGCCGATCTCTTCGGACTGAGCGGACAGACCGGCGACATGAGCGATCTCCGAGGAGTCGGCGACATCGCGGGCGATGGTGCCGAGCTGTTCGGACACGGACTCGACGGCGGTTTCGATTCCGCGCTTGAGCTGACCGGGTGCGGCACCGGCGGCGACGTTGCGCAGTCCTTCGTTGACGAAGGCCTGGGCCAGAACGGTCGCGGTGGTGGTTCCGTCACCGGCGATGTCGTTGGTCTTGGTGGCGACTTCCTTGGCCAGCTGGACGCCGAGGTTCTCGTACGAGTCGTCGACCTCGACCTCACGGGCGATGGTCACACCGTCGTTCGTGATCGTGGGGGCGCCCCACTTCTTGTCGAGCACGACATTGCGACCCTTGGGTCCCAGCGTGACCTTGACGGTGTCGGCGAGAGTGTTGACACCCTTTTCGAGTGCCCGACGTGCGTCGTCGTTGTATTCCAGAGATTTAGGCATTCGTCCTCCTGTCAGTGAAGTGGTTGTTCAGGGGATTCAGCCGATGACGGCGAGCACGTCGCGAGCCGAGAGCACGAGGTATTCTTCGCCTGCGTACTTGACCTCGGTGCCTCCGAACTTCGAGTAGATGACCTTGTCGCCGATGGCGACGTCGACCGGCACCCGGTTTCCGTTGTCAGCGACGCGGCCGGGGCCGACTGCGACAACTTCGCCTTCCTGAGGCTTTTCCTTGGCGGTTTCGGGAATGACCAGACCACTGGCGGTAGTCTGCTCTGCTTCGACCTGACGGACGACAATCCGATCTTCGAGTGGCTTGATGGAGACCGACATATCGGGCCCTCTCCCTTCGCTGGGTTCATTCTTCGTTGAGTCAGACGGCGGCTGCTGCCGTGAACCTCTCGTCGTCGCGGGTGCCGAGCGATTCGACCGTCCTATGAAACTGGCACTCACTGAGCGTCAGTGCTAATTCGACTCTAGAACGCTCTTAGCACTCGGTCAACTTGAGTGCCAGTGATTCGCCATGCTCTGGGCGAAAGCTCAGATTGGCCCGACTCCACGCCGCACGGTTCCAGCCCTCGCGCCGTCTCCGCATCGCCCTCGCACCGTCCCCGCGTCGCCCTCACACCGCCTTCGCATCGCCCTCTCGCCGTCTTCGCGTCGGCGTTTGAATGAGAAAGAGCGTGGGCCCGGGAAAGATCCCGGGGCCCACGCTCTCCCGACCGCCTCAGCTCAGTTGTCGATATCGCTTGTCGAAGACGGTCGGAGCGGGTCTCACATCAGGAGCACTGCCACTGGCCCCAGCCGGCTTCGGCCTGCAGCTTCTTCGCACGCTGGAACTGCTCCTGCGGGCTGGCATCAGCGGGGTTGCCGCTGCCGCCCACGGAGTGCCAGGTCGAGGGCAGGAACTGGAACAGACCGAAGTGGGTGCCGTTCGAGGCCTTCGGATCGAAGTTCGACTCGCACTCGACGATCGAATACCACTTGGATCCGGGTCCACCGAGCATGGCCTTGA
>DWZN01000054.1 GCA_019117545.1 Candidatus Brevibacterium intestinavium
CCGCCGGCGCGGCCACCGCGAACGTCCAGCAGGACTTCGACGACGAGGTGATCTTCAAGACCCTGCGCCACCTCAACGACCGGAAGCGAGCGAACCAGGCGGCTGGGACCGACCAGCCGTTCCTCATGGTCACCTCGTTCATCCACCCGCACGATCCCTACGAACCGCCGAAGGCCAACTGGGATCGATTCGCCGAGGAGGCCATCCCCGATCCCGCCCATCCCGAGGTCCCCGATGCTGCCGTGGACCCGCACAGCCACCGACTGCGCACGATGTGCGGCTTCGACCAGCGGGACCCGGGGATCGAGGATGTGCGCCGGGCCCGCAGGGCCTACTATGCGGCGGTGAACTACATCGACGACCACATCGGAGCGATCCGGAGGAGACTCGAGGAGCTCGATCTGGCGAAGAACACCGTCATCATCGTCACCAGCGATCACGGGGACATGCTGGGGGAGAAGGGACTGTGGTTCAAGATGTCGCCCTACGAACGCTCCTCCCGAGTGCCGCTCATCATCGACGGCCCCGCCGATGTGGTCACACCCGGCCGCTATGCCAACCCCGTGAGCCTCATCGACCTCGCCCCGACCCTGCTCGAGATCGCCGGCTGCGGTAGTGCCTCGGCGGGGGAGTCGGGCTCGACCCCCACCTCGGCGGTGGGAGACGGGCTGGCCGGAACCTCGCTGCTCGAATCCGCCCGGCGGGAGGCCGCAGGGGAACAGGGGCCGACCGACCGGGACGTCGTCATCGAATACTTCGCCGAAGGCACCTACCGGCCGCAGGTGACGTTGGTCCGCGGCGACTGCAAGCTGACTCTGTGCCCGGGAGACCCAGAGCTGCTCTTCGACCTGTCCGCGGACCCGGACGAGCTGAGCAATCGTGCCGGAGACCCCGCCTACGCTGAGACCCTGGCCGCGATGCGCAGCGAACTCGAATCTCGCTACGACCTCGAGCATCTCGAGGACCATGTGCTCGATTCGCAGCGCCGCCGACAGCTCGTCGCCGATGCGCTCAAACTCGGTACGGTCCGCCACTGGGACTTCGACCCCGAGCCGGAGCACGGGTATGTGCGCGGGGACTTCTGGTCCGCCTTCCGCTTCGGCAAGATTCCCGCCGCCGACTGAGCCGCCGGCGGCACCGGACGGTGTCCGCTGCCAGCCCGCCGGAGGTCGCCGGCGGGCGGGCAGCGAGTGAACTCTTTCGGAGTCGGGCGAGTCGCAGGTCACACTCTCAGGCTGGGGTGGCATGATTCCCAGTAGGAGGGATGTCATGACCATCTTCGAATGGACATCTGAAGTTCCGCTCGGCGCCGAGACCACCTATCACTGGCATGCTCAGCCAGGAGCCCTCACCCGGCTCTCACCCCATTGGGCGCAGGAGATCGTCGAGGAGAGCTACCCTCCGATCGCCCCGGGCTCGGTCGCGCAGGTCAGAACCAGCGTGCCCGGCACCTATGGTCTGCTCCGGCGCCCCTTCACCGCCGTGCATTCCGAGGGCCCGTCGCGGTTCTCCTTCGTCGATGAACTCAAGAAGGGTCCGCTGAGCCAGTGGAAGCACACGCATGAGTTCAGCTCCGTCGCAGGCGGAACGAAGATCGACGACTACGTCGAATACGCGATGGCGCCGCAGGGCTTCGACGTCATCGACCGCGGCCTCAGCCGCTACCTCGAAGCCACCTTCGAAGCCCGGCATCGGCGCATGCTCATGGACATCGACTTCCTCGAGAGCACGAATGCGCCCCTGGTGACGAGGAAGAAGGGGAAGAGGATCCTCATCGCCGGCGGCAGCGGACTGATCGGGCGACAGGTCGCCGCCCTGTTCTCCACCGCCGGGCACTTCGTCCGCCTGCTCGTGCGAGAGACCCCGAAGTTCCCCTACGAGGTGCACTGGAACCCCGATCTCGGGATCCTCAATCCGCGTGACTTGGCCTGGGCGGATGCGGTCGTCCACCTCGGCGGGCGATCGATCGCCACGCGGTTCACGAAGAACGTCAAGAACGAGATCTGGTCCTCACGCATCGATTCGACCCGGCTGCTCGCCGAAACCATGCGCGGCCTGCCCGAGGCCAAACGGCCCTCGGTCTTCGTCTGCGCCTCGGCCGTCGGCTACTACGGGTCGAAGGCGGACGAACCGGTTGACGAGACCGGGCCGCCCGGGGACGGGTTCCTCGCCGAGCTCTGTCTGGAATGGGAGAAGACGGCGGCCGGGGTCGAGGACGCCGGAATCCGCCGGGTCTCGATCCGCACCGGGGTCGTGCTCAGCTCTCTGGGCGGTCTGCTCAGACTGCAGGCGCCGCTGTTCCTCGCCGGCGCCGGCGGACGACTGGGCAGCGGCGAGCAGGCCTTGGCGTGGATCTCGCTCGACGATGTCGCACGTTCCTATGTGCATGCCGTCCTCTACGACTATGTGCGCGGACCGGTCAACGCCGTTGCCCCCGAGCTCGTGTCACAGGCGGAATTCGCCGAGGCGCTCGCCGCCCACCTGCGCAGGCCCGCGTGGGTCCCGACGCCCGGGTTCGTCACTGAGCTCATGCTCGGCCGGGACGGGGCGAAGGAGTTGGCTCTGGCCGATCAGAAGGTGGTGCCGGAGAAGCTGCAGGAGACCGGATACCAGTTCGCCCACCCCACGCTCGCCGAATGCTTCGACGAGGAGCTGGGCAGCGGAGCGTGAGATCGGTCCGCAGCGCGTCGGCCGGAGGCGGAGGAGCGTGAGGGTGCCATCGACCCAGACGATCGGGAGGACCGATACGACAGTCCCCTCCGTCCGGCACCAGGGCCGAGCGGAGGGGACTGGACGGTGAGTCGGGTCAGAAGCGCTTCGCGGCGAGTTCAGCGCCTTCGGTCAGCGACTGCAGCTTCGCGATCGCGATCTCCGGGTGGATGCGTCCGCCCAGGCCGCAGTCGGTCGAGGCCACGACGTTGTCGGGTCCGACCAGCTTCGCGAAGCGCTCGATGCGATCGGCCACGAGCTCAGGGTGCTCGACGACGTTCGTGGCATGGGAGACGATGCCGGGAATGATGTATTTGCCCTCGGGCAGCTTCTTCTCCTCCCAGATCCGCCATTCGTGTTCGTGGCGGACGTTGGCGGCTTCGAAGGTGATGCCGGCGGCGTTGATCGTCAGGACCTGATCGACGATCTCGGCGAACGGGAGGTCGGTCACGTGCGGTCCGTGCCAGGAGCCCCAGCAGGTGTGGATGCGGACCTGGGCCGGGTCGATGCCGCGCAGCGCATGGTTGAGCGCGTCGATGCGGACCTGGATGAACGCCCGGTAGTCGTCGTAGGACGGCTCGGGGTTGATCTGGTCGAAGTTCTCGGCCAGTGAGGGATCGTCGATCTGGACGGTCAGACCCGCCTCGGTGATGGCGAGGTACTCCTCACGGAGGACATCGGCCCATGCCCAGATGAACTCCTCATCGGTCTTGTAGTACTCGTTGGCAATGCGGGAGGCCGAGCCGGGGGAAAGCGCATTGATGTAGCCGTCGCGCTCATCGTATCCGGCGGCGGCGAGGCCGGCCTTGAGGTTCGCGATGTCGCGGGCGACCTGCTCCTGACCAATGTAGCTGATCGGGCCGGTGGCCTTGGGGAACTGCGGCTGTGTGCCGGTGCTGGCGCCGGGGAAGGTCGACTGGTACACCTCAGGGAAGAGGTGGCGGTCGCGGCGGTCGGACATGCTCGTCAGCACGATGTTGCCCGGGGTCGATCGGTTGGCAGGCAGCTCATAGAGGTTGAGGTCGTGGAGCTCGAGCCCGCCGGTGCGGGCGAAGGAGTAGTGCCACCAGGCGCCGTAGTCGAAGTCAGCGGCCATCGCGTGGCCGTATTCGCCGTCGTTGGGCAGCGAGATGCCGAGGTCCTTCTGCCGCTTGACGAGATCGGTGACGCTGGCGGCCAGCAGCTCGTCGAACTCCTTCTCCTGCTCCTGCGACACGGACTCGCCGGCCAGGCGGGCGGTGTTCTGCGCCTGCTTGACCTTGTTGGCCTCGATGAGTTCGGGTGTGCGAGGTAAGGATCCCGCGTGGGATGTGCGAATCGTCGCCATGACTGACTCCTTTGGTCGATCGTGCGGTATGGCCGCGGCGGTTGTGCCGCAACAGTCCCCTTCAGGCAACCACATTCGTGATTGCGCATGTGTGTTCGCTGTCATCTTGGGTCACGTGTGCCGGCGGTCGAATCGTAGGGTAGGACCATGAGCTATGGACAGAGCAGTCACAGCAACGGCCCTTGGCAGAGTCAGCCTGCGGCGGGATCGTCGACGTACCCGTCGTCACCATCGCATGCACCGGCACCCCGCGGCGCGCAGGAATCGCAACATCCCGGATGGCTCGCGCGGTCGCTGTTCTGGTCAGCGCTCATCATCGGAGCGCTCCCGGCGATGGTGCTGGCCCCGTTGAGCTTCGCCGGAGGACAGGACACCATCGTTCTCTTCAGCCTCGGAACGATCGTGGCCGGAGGTCTGCGGCTGATCCTCGGCGCGATCGCCATCCTGCTGGTGAAGAATACGACGTGGGTGCGCAGGGCAGTCGGGGCTATCATCTTCGTGCTCGGCTGCCTCGCCCTGCTGGTCCTCAGCCCGCTGATGTCGATGCTCGTCGGCGTGACCGGAGCCGGACCGGCTGATTCGATGCTGACCATGACGGTCATCCAGGGGGTCGTGAGCGGAGTCTATCTGTCCGCAGTCTTCTGCGGGTGGAACATCGCCCGCAACCGTCGATGGTGGATCCTCGTCATCGCCGTCGCCCTCGCAGTCGTGCTGAACATCGTCAATTCGATCTTCAATCAGACGCTGGCTGCTCAACTGGCAGGCGGAGTCGTGGTCACGGTAGTCGTTCAAGCCCTGTGGCTGGCTGCCACTTTCGGGGTTCTCGGCCTGTGTCATCTGCTCGGTCGAGTGCGCGGGGGAACGGTGCCGATGCCGGTCCAACCGGCTCCGATTCCGCAGCAGGGCTACGCACCGCACCAGGGATACGCTGCGCAACAGCATCCGCAGTCGGGCGGCTCCATCCAGTCCCAGCCGAATCAGTGGCGGCCGAGATCCGAACAATGGTCGCGGCATCATCAGTAGAGTCGGACGAGAAAGAGTCAGGAGAAGCTCACACATCTGAGAGAGGTAACCGATGCTGCTATTCATCATCGCCGGTGAAGCACTGTTCTGGATCTTCCTGCTGGCCGGAGTCTGTCTCAGGTACCTGCTGCGATGGCGCACTGCCTCGACGGTTCTCCTTGTTGCGACTCCCATCATCGACATCGTCATCATCGTCTTGACGTATATCGTTCTGTACCGGGGTGCATCATCAGACTTCAGCCATGGAATGGCCGCGTTCTACGTCGCTTTCTCCATCGTCTTCGGGCCCGAGGTCATCACCCGCGTCGACCGGCGTTTCGCGAAGAAGCACTCCACCGACGCCCACGTCGCGCCGGTGCCGACTCGCACCAGCCTCGCCTATTGGCTGCGGTGCCTGACCGCCTCGGCGATCACGATCGCTCTGCTAGCAGTCGGAATCGCGATCGCAGGCTGGTCGGACTCGTTCTGGCTGATCTATTGGACGATCGTCGCCCTCTTCACTGCGCTCGTCTGGGGGCTGATCGGACCGCTGCGCGATCGATGGCGCCGCAGCAAGCTCCGGAATGAGACACCCGCAGACTCACCTTCCTAGCAGCCGCAACTGCCTGGCCGTCGGGGCACGAGGCGAGAGGCGAAACGGCCCCTCAGCCTCGAGCAGAGCGATTGCAGCCGGTCATGTCGAGGCCGAGAGGCCGTCTCAGCGTGAGTGTTCGGCGGTTATCGCTCAGACCGCAGTTTCGGTCACCGCCGCGACGCTCCCGCCGAACTGGTTGGGCAGGGTGGCCTCGTGCGTCCGGCTGAGTTCGTCGAGGCCGATGGTGAAGTGGTCGACCACATCCAGCGACGGTGCCTCATCTCCGGCGTCGGTCATGCCGATGCGCACGAAGGGGAACCGGCGGGCGGTGCACATGTCCTTGAATCGGACCTCCTCGGACCTCGGCACGGCGACGATCGCACGAGCAGTCGACTCGGAGAACAGTGCGGTGAACACGTCGACGCCGTCACGCTCGCACACCTCGTCGAGCCAGATCCGAGCTCCCGTGCCGAAGCGCAGGCAGGATTCGACCAGCGCCTGCGACAGGCCGCCCTCCGACAGGTCGTGGGCGGCATCGATCATGCCGTCGCGAGAGCTGTTGATGAGGATCTCGCCGAGTTCCTTCTCCGCTTCCGGCTTGTACTGCGGAGGAACGCCGCCGAGGTGGCCGGCCGTGACCTCGGCCCAGGCCGAACCGTCGAGTTCGGCCTCGGTGGTGCCGAGCAGGTAGATCGTCTGGCCCGGTTCCCTCCAGCCGCTCGGGGTCGCGCGGGTGACGTCGTCGAAGACGCCGAGCACGCCGACGACCGGAGTCGGGTGGATGGCCACCCCGCCGGTCTGGTTGTACAGGGACACATTGCCGCCGGTGACGGGGATGCCCATGTCCTGGCAGGCACCGGCCAGCGACTCGACAGCCTGGGCGAACTGCCACATGATCTCCGGGTCCTCGGGGGAGCCGAAGTTGAGGCAGTCGGTGACCGCACGCGGGATGGCCCCGGCAGTGGTGACATTGCGGTAGGCCTCGGCCAGGGCCAGCTGTGCGCCGCGGGCCGGATCGAGGTAGCTGTAGCGACCGTTGGCGTCGGTGGCGATGGCCACGCCGAGGCCGGTCTCCTCGTCGACGCGGATGACGCCGGCGTCATCGGGGAAGGCCTGCGCGGTGTTGCCCTGCACGTACTTGTCGTACTGAGAGGTGATCCAGTCCTTAGATGCCAGATTCGGCGAACCCGCCAGCGCCAGCACCGTCGACCGCAGCTCATCGTCGGAGTTCGGACGCGCCAGGCCTGCGGCGTCGACGGTGTTCGCGGCCACCTCGGCGGTCCATGACGGCTCAGTCATCGGACGCTCGTACACCGGCCCGTCGTGGGCGACCGAGCGCGGAGGCACATCGACGATGACGTCGCCGTGCCACTCGATGACGAGACGGTCGCCGTCGGTGACCTCGCCGAGGACCGAGGTCTCGACCTCCCACTTGCCGACGATCTGTAGGAACTCGTCCAGGCGATCCGGCCTGACGACGGCCATCATCCGCTCCTGCGACTCCGACATGAGGATCTCCTCGGGAGTGAGGGTCTCATCACGCAGGAGCACGTCGTCGAGGGCGATGTGCATGCCGCCGTCGCCGTTGGATGCCAGCTCCGAGGTGGCGCACGAGATGCCCGCGGCGCCGAGGTCCTGGATGCCCTCGACGACTCCGGCGCGGAAGAGCTCGAGGCAGCATTCGATGAGCACCTTCTCTGCGAAGGGGTCGCCGACCTGCACAGCCGGGCGCTTCGAGGGCTTCGTGTCGTCGAAGGATTCGGAGGCGAGGATCGAGGCACCGCCGATGCCGTCGCCACCGGTGCGGGCGCCGAAGAGGACGACCTTGTTGCCCAGGCCCGAGGCATTAGCCAGACGGATGTCGTCATGGCGAAGGACACCCACGGCCAAAGCATTGACCAGGGGGTTGCTCTGATAGACGGAGTCGAAGACGGTCTCGCCGCCGATGTTCGGCAGGCCCAGTGAGTTTCCGTAGTTGCTGATGCCGGCGACGACACCGTGGACCACACGAGCGGTGTCCGGGTCGTCGATGGCACCGAAGCGCAGCTGGTCCATCACTGCGACCGGGCGGGCGCCCATGGAGATGATGTCGCGGACGATGCCGCCCACGCCGGTGGCCGCGCCCTGGTGGGGTTCGACATAGCTGGGGTGGTTGTGGGACTCGACCTTGAATGTCACGGCCCAACCGTTGCCGATGTCGACGACTCCGGCGTTCTCACCGATGCCCACCAGCAGGTGCTTCTTCATGTCCTCGGTGACTTTGTCACCGAACTTCGAGAGGTGGACCTTCGAGGACTTGTAGGAGCAGTGTTCGGACCACATGACCGAATACATCGCCAGCTCCGCCGAGGTGGGACGGCGCCCGAGGATCTGCTTGATCTGCTCGTATTCGTCGGCCTTGAGGCCGAGATCAGCGAAGGGCTGTTCGACGTCGGGGTTCGCGGCTGCGAACTCCACTGTCTCCTTGACCTTCTTCGAAGTGTTCTGCGGGGAATCGACCTGCGTGGAATCCGCAGAGCTGAGGTTTGACGACATGTCCTCTTCGGGGCCCTTTCATACGACACGGCACTCAGGGCAATCTTAGCTGTGTCCGCGCTCGGCGGGCGAAGTGCGTTCACGATGGGCCGCCTCGCACATCCGCCTCGGCGAGGTCGATGCGCCGCCCGCCTCGGGCGGCGCATCGCAGGTGGCGCTGGAGAACGGCGGCCGATGACGGCCCGCTTAGAATGGGAGTCATGGCAACTCCCAAGATCGTCCTGTTCTACGTCTTCACTCCATTGGCCGACCCCGAGGCGGTCAAACTGTGGCAGCACACGCTGGCCGAGAGCCTCGGGCTCAAAGGCCGCGTCATCGTGTCGAAGGACGGCATCAACGCGACAGTGGGCGGAGATGTCTTCGACGTCAAGCAGTACGTGCGGGCCACGAAGTCCTACGCCCCGTTCAAGAAGGCCGATATCAAATGGTCCAACGGACAGGGCGATGACTTCCCGCGCTTGAGCGTGAAGGTCCGGCCGGAGCTCGTCACCTTCGGCACCCCCGATGAGATCAAGGTGACCGACGACGGCGTCCAAGGCGGAGGCGAACACCTCAAGCCGGGAGCGCTGCACAAACTCCTCGACGAACGCGGCGATGACGTCGTCTTCTTCGACGGCCGCAACGCGATGGAGGCCCAGATCGGGAAGTTCCGGGACGCCATCGTCCCCGACACGAACACCACCCGCGACTTCATCGCCGAGATCGAATCCGGCAAATACGACGATCTCAAGAACAAGCCGGTCGTCACCTACTGCACGGGCGGAATCCGCTGCGAGGTCCTGTCCGTGCTGATGAAGAACCGCGGTTTCGAAGAGGTCTATCAGCTCGACGGCGGCATCGTCCGCTACGGTGAGACCTTCGGCTCCTCCGGCTACTGGGACGGTTCCCTCTATGTCTTCGACAAGCGCATGCACGTCGAGTTCGGCGAGAACGTCGAATCGATCGGGCACTGCGTCTCCTGTGAGGCGAAGACTCCGGAATTCGTCAACTGCGCGAATCTCGCCTGCCGCAAGCAGTATCTGCGCTGTGCCGAGTGCACGGACAGGGGACTCCAGTCCTACTGCACCGACTGCGTCGAGCAGAACACCACCGCCGAAGCAGACAACCGCGCTCAGGTGCACACCCCCGCCGAGGCGGTCGCGCCCGTCGAGGCGGTCGCGCCCGTCGAGGCGGTCGCGGGCTGATCGGGTTCAGCGCAGCAGACTCTTCGCGGCCGCTTCGATATCGGTCCATCGGAAGTCGAAACCGGCAGCCGTCAGCGTCTCTGGGATGACCCACCGGCTCTTGAGGACGAGCTCTGACTCCTGCCGGAGGACCGTCATGCCGATTTCGAGCAGCCACCGAGGCGCAGGAATCCCGACCGGCATGCGAACGGCCCGTCGCAGAGCCGTCATGAGCCGAGCATTGTCTGTCACTCCGGGACTCGAGATATTGATCGGACCGGTCAGGCCGCTGTGGGTGTCGATGAAGCGGATCGCTCGGATCACATCGTCGATGTGCACCCAGCTGAAGCGCTGCCGCCCGTGCGTGGCCGGATGACCTGTCCAGACCCTCGGCCCCGAAGGGCGCGGCCCGATGCCGCGATAGCGCTGATGAGGGAACCAGCGACCTTCGAACTGTGGCCCACCGACGCCGAGGCGGGCCGCCATGGCGAGCATATTCAACGCGGCCCCGTCGCCGAGCACAATGGCCATACGCAGGGCCGCCCGCCTGGTCTGCGGCAGATCGCCGGCGAAGAATTCGTCCTCCCAGCCGCGTGCGACATCGACCGAGAAACCCTCGCCGAGGTCTCCGTCGGACTCGGACTGGGGACGGTCCATGGCATGGCGATAGATCGTCGCCGTACCTGAGTTCAGCCACAGACGGGGAGGCGCCGAGGCGGCCCGAACCGCATCAGTGAGCATTCGGGTCGTGAGGATCCGCGAATCCCAGATCTCCTGCCGGTTCCGATCGGTGTATCGGCATCCGACACTGCGGCCGGCGAAGTTGACGAGCAGATCGCTTCCGTCGATGAGTTTCGCCATCCGTGTCGGGTCGTCCCACGAAGCATCATTGGCGCCAGGTGCGCGGCCGATGGTACGAGTCTCGTAGCCCCAATCGCGCAGCGCGCCGAGCAGATTCCGGCCGATGAATCCGGACGCGCCGGCGACGACGGCGATCGGCGCATGGGAGCGAGGCACCGGGGAACGCTCGGCAACAGAGTGCTTGATCATGCTCGAACGGTAACACCGCTGAAGGGCTCGCTTTCAGCTGCTCGTTCACCCTTCTGCTCGGCGATATCGGTGGCAGGACGGGCACCGACGGAGATGAATACCGCTGTTGGGCAATGCGGGCAGTGGTCATGTGGTGGGGCTCACGTGGTGGGGGTGGGGTTTGGATTTGCACGACGCTTCTGGTCTGGTCTAGAGTTATATCTCGTTGCCCCGCCGGGAACATGGTTCGAAGAACAGGGTTTCTGCCGGGTCTGACCAGGACGAACACGGGTTCGGTCCGGGTCGGGTTGTGGGGTGGCGATATTTGATGCGGATGCCCCCAGTGTACGTGGCCTTGTGTGGGTTGCGGTGATGGGTGTGTGTTTGTGGTTTGAGAATCCAATAGCGTGTTTGTTTGAACTAGTTGTGATGCCAGAAATTGTTTGTTTTTCTGGTGAGACT
>DWZN01000055.1 GCA_019117545.1 Candidatus Brevibacterium intestinavium
CGTCGAACAGGCCGCCCGAGCCGCCCATCGAGTCGGTGTCCTTGTCCTTGTCATCTTCGTCGCCGTCGTCATTGCCGTCGTCGTCGCTGCCGCCGTCATCGGAAGGAGACGTCGGGATCCCGCCGGGCACCGACGGCATGGTCGGTGAGGGCTCCGAGGGCTTCTTCGCCACCTTCACGGTGATCTCCGTTCCCTGCTTGACCTCTGTGCCGCCGGTGGCCGACTGCTCGAAGACCTTCTTCTCGTCTTCGTCGTCGGTCTCGACCTCTTCGGTCTTGCACTTCAGCTGATAGTCATCGCCTTCGAGGATCTTGCAGGCCTCGTCGGCGGACTTGCCCGTGACATCGGGAACCTCGACCATGCCGGAGGAGACGACGAGATCGACGTTCGAGTCGACATCGACCTCCTGACCGTCACCGGGCTTGGTCTCGATGACCACGCCCTTCTCCACATCCGGAGAGTTCTGCGAGATATGGGTGCCGGCCTGCAGCTTCGCGTCGTTGATGATCTTCCGCGCCTCCTCCTCGGTCTTGCCGGAGACGTCGGGGACCTTCACGGATTCGGGGCCGGAGGAGACGATGAGTTTGACGATGCTGTCCTGCTCGACCTTCTGACCGCCGGGAGGATCGGTTTCGATCGCCTTGCCCTCGTCGACCTCGGCGCTGTACTTCTCGTCCGTGTCGACTCTCAGCCCCTGTTGGATGAGCGCGTCCTCGGCCTCGTCGGCGTCCATGCCGGCCACATCCGTGACCTCGACCTGGACGATCGGTTCGGGTTTGTTGATCTCGTACACCCACAGGGCCACGGCCGCCAGGGCCAGCAGGACGAAGATGCTGCCGATCCAGATCCAGGCCCGGGACCGCTTCTGCGGGGGCCTCTCCTCCTGTTTGGCCATGATCGTCGACATGGGACCGGTCTCCGGGGCCGCCTCGGCGTCGGAGGCATAGGGCGTCTGCCCGGTCATCGGCGGGGCCATCATCGGATAGGCCTGGGTGGCGTCCGCGTCGTCCTCGAAGCTCATGGGACGACCGTCGCGGGCGGCGAGCACGTCCTCACGGAAGGTGTAGGCGTCCTGGTAGCGGGTGTCGCGGTCCTTGAGCAGGGCGTGGAGGACGAGACGGTCGACGGCCGGCGGGATGGTCGAGTTGAACGCGCTCGGCGGCTGCGGGGTCTCTCCGACGTGCTGATAGGCCACGGCCAGCTGGGAATCGCCGACGAAGGGCGGCCGTCCGGCCAGCAGCTCATAGAGCAGGCAGGCGGTCGAATAGAGGTCGGAGCGGGCGTCGACGACCTCCCCGCGGGCCTGTTCGGGGGACAGGTACTGGGCGGTGCCGACCACGGACTGGGTCTGCGTCAGACCCGAGTTGTCCTTGAGCGCCCGCGCGATGCCGAAGTCCATGACCTTGATGTCGCCCTCGGGTGTGAGCATGACGTTCGCGGGTTTGATATCGCGGTGGACGATGCCGTTGCGGTGGGAGTACTCGAGCGGGGCGAGGACGCCGGCGATGACGTTGAGCGCCTCGTCGACGGTGAGCGTGCCGTGCTCGTTGAGCACCTCGCGCAGGGTCTGGCCCTCGACGTACTCCATGACGATGAACGGCACGGACACACTCGAGCCGCCGGATTCGACGAACTCCTCCTCACCGGAGTCGTAGACGGCCACGATGCCGGGATGGTTGAGACCGGCCGCGGACTGGGCCTCCCGCTTGAGGCGGGTGTGGAACGAGGGATCGCGGGCGAGATCGGACCGCAGAAGTTTGATCGCCACCCGGCGGCCGAGCCGATTGTCGACGCCCTCGTGCACTTCTGCCATGCCCCCACGGCCGAGGAGCGCACGAATCTCGTAACGCCCCGACAGCACCTTGGGTTCAGTCATTGATGTCCTCCGCTTATCTCACCCGCTGGGTTCATTCTCACCCATCGCCGGGTCGAGTCTCAGTATTTCAAACTCTCGGCTGATCGTTCAGGGTCTATTCATCGCCGCTGTTCCCGTCCGTGCCTCCACCTCCGGCGTCGGCGTTGCTGGCACTGTTCGACGATTCGGAACCGCCTCCGGACCCGGTGTCGCCGCCGTTCGAACCGCTGTTCGAGCCGGAATCGCTGCCGGAATCCTGGCCCGCGGAGCTGTCGGCGTCCGAACCGGTCGAGTCCGAGGAACTCTCTGAATCGGCTTCGTTCGCCGACTCCGAGGAGCCTCCCGACTCCGAGTCCGAACCGGAATTCGACTGGCTGCCCTCGGAACCGGAGTCCGAGCCCTGCGAAGACGAACTCGACGAACCGGACGATCCCGAGTCGGAGTCCGAGTTCGATCCCGAGTCATTGCCCAGACCCGGATCGGATCCGGAGTCCGAACCGGTCTCCTCCGGGGCCTCGGCGGGGCCGCCCGAGATGTAGAGGGTCACGGTGTCGCCCTCTTCGAAGGTGTAGCCGTTGTCGCCCTCGCCGACATCGGCGACGGTGCCGGCGGCACGATCCGAGTCGATGGTCGTGGTATCGACTTCGAGTCCCTTGTTCTCGAGGTTCTGCGTCGCCGAGGCCTCGGTGAGTCCGATGTAGTCGTTCGGATCGATCTCGATCGTGCTCGGGGCCTGCGAGGTCGGCGCCGAGGTGGATGGATCCGGTTCGGGTTCGGCATTGTTCCCGCCGAGGAAGTACCACAGCAGGGAGCCGACGGCGATGAGGGCGATGATCGCGAGGATCCAGATGAGCACCCGACCCTTGTTCGACGCCTTGTTCTCGACGTCCTGGTTCTGCGGGTCGAGCTCCCCGTCGCCTGCCGCACCGGCACCTGCGGCCCCGGCGGCCTCGGCCCCGTTCGGGTAGACCTGAGTGGCGTCATTGGACGCGGTGACGGGCATCGCCTTCGTCGTGGGCACGGGCTCGGGATTGTTGAAGACCTGGGTCAGGGCCTCGGAGGCGGCATTGCCGTGCCGCATCTGCGGCAGCAGCTCCTCGGCCCCGGCGACATCACCGGCCGAGAGCGCCTCGGCGGCCTTGGCCACCTTCATGGCGTCGGCGGGCCTGCGGTCGGGCTTCTTCTCCAGCAGGCAGTCGACGAAGCGGCGCAGCGGTTCGGAGACCGTGTCCGGCAGCGGCGGATGCTGCTGATTGACCTGGGCGATGGCGATCGCGACCTGCGAATCGCCGGTGAACGGACGCTGCCCGGCCAGGGCCTCATAGGCGATGATGCCCAGGGCGTAGAGGTCCGAACCTGGGCCCGAGCCCTTGCCGGTGGCCTGTTCGGGAGCCAGATACTGGGCGGTGCCCATGACCTGGCCGGTCTTCGTCAGCGGGGCCTGATCCGTGACCCGGGCGATGCCGAAGTCCGTGATCTTGACCCGGAAGTCCGGGGTCATGAGGGTGTTTCCGGGCTTGATGTCGCGGTGGATGACACCGACCTTGTGCGCGGCCCCCAGCGCCTGAGCGGCCTGGGAGACGATGCTCAGCGTATCGGTCTCGGACAGGGGGGCGCTGCGTTCGATGATGGCCGACAGCGCCTCACCGGGAACGTACTCCATGACCAGATAGGGCGAGCCCTGTTCGTCACCGTAGTCGTAGACCCCGGCGATTCCGGGATCGGAGACCCGCCCCATGTTCTGCGCCTCGGCGCGGAAGCGGGCGAGGAACGTCGACTCGGACAGGTATTCGTCCTTGAGGATCTTCGCCGCGACCTCACGGCCGAGCACGGAGTCCACACCTTTCCAGACCTCGCCCATGCCGCCGACGGCGATTCGGGAGGTGAGTTTGTATCGGTTGCCCAACAGGGTGCCTTCAACGGGTCTCATTTCTCGACCACCGCTTCCATCATGTTCTTGGCGATCGGCCCGGCGACCGTCGCACCATAAGCTTCATTGCCCGCGTTTCCGCCGTTCTCGACCACAACCGCGACGGCCACCTCGGGGTCGTCGGCCGGGGCGAAGGAGATGAACCAGGCGTGAGGCGCCGCGCCCTCGGCATGCTGAGCGGTGCCGGTCTTCGCCGCGACCTTCATTCCGTTGATCTTCGCCACCGAGCCGGTGCCGTTGTCGACGACTCCGGTCATCATCTGGGTCAGCTGTTCGGCCGTGTCACCGGAGACGGGACGGGAGAGCTCCTCGGGGCGGGTCTCGGAGATCGGTTCGAGGGTGTTCGCGTTGAGCACCCGGTCGACGAGCTGGGGCTTCATCATCTTTCCGCCGTTGGCGATGCCCGCGGTCATCATCGCCATCTGCAGCGGAGTGGACTTGACGTCGTACTGTCCGATCGAGGAGTAGGCGAGCTGCGGCGGGTCGAGGTCGGTCGGGAACGTCGAGGGCGTCACGTTCAGCGGGATCTCGAGGTCCTTGCCGAAGCCGAACTTCTCCGCCTGCTCGTGGATCGTGTCCTCGCCGAGGTCCATGCCCAACGAGGCGAAGGAGGTGTTGCAGGACTCGGCGAGCGAATCGGCCAGGGTCGGCTGGCCGCCGTTGCGACAGGCCCCGGGATGGGAGTTCTTGATCTGCAGGTTCGTCTGCGGCATGTCCAGCGCCGCCGGGCCGTTGAGGGTGGAGTCCGGTGTGTAGTCCCCGGACTCGAGGGCGGCCGCGGCCACGAGGACCTTGAAGGTCGATCCCGGCGGGTAGAGGTTGCCGCCGATGGCGCGGTTGTAGGCGGGTTTGCCGTCGGCGGATTCGAGATTCTCGAAGGCCGAGCGAGCCTCGCCCGCGTCATGGCTGGCCAAGGCGTTCGGGTCCCAGCCGGGAGTCGAGGCCATGGCCAGGACCTTCCCGGTCTTCGGGTTGAGCGCTACGGCAGCACCGTTCTGATTGCCCAGCCCGTCCCAGGCCGCCTTCTGCACCTCGGGATCGACCGTCAGCTCCACGGCCGCACCGCGGGGCTGCTCACCGGTGAAGAAGCTGCCGACCTTGTCGTAGAACAGGGCGTCGGAGTCACCGGAGAGGTAGTCCCCGGCGGCGCGTTCCATGCCCGAGGCCCCGGACACGACCGAGTAGTAGCCGGTGAGCGAGGCGTAGGCGCGCGGGTCGAGACCCTCGGATCCGTACTTGCGCTGGTACTTGTACTTGTCGTCGACGGGTTCGGAATAGGCGATCGGGGTGCCGTCGACGAGGATCGGTCCGCGGTCGCGGGCGAGCTGATCGAGGACCTGCCGGTTGTTGAGCGGATTGTGGTTGAGGGAATCCGCGGTGACGTACTGGACCCAGCTCGTCGATCCGAACAGGAGCGCGAACATGACGAATCCGACGACGGCGATATGCGTCAATGGCTTCTTCATCGTTCACCTCCGGCAGGTCCCAGGTAGTCAGTCGGTGCTTCCTCATCGGCGCGGCCGAGAGTCGTGGTCGGCGCCTCCTCGTCGCTCGTGTCCGCAGTACGGGAGGTCTCCGCCCGCCCGGGCGCTCCCGAGGGCTCCGGGTCCTCGGTGATCTTGAGGACTCCGGTGTGGAAGTCCTCGACGGGTCGCCGGGCGTTGTCCGAGATCCGCAGCAGCAGGGCGATGATCATCCAGTTCGCGATCAGAGAGGATCCGCCCTGGGCGAGGAACGGCGTGGTCAGACCCGTCAGCGGGATGAGGCGGGTGACGCCGCCGACGACGACGAAGACCTGCAGGGCGATCGTGAAGGACAGTCCCGTGGCCAGCAGGGTGCCGAAGCCGTCGCGCAGCTGCTGGGCGGTGCGGATGCCGCGCTGGAAGATGAACAGGTAGCACAGCAGGATGACGAAGAGCCCGGCCATGCCGATCTCCTCGCCGAAGCTCGCGTAGATGAAGTCGGACTCCGCATAGGGGACCATGTTCGGTCGGCCCTCGCCGAAGCCGGTGCCCACGAGTCCGCCGTTGGACATGCCGAACAGCCCTTGGACCAGCTGGTAGGACCCGCCGGGTGTCTTGTTGTACTCCTCGGGGCTGAGCGCGTTGAGCCACCCGGACACGCGCTGTCCGACGTGGGAGAACAGAAAGGTCGCCGCGACCGCCCCGGCGGCGAAGAAGCCGAGTCCGAGGATGATCCACGAGACCTTGGACGTGGCGACGTAGAGCATCGCGACGAAGAGGCCGAAGAAGAGCAGGGAGGTGCCCAGGTCCTTCTCGAACACGAGGATGCCGACGCTGGCGACCCACGCGATGACGATCGGGCCGAAGTCGCGCAGGCGGGGGAAGCGGATGCCGAGGATCTTCGGCCCGGCGGCCACGAGCTGGTCCTTGTAGCTGACGAGATAGCCGGCGAAGAAGATCGCCAGCAGGATCTTCGCGATCTCACCCGGCTGGAAGGACAGAGGTCCGACGCCGATCCAGATGCGGGCGCCGTTGATGGTCTTGCCGATGCCGGGAATGAGCGGCAGCAGGAGGAAGACCAGGGCGGCGAACCCGGACACATAGGTGTAGCGGCGCAGCCAGCGGTGGTCCTTGACGACGAAGATGACCGCGATGGCCAGGCCCACTCCCAGCGTCATCCAGATCAGCTGGGTGAGTCCGGAGCCGAGGTACTCATCGCGACCGAGGTCGACGCGGTAGATCATCGCCAGCCCGAGTCCGTTGAGCAGGACCGCGATCGGCACGAGGACGGGATCGGCGTACTTCGCCTTGATCCAGATGACGACGTGGAGGATGAGGCCCAATGCCGCCAGCCAGCCGGCGTAGCCGTAGACATTGGCTGGGATCGTGTCCTCGACACCGAGGCCGACGAGCGCATAGGCGCTGGTGGCCACGGCAATGGCCAGGATCAGGAGACCGAGCTCGGCCAGGCGGTACGGTCTGGGGCGCGCGATCTGCGATTGAGCCTGGTTCATCACTGCGACTCCCGGGTGATGGCGTCACTGGGGTCGGCCGAGGACGAGTTCGGCGGGGAGGGAGCAGGGTCGGTCGGGCTCGTGGAGTCCTCGACATTGCCCGTCACCCCTGTGGAGCGCTCGGCCTCCTTGCGCAGGTTGTCGATGATGCGGTCGGCCTCATCGCGGGAGCCGGCGGGGATGGACCCGCGCAGACGGTCCTGCGAATAGCTGTTGAGGCTTCCGACCTCGATGTCCGTGGTGTCCTCGAGACGACTGAGCTCGATCGGGCCCAGCGTCGTGTCGAGTCCGCGGTAGAGCGAGACCTTGCCGTCGTCGTCGGCGACGTAGTACTGGTTGCTCACGTAGTTGTAGGCGAAGAATCCCCCCACGATCAGGGCGATGATGACCAGCCCGGTGATGATCCAGCCGAGGAAGGATCTTTTGCCGACCTCTTCGCCGAGGTCGTCGTCCTCCTCACCCTCGCCGGAGCCGGTCCGCAGGGGCTTGGTGTCCTCGTGTCCGGTCTTGCCGTCCTCGTCTCCGGGCACGGCCTGCAGGGGCACGGTGTCGGTGGGGATGTCCCCGTCGCCGTAGCTCGCCTCGGTGTCGGTGGGGGCCTCGGTCTCGGGGTTCGCCCCGATCGCGGCGTAGCGGGGGTTGAGATGGACGGAGCCGACGGAGACGCCGGCGGTGGTCTCGACCTCGCCTTCGAGCACGTCGCCGACGACGACTGTGACATTGTCGGCCCCGCCCCCGGCCAGGGCCAGGTCGATGAGCTGACGGCAGGCCTCGTCGGGGTCGGCCACCTCGGTGAGCACACGGGAGATGTCGTCGAAGTCGGCGAAGCCGGTCAGCCCGTCGGAGCAGAGCATCCAGCGGTCGCCGACCTGGGCCTCGCGCAGGGACAGATCGAGATCGGGGGAGGCACCGACATCGCCGAGGACCTTCATCACCACCGACCGCTGCGGGTGGGTCTCGGCCTCCTCGGCGGTGATCCGTCCCTCGTCGACGAGCATCTGCACGAAGGTGTGGTCGTGGGTGATGGGCTGCAGCTTGTCGTCGCGCAGCACATAGCCGCGCGAATCGCCGATGTGGGCGAGCGCGAACCGGTTGCCCGGCGCGCGCAGCACCGCGGTGACCGTGGTGCCCATGCCCGCGAGCTCGGGCTGTTCGCCGACTCCGCGGCAGATCCGATCATTGGCGTCGAGGATCGAGGTGCGCAGCAGCTCGAGGGCGTCGTCACCAGCGGGTTCGCGGTCGAGTTCGGCCAGCCGGGACACGGTGATCGCCGAGGCGACGTCTCCACCGGCATGGCCGCCCATCCCGTCGGCGATGAGGAGGAAGTTCGGACCCGCATAGCCGGAGTCCTGGTTGTTCTTACGCACCAGCCCCGTGTGAGACCGGGCTGCCGAACGGAGTGTGATGGTGCCGTCGGTCGTCACGAGCGGGTCTCCAAGGTGGTGTGTCCGATGGTGATCCGGGTGCCGATGCGCAGCTGGACGGGTCCGGTCATGGGCGAGCCGTCGACGATGGTGCCGTTCGTCGAACCGAGGTCCTCGAGCATCCATGCACCGCGCTGGGCGGAGATCCGGGCGTGGTGGCTGGAGGCGAAGTCGTCGTCGATGACGATCGTGTTGTCCGGTGCTCGGCCGAAGGTCACCGGCGCCCCCGACAGCATGAGGGAGGTTCCGGCCAGCGGGCCGTCGGTGACGGCGATGGTGCCCGGATGGGCGTGGGCGACCGGGGCTGCGGCGGGACGGGGCGCGGGAGCCGGCCGGGAGGCCGGTGCGGGTGCGGACCGAGAGCCGCCTCGGCGGGACTTGCGGCTGCGTCGGGGACCGAAGATGTCCCGGCGCAGCACTCCGGCGACTCCGAGGACGAAGAGCCAGAGGATGACGAAGAAGGCCAGCCGGAAGACGGTGACGGTGAATTCGCTCACTGGGCGTCCCGCTCGCTGTAGCGGATCTCGGCCTCACCGGCGAGGAGGACATCGCCGTCGGACAGGTTCGCCGAGGTGAGCTTGCGTCCGTGCAGGAGCGTGCCGTTCGTCGAGCCGAGGTCATTGGCCACGGCGTGATCGCCTTCGACGATGATCTCGAAGTGGCGCCGGGAGACCCCCGGATCGTCGATGACGAAGTCCGAGCTCGACGAGGAGCGGCCGAAGGTGTTCGTGCCCTGGCGCAGCGTCTGCGTGCGGCCGTCGATGCTCACACTGGCCTCGATGGTGCGCTGGCGCGCAGGCGGGCTGGATCCGGCCGGGCGGACGGTGGGGGTCGGACGTGAGGGCGGGCTCGAACGCGCGGTTTCGGGACTGCGCCGGGCAGGTGCGGGCCGGGCCCCGGAGTTCGGTGACTCGCCGACGATCGGATTGGCCCGGGAGGCGGGGTCGTAGCCGCCGCGGTTGGCCGGCTGCGCAGCCGGGGTGCCGTCGGGGCGCTCGGTCGAGGACACGACGCGGTACATGCCCGTGTCGAGGTCGTCGGCGAGGGCGAAGTCGACGGAGACGGGACCGACGAAGCTGTAGGCCTGCTCGATGGCGTGATCGCCGATGACCTGCCTCAGGTCGGAGCGCAGCTCGGACTCGAGGCCGGAGAGGCGCTCATGGTCGGTCGGGGAGAGCTCGATGGTGTAGTGGTTGGCCGTCAGCGTGCGCCCGCGGGAGACCACGGCGGCCTTGTTGTCGGCCTCGCGACGCAGCGCGCCGGCGAGTTCGACGGGTTCGACCTGCGACCGGAAAGCCTTGGCGAAGGCGCCGTTGACGACGTTCTCAAGCCCCTTCTCGAAGCGATCGAGTATCCCCATGGCACCTCCTCATCAGGTGTTGCCGTTCGCGGACGAACCGTTCGCCACGCATCTGTGCGGACCCTGACCAGGTGGTCCCGGCAGAGCACGATCTGGGCACATCAACACCCAATCCTAACGCGGTGAGGCTCTCAACTCACGTCACGCGAGTTCTCGGGGCCAAGCTGTGCTCGGATTCCCGGCCCGCGTCCAGGGAAGACTGCGGTGGTGTTGTCCAGGGAAAACGGTGGTGGCGGGGTCGCGGAGAGGCGGTGGCGAAAACCGGACGCGACTGTGATGGTTGCCACGTTTGGGCGGTTTCGCGGCCTTCGGTTTCATGTGCGGCCCACTCAGATGCTAGAGTCTAGTCTTGTTCGCGCGAGTGGCGGAATTGGTAGACGCGCTGGCTTCAGGTGCCAGTGGCCGCAAGGTCGTGGGGGTTCAAGTCCCCCCTCGCGCACAGCGAACGAAGAGCCCCTCACCGCGGCCTGCAGAAGGTCGGGTGAGGGGCTTCTTCGTGCTCGCCGGCCGGAACCTGGCACTGGCTGGCTCGGCCCCGCGCGGGCTCTCGCGGCCTTGCGGGCTCGTTCAAGCGGCAGCGCGGATTTCGCTCCGTCGACGGTTCGATGGATGCGCTCCCGCTTGAACGAGAGCTCGATGACCGCGCTGCCGCTTGAATGGGAGCTGCCGCTTGAACGGGAGGGGCGAGAGGGAGTTCGGCGGCCGGGCGACCCAGTGGCCGGGCTCAGGCGCGTTCGTAGACGCGGGCGCGGCCGCGGATTCCGGCGAAGCGGAAGGCCCCGGTGCTCACGCGCGGGGTCGAGTGGTCCTCACTGCTGGACAGTTCGGCCGCATGGAGCTTGCGGTAGTCGGCCATCGACAGCGGCACCCGGGCGTCGAGAGCCTCGGCCACGGCCTGCCGACGCGAACGGCGCTCATAGCCGGGCACGACGCGGCCGGTGAGGAATTCGCCGACGCTGCCCGAACCGTAGCTGAAGAGCCCGACGCGCTTGCCCGCGAGATCCTCATCGTGGTCGAGCAGGGAGCACAGACCGGCGTAGAGCGAAGCCGTGTACGAATTGCCGAGGCGACGGTTGTACAGGGTGCTCGTGGCCAGCCCCGTATCCCGCGGGCCCTGGGCACCTGTATCCGGGCCCTGCGCGCCCGCACCGGCACCCGCACCGGCACTGGCCGCGGCTGAGGCGTCACCTGCGACGATGTCCGTATTCAGCTCGGTTCCGGTCAGCTCGGCGAGGTGGGCCTGGGCCTTCTTCGCCATCTTCGTGAACGGCTGGTGGTAGAGCACGCGGTCGATCTCGTCGATGGCCGGGCCGCCCTGGGCCGCGAGGTCCTCCCACGCACCGGTGAGCGCATCGAGGTAGGCGGACACGGACAGAGCCCCGTCGACGATGGCCGTGGACGAATCGTTCGGTCGCCAGAAGTCGTCGACATCGGCCGAGTTCAGCCCCGAGACCGGTTCGATCTCGACCAGCCGCGGATCGGCGCCCACGAGCATCGCCACGGCCCCGGCGCCCTGCGTGGGCTCACCGGGGGAGTCGAGCTCGTAGCGGGCGACATCCGAGGCGATGACGAGCACCCGCTGGCCGGGGGAGCGGGTGACGATGCCGACGGCCGCCTGCAGGGCCGCGGTCGCCGAATAGCAGGCCTCCTTGAACTCGACGATGCGCATCTGCGACGGCAGTCCGAGCAGCGAATGCACCGCGAGCCCGGCGGCCTTCGACTGATCCGTGCCCGATTCCGTGGCGAAGAGCAGCGTCCGGATGCCCTCGGTGCCGCAGCGCTCGATGATGGGAGCTGTGGCCGCCGCGGCCATGGTGACGATGTCCTCATCGGGGGCCGGGAAGCTGAACTCGTCCTGGCCGAGGCCGAGACGGTACTTGTTCGGGTCGGTGTCGTTGGCCGCGGCGTAGTCGTCGAGCCTGACCACATGGTGGGTCGTGGCCAGCTCGATGTCGTCGATGCCGATCGCCCTCATGCTGTCTGCCGTCTGCGGATCTGGACTCAAGCCGGCTCACCGTCCTCTCTGCGTTCCATCTCGATGTGGGTGGCCATGAGCTCCCCGGGATTCGTCTGCGCCGCGAGCAGGGACAGCTCCCCGCAGAGCACGGTGGCGGCCATGAGTGCGGCCAGGCGGCGGGAGTTCGCACCCGGCTCGCGGTCGTCGCGGCAGCCCAGCCGCTCCAGCGCCTCGTCCACGTGCGGCAGATCCTTGCCGTTGCCCACCGTGCCGACGATCAGATGCGGCAGAGTCGTCGAGAAGTACAGTCCCTCGGCTCGGTTCTCCGCATAGGTGATGCCCTGGGAGCCCTCGACGATGTTCGCCGCGTCCTGTCCGGTGGCCAGGTAGAAGGCGAGCAGCATGTTCGCATAGTGGGCGTTGGCCGAGCGCAGGGCCCCGGCGACGGTCGAGCCGACGAGGTTCTTGCGGATGACGAGCTCGGCCATCTTCTCCGCGCTCGAGCGCAGCCGCCGCTGGACGATTTCGTGGGGCAGGACGATCTCGGCGACGACATTGCGTCCGCGCCCGAGGATCCCGTTGACGGCGGTGGCCTTCTTGTCCGAGCAGTAGTTGCCTGACACCGAGCCGTAGTCGAGTCCGAGGTTCCAGGACAGGATGCGCTCCATGAGCGTGTCCGAGGCCTGGGTGACCATATTGTGGCCCGAGGCGTCATTGGTCCGGAAGGCGAAGCGGACGAAGAGCAGATTGCCCACGATCTCCGGGTGGATCTCGAGCAGACGGGCATGGGCGCTGCCGGAGGCCACGAGGTCGGAGAGTTCGGGTTCGCGGTGGCGGATGGCCTGCGCGGCCGCCTCGGCGCCGATGGCCGATTCGGCCACGAACAGGACGGACCGGGTCATCCGCTCATCGACGATGACGGTGCGGATCCCACCCTCGATCTCCCGCGAGATCGAGGCCCCGCGTCCGACGGAGGGCCACAGCGGGGTCTCGTAGGTCGCCAGGGGCACGGCCACCTCGGTGTGGGTGCCCGCGGCGGCCACGGCCTCGCCGCTGACCCGCAGGGGACCGACCCAGCTGGTCGGGATCCCGGTGATCGAATTCACTGCTGATTCCTCCTCGAAAGTTCATCGCTGCTCGGCAGGGCCTCGCTGCGGTGGGAAAGCGCGACGACGTCGATCCCGCGCAGGCGGGCGAACTCGCCGAGGCGGCCCCGCGTGAGCAGGTCCGTATGGGCCAGGTCGGTCGACCGTTGCGCCCCGAGCAGGGCCAGCAGCGCCCGCGTCTGATCCTGCCAGGTGCGGACGAGGTCGATGAGCCCGTCCGGGCCATGGTCGAGCACGGTCTGCAGGAAGGTGCCGGCGACGCCGACGGCCCGGGCCCCGCAGGCCAGCGCCTTGACGACATCATAGGGGTTGCGGACCCCTCCGGAGGCCAGAAGCACGCCGGCTGAGACGGCCCCGCCGCCGGTCCATTCGTCCGGGGCGTCGAGCAGGCAGGCCAGGGCCGACTGTCCGAACCCGGTGAGCATGGCGAAGTCGTGGGCTCCGGCCCGATCGTTCTCGATGCGCAGGAAGTCCGTGCCCCCGGCGCCGGAGACATCGGCGAACCGGACCCCGATCTCGGCCAGCTGGCCCAGCGTGCGGCGGTTGAGTCCGAATCCGACCTCCTTGACGATGACCGGAACG
Organism: Candidatus Brevibacterium intestinavium; assembly: GCA_019117545.1. Lineage (GTDB taxonomy): Bacteria > Actinomycetota > Actinomycetes > Actinomycetales > Brevibacteriaceae > Brevibacterium > Brevibacterium intestinavium. The sequence continues at coordinate 13,192 of DWZN01000055.1, forward strand.
GGGCAGGCGGCGACGATCTCGGCGAGGCCGTCGAGCCATTCGGAGAAGTCGCGGGTGCCCTCGGGCATCGCGGTCTCCTGCACGGGGTTGACGTGGATCTGCAGGGCATCGGCGCCGAGCAGTTCGACGGCCCGGCGGGCGTCATCGGCGCTGCGACCGGCACCGAGGTTGCCCATGACGAAGCCATCGGGGTTGACCTCGCGGATGACGGTGAAGCCCTTGGCCGCCTCGGCGTCGTCGAGGGCCACGCTCATCGAACCGCAGGCCATGGGCAGGCCGGTCTCGGCCGCGGCGAGGGCGAGGTCGCGGTTGATCCGCGCGGTGGTCTCGGTGCCGCCGGTCATGCCGTTGACGTAGAACGGGGCCGACCACGTCCAGTCCCCGAGGTCGACGGACAGGTCCACGGTCTCCGGGCTGGTGCCGGACAGGGCATGGTGGACGAACTCGAGGTCGTCGAAGTCCGAGCGTCGGGGGCCTTCGGTCTGCTGGGCCGAGGCCAGGCGGACATGGTCGTCCTTGCGCGCCGCCCGCGGGGACGGGGTCTCAGAACTCATCGATCTCGCCTTCCTCTTGGTGCGTGCCGAGGCCGAGGTGCCGGATGCCGTGGGCCTGCCAGCCGGCCAGGATGGCCTCCGTGGTCCGGGAGTCCTCCCGGGTCAGGGCGATGCCGCAGTCCCCGCCGCCGGCGCCCGAGGGCTTCGCGGCCGCCCCGTGGGACTCGGCGATGGCGCACAGGTTCCGCAGGGCCTCGGTCTCGATGAGGCTGCCCGAGGACTCCCCGAGGCGCTGCAGCAGTGTGCGGGCCGAACGGATCGTGTCCAGCGCGGCGGCATCATCATCGTCATCGCAGGCGGCCACGAGGTCGTCGACGAGGCTGTGGGACTCGGCGGCGAACGAGGTGAAGGGCTTCGGTTTGGCCTGGCCCGGGGTGTGCACGCGTTTGACGAGGTGCTCGGTCGAGGCCGGTGATCCCGTCCAGCCGACGAGCAGCCGCAGGGAGGCGGGCGGGCTGATCCGCCTGACCCCGGATCCGGCCCACTGACTGCAGTTGAGCGCGGAGACGAGACCGTGTTCGGCACGGTGGGCGCGCAGGGCGGCACGGTCGGGGGAGGAGTAGCGGATCCAGCCGCCGAAGGTGCTCGCCGCCAAGTCCCCGCCCGAGGCGTTGGGGGCGATGGCGATGGTTGCGAGCAGGGCGAGCTTGAAGCGTTCGGTGGCGCTGAGGCCCAGGGCGTAGAACTCGTCGAGGGCGGCCACGGTGGCCACGGTCACCGCGGCCGAGGATCCGAGTCCGAACTTCCGTCCGTCGGCGTCGTCGAGTTCGCTGGAGATGTCGAGGTCGAAGTAGCGGGGGGCGACACCGCGGGCGGCACGCAGCTCCTCGAGCGTCGAGATCGCCGAGAGCACGTAGTCGGCGGGACGGTGCTCGAGGACGATGGCCTCACCGCCCTGCTCCCGCCGCCACACCAGCGGGGCCCGACCGTATTCGGAGGAGTGGATGCGACCGGCGTCCTCGCTCTCGGTCAGCCGCACCGTGATGCACCGGTCGACGGCCACGAGCACGGCCGGCTCCGTGGGGGACACGACAGCGTACTCGCCGGCGATGAACAGCTTTCCGGGCGCCCGGGTGACGATCATGCCCGGCCGCCTTCGGATGCGGGTTCGCTCGCGGGCACGGCCACGGGCGCGGCTGCGTCGACCGCGGCTGCTGGGACCGCTGCTCCTTCTTCTGTGCACAGGTGGGCGCCGGGACCGGGGCCGACGACGCGGACATCGCCGAAGGCGGTGAGCCGGCCGGCCAGCGCCCCGGCGTCGGAGGGGCGGACGATGACGGCGACGTTCGGTCCGGCATCGGCGGTGGAATAGGCCTCGATGCCCTGCTCGCGGGCCTCGGCCACGGCGTCGAAGATCGCGTGGCTGGTCGGGTTGAGGAAGCGGATCGGGGGCACGGTCGACTGGATGAGCCCGTGCATGCGCAGGGCGTGGGATTCGGTGATCTCGCCGATGCGGGTGAAATCGCCCGCACGGCAGGCGACCAGCATCTGTCTCAGATAGTCCTCGGTCGAGGACACCCAGCCGGAGTAGAACGGCGAGGTGGCGGCCGTGGCCCGCATCGCCTCGCGGGAGGACACGGCCTTGCGCGCTCGGTCGACGGTGACGATGATCATCCGCATGTCCGGGGCGTCGACGGGTTCGGCGAAGGAGGACGCATCGTCACCGGCATGCCAGACGGCCACACCCTCGGCGATGGACCGGCAGGCCGAGCCGGAGCCGAGCCGGGCCAGACGGCTGAGGTCGCGGGGGCTGAGATCGAGATCGAATGCGGCGGCCGCGGCCGTGGCCAGAGCCGCGAAGCCCGAGGCCGAGGATGCCAGACCCGCACCGGTGGGCACGGAGTTGCGGGAGCGGACGATGACCCTCTCATCGCGTCCGGCCAGGGTGCGGACATGATCGAGGAAGTCCGAGATGCGTGCGGTCTGCCCGGCATCGGCCGGACGGCCGTCGAGTTCGAGGACGTCGAGCTCGGCGCTCGGGGCGGGCGCGACGGTGGTCGTGGTCGGGAACTGGTCGAGGGTCAGCGAGAGGCTGCCGGCCGCGGGCAGGATCAGATCCTCATCGGCCTTGCCCCAGTACTTGACCAGAGCGATGTTCGGGTGGGCCCGAGCCGTCGTGGTTCTCATGTCGGTCTGACCTCCGTCGTCCAGGTCCGCGGCGCCCCTGCGGCGCGCAGAGCATCCGCGAGCTCCTCGGCGGATTCGTCGTCATCGGCCAGGGCCAGCACGCAGCCGCCGAGTCCGCCTCCGGTGAGTTTGGCTCCGCGGGCTCCGGCCGCGGTGGCGGCGGCGACGAGGGAGTCCAGAGTCGGCGAGGACACCCCGAGTCCGCCGAGCAGATCATGGGCCTCGAGCATGCGGGCCCCGATCGTGTCGCGATCGCCGGAGCGGATGTCGTCGACGGCGGCATCGGTGAGTTCGGCCAGCCGGTCGATGGTCCCGCCGATGAGCACCGGATCGGCGTCGCGGCGGGCCCGCACCCGTCCGACCGCCTCGGCGGTGGAGCCGTGCTGGCCGGTGTCGGCGAGGACGAAGACGAGGCGCCGTCCGACGTCGATGGTGGCCGCGCACCCGGTCTGGAACCGGATCGGGGCGGGTTTGGCCACGGCCCAGGCGTCGATGCCGCTGGGCCGGCCGTGGGCGACGGTCTCGGCCTGTTGGACGATCTCGTGGAGGGTCTCCTCGTCGAAGACGGTGGCGTTGAGGCTCGCCACGGCGCGGGCGACGGAGGTGGCCACGGCGGCGCTCGAGCCCAGACCCCGGCTGTGGGGGATCGCTGAGCGGATGAGCAGCTCCACCTCGGCGTCGGGATCGCCGATGGCCTGCAGTGCGGCAGTGAGACCGGCGACGACGGGGCCCATCGGTTCGGGAGCGGTCTGCGCGGTGCCGGAGAAGAGCTGGCTCTCGATCCGGGTCTCCTGCTCCGGTGACCGGCGGATATCGGTCTGCACCCCGAGCCCGTGCAGGGGCACGGCCACGGCGGGACGGCCGTAGACGACCGCGTGTTCGCCGAAGAGGATCGCCTTCGCGTGGGCGAAGCCCTGGGCTGTGCCCTGAGCAGCCGGCGGCGGTTCGGTCTGAGAGGAATTGTGCATGCAGAAGCGTTTCGGGGTCTGTGGAATGATTTCCCCATCATATGCCGTACCCCGGCCCATCCCGAAGACGAGGTGACCTCGGTCTCAGGCGGATCCGTCCGCACGCGAGGAAGATCACACGGTCGTGGCGCGGCGGATCACCGGCAGTGGGGGCGGCGGATCGCCGGATCGGCGGTGCGCGCTGGTTTCTGGTCGCAGAACTCGTTTGTGGTCACAGAACCGAGGCGATTTCGCGATCGCGGCGATGATTCCTCGGTTCTGTGACCACAAACGCTCGGGGGAGGCCGCTGAGTCCGGGCCCGGGTCCGGTCGGTTCTTCGCACCCCCTCACACGAGCCCCGTGTACACCGAGCCGGGATTGAAGATGTGGTCCGGGTCGAGGGCGGTCTTGATCCGGTGGTTGAGCTCCATGACGTCCTCGCCGAGGTAGGGCGCCAGCCATGGGGCCTTGAGCCGGCCGACCCCGTGCTCACCGGTGATCGTCCCGCCGAGGTCCATCGCCAGGTCCATGACCTCGCCGTAGGCGATCTGTGCGCGTTTCTGCTGCTCTTCGTCCTTCGGATCGAGGACGAGCAGGGGGTGGGTGTTGCCGTCGCCGGCATGGGCGATGACGGCGATCGTGACCTCGCGTTCGGCCGCGATCGCCTCGATGCCGAGCACCAGGTCGCCGAGCTTGGGCAGCGGCACCCCGACGTCCTCGAGCAGCAGCGCGCCCTTCTTCTCCACCGCGGGGATCGCGATGCGGCGGGCGGTGACGAAGGCCTCACCCTCATCGGGGTCGTCGGTGAGATAGCACTCGGAGGCCGAGTTGGCGTTGCAGATCTCCTCGATCCGACCCGCCTGCACTCCGGCGTGGGCGCCCGGTTCGTCGGACTGGATGACGAGCATCCCCTCGGCCTCGCGGTCGAGGCCCATCCGCAGCTCGTCTTCGACGGCGTTGATCGAGGCGCGGTCCATGAACTCGAGCATCGACGGGCGCATCTCGCCGGCGATGTCGAGAACGGTCCTCGTGGCATCGGCCAGCCGCGGGAACATCGCGACCACCGTCGTCGGCGGCAGCTGGGCGGGGATGAGACGCAGGGTCACCTCGGTGATCACCCCGAGCGTGCCCTCGGAACCGACGAACAGCTTCGTCAGGGGCAGACCGGCGACGTCCTTGAGCCGGGGCCCGCCGAGCTCGACCGCGCGGCCGTCGGCGAGGACGACGGTCATGCCGAGCACATAGTCTGTGGTCACACCGTATTTCACGCAGCACAGTCCGCCGGCGTTCGTGGCGATGTTGCCGCCGATTGAACAGAACTCGAACGAGGACGGATCCGGCGGATACCACAGGCCGTGCTCGGCCGCGGCGGCCTTGACCTCGGCGTTGAACGCGCCGGGTTGGACGCTGGCCATCCGGGTGACCGGATCGATGCTGATCTGGCGCATCCGATCGAGTGAGAGCACGATGCCCCCGGCGATCGCCGAGCTGCCTCCCGACAGCCCGGAGCCGGCCCCGCGGGGCACGATCGGAACCTTCGCCTCGGCGGCGATGCGGACCACGGCCTGGACCTCTGCCGTCGACGTCGCCCTGACCACGGCCAGCGGCACCCCCGCATCGGGATCGTTCGCCCGGTCCCAGCGGTAGGCGTCCATCGAATCGGGATCGGTGATGACGGCCTCGGCCGGCAGGGCGTCGGTGAGGGAGGAGACAACGTCCATGGTGTTCTCGGACCTTTCGTGCGCGTCGGTGATGATGACGTTACCAGGATCACATCCAGCTCGGTCGGGCGGCAGTACTGTGGGAGCATGGCCGCCGCATCCGATTCCCCTCCCGCCTCCTGCGTGCTCGGCCGCGCCGGGGCCGATCGGGTGGCCGTCGTCGACCTCGACGCCGGCGGGTCCGTGGTGGACCGCATCGAGCTCGCCGAGGCGGAGCTGCCCGAGTTCGTCCGTGCCCGCGAAGCCGAGTCCCCTGAGACCGAGCCCCGTGGACCCGGGACCCGGGACTCCGGCGTCCGGGAGCCCCCGACGAGGTGGGTCTTCAGCGACACCCCGAAGTGGTACCCGCCGCTGCTGGCCGCCGGAGTGAGCATCGACCGCTGCCACGACCTGCGTCTGGCCCATGCGATCCTCGCCCGGTCCGAACTCGTCAGCGCCCCCGACCCGATCCGCGCCGCCGAGGACTGGGACGCGGAGCCGGTCGACGACAGTGTGGCCGAAGCCGCCGCGCTGTTCGAGGTCGACGCCGGTCGCGGCCGTGTTCGCCAGGTGCCCCACGACATCGAGGCCGGTCTGGCCGAATACGCCCGGCAGCGGACCGCCGTGGAGACCGCGAGCGATCCGGGACGACTGCGACTGCTGCTGGCCGCCGAATCGGCCGGCGGACTCGTGGCCGCGGAGATGCGGGCGGCAGGAGTGCCCTGGGACGTCGTCGAACACGACCGGATCCTGACCGAGGCCCTCGGGCCCAGACCGCTGCGCGACGGCAAGCCCGCGAAGATGCTGGCCGTGGCCGATCGGGTCCGCGCGGCTCTGGGCGACCCGCACGCGAACCTCGACTCCCCGAACCGGCTGCTGGCCTCCCTGCGCAATGCGGGCATCCATGTCGACTCGACCTCGAAATGGGAGCTGGCCGGCAGCGACCATCCGGCGATCGCCCCGCTGCTCGAATACAAGCGCATGGCCCGGCTGCTGGCGGCCAACGGCTGGCACTGGCTCGATGAATGGGTCGATGACGGCCGGTACCGTCCCGTCTACGTGCCCGGCGGAGTCGTCACCGGACGCTGGGCGGCCAGCGGAGGCGGGGCCCTGCAGATCCCGCGACAGCTGCGCCCGGCCCTGCGCGCCGATCCCGGCTGGCGGCTGATCTCGGCCGATGTCGCCCAGCTCGAACCCCGGGCGCTGGCGGCGATGTCCGGTGACCGGGCGATGGCCGCGGCCGGTTATGGCCGCGACCTCTACTCCGGGCTCGTCGAGGCCGGAATCGTGGCCACGCGGGCCGAGGCGAAGATCGCCGTGCTCGCGGCCCTGTACGGATCGACGACGGGTGAGGCCGGAGCGCTGGTGCCCCGCCTGCGCTCGAACTTCCCCGCCGCGATGCATCTGGTCGACACCGCCGCCGAGGTGGGGCGGCGCGGAGGCGTCGTGTCCACCTGGTTGGGCCGGACCTCGCCGGCCCCGGGGGAGGACTGGCAGCGGTTGCAGAGGGCGGCGGACCGCTTCGACGCGACCGCCGCAGACGAGCAGCGGGCCCGGCGCGCGGCCGGTGACCAGGGACGATTCACCCGCAACTTCGTCGTCCAGGGCACCGCTGCCGAATGGGCCCTGGCCTGGCTGGCCGATCTGCGGCAGAGACTGGCCCGGCTGCCGGCGATCCCCACCGACGGGCGCCCCACCGACGGAAGCCCAGCCGACGGGGAGTCGGCCCGGCCGGCGGCCGCCTCGGGGCCGGTGTTCTCCCGGCGGGCGCACCTGGTCTTCTTCCTCCACGACGAGGTCATCGTCCACGCCCCGGCCCAGCAGGCCGATCAGGCAGCGGAGGCGATCAGGGCGGCGGCCGCCTCGGCGGGCCGGCTCCTGTTCGGACACGCTCCCGTCGACTTCCCCCTCGACCTGAGCATCGGGGAGAGGACGAGCAAGGACTGAGCCGGCCCCGGGAACGGAGCCCCGAGCATGGAATAGACTGTTCTGCTGCACGTGCTGGACGATGTTGCCCAGCCTCGCACGTTCGAGCACAAGGAGATTCGATGAGCATCACCGTCAAGGCACTGCAGAAGACCGGCCCCGATGAGCCGTTCCGTGTGGCCACGATCGAACGTCGCGCCCCGCGCGCCGATGACGTGGTCATCGACATCAGGGCAGCCGGCATCTGCCACAGCGACATCCACACCATCCGCAACGAATGGGGTCAGGCGCACTTCCCGCTCACCGTCGGCCACGAGATCGCCGGGGTCGTCGAGGCCGTCGGTGACGCGGTCACCGACTGGAAGGTCGGCGACCGGGTGGGCGTGGGCTGCCTGGTCGACTCCTGCGGCGAATGCGAGGAGTGCGCGGCCGGTCAGGAGCAGAACTGCCTGAGAGGAAATGTCGGCACCTACAACTCCACCGACGTCGACGGCACGATCACCCAGGGCGGCTACGCCCAGAAGGTCGTCGTCAACGAACGCTTCGTCTGCCGGATCCCCGACTCCCTCGACTTCGACGTCGCCGCCCCGCTGCTGTGCGCGGGCATCACCACCTATCAGCCGCTGGCCCGCTGGGGAGCCGGCGAGAAGAACAACGGGGCGGCCAAGCAGGTCGCCGTCGTCGGCCTCGGCGGGCTCGGCCACATGGGCGTCCAGATCGCCGCGGCCATGGGCGCCGAGGTCACCGTGCTCTCCCGCACTCTGCGGAAGGAATCCGAGGCGCTCGCCCTCGGGGCGAAGCGGATGCTCGCCACCGGCGAGGAGAACTTCTTCGTCAGCCACAACGGCGAATTCGACCTCATCCTCAACACGATCAGCGCCGACATCCCCGTCGACCGCTACCTGCATCTGCTGAAGCCGCGCGGGGTCATGGCCGTCGTCGGTCTGCCGCCGGCCAAGCAGCAGCTGTCCTTCGGCTCGGTGATCGGCGGGGCCAAGGTGCTCGCGGGATCGAACATCGGCGGCATCGCCGAGACCCAGGAGATGCTCGACTTCTGCGCCGAACACGGCATCGCCGCGAAGATCGAGACGATCTCCGTCACCGAGGCCGACGCCGCCTATGACCGGGTCGTGGCCGGTGATGTGCGCTTCCGCGCCGTCATCGACACCGCGAGCTTCGACGACGTCGAGGCGGTCTGAGGCGGCAGGAACGGATGCGTCGAGGGCACGTATGAGGGGTCACGATCACCGGTTCGGCGATGCGCCGCTCGTCCTGCTGATCTTCTATACGATCTTCATCGGCCTGGTCACGCTGACGCCGCGGCAGCTCGACACGAGTCCGGGCAGCTTCATCGGCCGGCTGCTGAACTTCCTCGCCTCCCACCGGATGACCCAGTGGCTGACCTATGAGCGGGTCGAGATGCTGGCCAATGTCGGCATGTTCGTCCCCTTCGGTCTCCTCCTGGCCCTGCATCTGGGCAGGAAGCGCTGGTGGTGGGGGTGGCTGATCGGCTCCGCCTTCTCCGGCGTCATCGAGGGCGTGCAGGGAACCGTGTTCACGCAGACACGGTTCGCCACCCTCAGCGACTTCATCACGAACACGATCGGTGCCGGCATCGGCGCGGGCCTGGCCCTGCTGATCATGGTCGCGTTCCCACCGCGTGCGGACCCCGACCCGATCGACCGCGTCGTCAGGTAGGCCCGTCGGCCGACCTCTCGTCGGCGCTGGCCTCGCCGGCGCTGGCCTCGCCGCCCGGCGGCTCCTCTTCGAGGACATCGGCGATCGGGCTGCGATTCAGACGCGGCCACCAGCAGTCGACCCGCTTGGCGTACTCGCGGTACTCGTTGCCGAAGCGATCATGCAGATCGGCCTCCTCGTGGGGGCGGATGAGCCAGTTCCACAGCAGCGAACCGATGACCGCGTAGACCACGACCAGCCAGGAGCCGATGAGCAGACCCATCGACACGCCCTGCGCGATGCCCGCGATGGCCATGGGATTGCGCACGAAGGCGTAGGGGCCGCGAGTGACCAGATGGTGGGCCATCTGCGCCGGCAGCGGAGTCCCGGAGCCGAAGTTCGCAATCGCCCGGGCCGACCACACGCCGATGACGCTGGAGAAGGCGAGCACGGCGAAGCCCGTGACGACCAGCAGGATCGGGAACTTGTAGGACAGGTTCCATCGGTCCTCGAAGGCATTGATGATCACCGGCAGGATGATGAGGAACACGCCCCAGAAGATGACGATCTGGATCGTCGTGCGCAGCAGGAGGCGGCCGCGCACGCGTGTGCTCGAGGCGTGGAAGGCGAAGGGTCCGATGAGGAGCCGGTCGGAGGGGATCCGTCCGAGCAGGATGAGCGGCCCGGCCAGGAGGCTGCCGAGCGCGGCGAGGATCATGAGCACGGCACCGAGACCCGCCTCGGTGGTGGCGGTGGCGTAGACGACCATGCCGGCGGCGACGAGGACGGTCCAGCCCGTGGCGATCCACACCGCCCAGCGGAGGTTGAGCGCGGCCAGGGCCGAGCCGATGACGAACAGCGGGATGTCGATGACGGCGATGAGGAGCGGATCGATGCCGCCCAGGGTCGCCGTCTGCAGTCTCGGGCTCATGCTGATGCCCAGCCACCAGGCGGCTCCGGCCAGGGCCTGGAGGGCGAAGTACATGCGGCCGTGGAAGATCCGCACCCGCTTCTTGGGCCTGTTCGCGCTGGTCACATGCCGGCTCATACCAGTGCCGTCCCACGGAAGCAGACAGTGGTGGCGCCGCCGACCCAGACCTCGTCGTCCTCGGCCGAGATCGAGACGACTCCGGACCGCCCCAGCGCGGTGCCCTGCGTGAGAGTGTAGGAGTTCGGAGCGCGGCCGGCTCCGATCAGCCACTGTGCGACCGAGGCGTTGAGACTGCCGGTGACCGGGTCCTCGGGGATTCCGGCGCCGGGGGCGAAGGCACGGATCTCGTACTCGTGCTCCGACCCTTCGGGGTGGGCGCCGAGGACGCCGATCTTGGCCTCGGGGACCGAGGAGAAGTCCGGTTCGAGTCCGAGCACCTGCTCGGCGCTGCGCAGACGCAGGGCCGCCCAGCCGGGCCCGTTGTCGACCCACTGATGGTCGACGACGTCGGCGGGCTCGATCCCGAGGGCCGCGACGATCCGTGCGAGAAAGACCTCATCGAGTTCGCCGGTGCGCAGCCGCTCGGGTGCGGCGAAGGCCAGGGACTCACCGGCTTCGGCCGAGGCTGACGTCCGACCGCCTCGGCGGATGTCGACGAGTCCGGCCCCGCATTCCTGGACCACGCGGTCCGAGTGCCGAGGTGAGCCGCCGGCGTCGAGCCAGGCCGCGGCCGAACCGAGCGTGGGGTGGCCGGCGAAGGGCAGCTCGCCGCTCGGGGTGAAGATCCGCAGCCGGTAGTCGGCGCCGGGGTCCGTGGGCGTGAGCACGAAGGTCGTCTCAGACAGGTTCGTCCAATTCGCGATCCGAGCCATCTGCTCGGCGTCGAGACCATCGGCGTCGAGGACGACGGCGACGGGATTTCCGCGGTAGGGAGCCGCGGAGAAGACATCGACCTGGGCGAACGTACGTGTGGGGGTCAACGGCACTCCTTCGTCGAGGCAGGTCAGGCACGGTGGGGTGGGCCCGACGCTTCGTGTCAAGTGTACTGCCCGCAGGGTCGGGCCCCGGACTGCGCCGGGGAGTGTCAGCACTCGGCGGGCAGTGCCGGAGGCCTCAGGCGGGAGCGTCGGGCCTCAGCGGTCCTGCCGAGCCGGCCAGGGCGGCGGCGATCCGCTCGGGCGACAGGGCCGAGTCGATCGCCAGATGGGCGGCGCCGAGGACCGCGGCATCGCCGGCCGATCGTGACGGGGCGATCATGAGGTGTTCGGTCGACAGCGGGATCGAACGCGCGTAGACGACCTCGCGGACACCGGCCACGAGGTGCTCGGCGGCCTGGGCCATGGTCCCGCCGATGAGGATGAGAGAGGGATTCATCAGGCTCACACAGGTGGTCAGGACCTCGCCGAGGTCCCGGCCGGCCTGGCGGACGGCCTGGACCGCATGGACGTCACCGGACTTGACGAGCTCGACGACATCGGACGGGGTCGCGGCGGGCACGCCCGCGGCGCTGAGGCTTCGCGCGATCGCCCGCCCCGAGGCCACGGCCTCCAGGCAGCCGCGGTTGCCGCAGGCGCAGGGCACCTCGGCGGCTCGCGGCAGCGCCACATGGCCGATATCGCCGGCGGCACCGTGCGAACCGCGGCGCAGCGAGCCTCCCGAGATGATTCCGGCACCGATGCCCGTGGCGACCTTGACGAAGATGAGGTCGGTCGTCTCCGGCCAGGCCGTCGTCCGTTCGCCCAGGGCCATGATGTTGACGTCGTTGTCGACGAAGACGGGGGAGTCGAAGGACTCCCTCAGGGCCCCGGGCACGTCGAATCGATCCCAGCCGGGCATGATCGGCGGGTTGATCGGGCGGCCGGTGGAGAACTCGACCGGCCCGGGCAGACCGATGCCGATGCCCACGACCTCGTCGACGCCGCGCCCGGCGCGCTCGAGCAGCTCGAGGGCCGTCGACCTCAGCCAGTCGATCGCCGAGCGCGGGCCCTCGGCGATCTCGCGCGTGGACGAGGTGTCCGCAAGCAGCTCACCGGCCAGATTCGTCACGGCGATGCGGGAGTGCGAGGCACCGAAGTCGGCGGCGATGACGACGCGGGCGCGGGGATTGAAGGCGAACCGGGAGCTCGGGCGGCCGCCGGTCGACGCCGCCCCGTCGACCTCGGCGATGAGGCCGAGGCCGAGCAGCTGATCGATCCTGTCGGCGACGGTGGGACGCGAGAGACCGGTCGACCTGACGAGATCGGCACGGGTGCGTGGCCGTCCGTCGCGAAGCAGCTGGAACAGCCCGCCGGCGTGCGACAGCTCGGAGGTGCGCGAATTCGACGGAGCCATCCATTCAGTAAACCACACTTCACAACAAAGCTAGCTGAATGAATACTTCTGAAAGACTATTGACATAAGTCTGAAACTGGAATCACAATAGATCATGGTCAGTGTTGCTCATGCGTCGGCGTCGACGCCTTCGATCGGAATCCTCGGCGGAGGGTTCATGGCACGGGTCCACTCTCGGGCGGCCCGATCGGCCGGTGCCGCCCTCGAGGTGATTGCGACCTCGGACCTGGCCGGAAGCGAACGGGCCGCCGCCGAACTCGGGTTCGCGACCGCGGCCGATCCGGACGACTTCTTCGCCCACCCGGTCGATGTCGTGCACGTGTGCACCCCCAACCGCGCTCATGCTCAGCAGTCGCTGAGTGCCCTCGAGGCCGGATCACACATCATCTGCGAGAAGCCGGTGGCCACCGATTCGGCCACCGCCGGTCGCGTGCTCGAGCGAGCCGAGGAGCTCGGACTCGGCGGAACCGTCCCCTTCGTCTACCGCTACCATCCGATGGTGCGCGAGGCCCGTGCCCGCATCCGCAGGGGAGACACGGGCGCGCTGCTGACGGTGGACGCCAGCTACCTGCAGGACTGGCTGCTCGATCCCGATGATGAGAACTGGCGGGTCGATGCCGGAAGCGGCGGGCCCTCGCGTGCCTTCGCCGACATCGGGTGCCACCTCGTCGATCTCATCGAATTCATCGCCGGGCAGACCATCACCGCCCTGGCGGCGACGATGCGCACGGTCCATCCTCGGCGCGGGGGAGTGCCGGTGAGCACGGAGGACACGGTGGCCCTGACCGTCGAGTTCAGCGGCGGAGCCATCGGCTCGCTGCTCGTGTCCCAGGTCGCTCCCGGCCGCAAGAACGGGCTCGTGATCGAAATCGCCGGTGAGCGAGAGAGCCTGCGCTTCGCGCAGGAGCAGCCCGAACAGCTGTGGCTGGGCCGACGCGCCGAGTCCCGACTGCTCGTGCGCGACGCCGAATCGCTCTCGGCCGACGCCGCTCGGCTGTGCCGGGTCCCGGCCGGCCATCCGCAGGGGTATCAGGACGCCTTCGATGCGTTCATCGCCGATTCCTATGCGGTCTTCGCAGGTGAGCAGCGCGAGGGCGTGCCGAGGCTGGCCGACGGTCTCAGAGCCGTGACCGTCACCGAGGCCGTCCTGAGATCGGCGGCCGAACGCCGCTGGGTGGAGGTCGAGCAGCCGTGAGCCAATCCGCCTCACCGGTGCTGATCGCCACCGGGATCCGCAAGCAGTTCTTCGGCGTCGAGGTCCTCCACGACGTCGACCTCGAGGTGCGGGCGGGCACGGTGCACGGTCTGGTCGGGGAGAACGGCGCGGGGAAGTCGACGCTGATGAAGGTCATCGCCGGAGTCCACCGTCGCGATGCGGGTCGGCTGCTCGTCCACGGCCGCGAGGTCGACTTCGCCCACCCGGTCGAGGCCGCCCGGGCCGGGGTCGCCACGGTCTTCCAGGAGTTCAACCTCCTTCCCGACCGCACCGTCGCCCAGAACGTCTTCCTCGGCCGCGAGCCCAGGCGATGGGGCATGGTCGATGTGGAGAGCATGCGGACTCGGACCCAGCAGCTGCTCGACGAACTCGACGTCACGGGCATCGAGCCGGACGCGAAGGTCGGTGTGCTCACCGTCGCCGAGCAGCAGATCGTCGAGATCATCAAGGCGCTGTCGGTCGAGGCCACGGTGATCTCGATGGACGAGCCGACGGCTGCGCTGTCCGACAACGAGGTGACCGTGCTCTACCGGGTCATCGATGCGCTCAAGGCCAAAGGGGTGGCCATCATCTACGTCTCCCATCGGCTGCAGGAGATCTTCGACCTCTGCGACGTGATCACCGTGCTCAAGGACGGTGCCCTGGTCACGAGCCGACCGCGAGCCGAACTCGACCATGCCGGCCTCGTCCGGGCCATGGTGGGCAGGCCGATCGGCGCGTTCTTCCCGGACCCCGAGCCCGACACCGAGGTCGGTCCGCCCGTTCTCACCGTCACCGCAGGCGGCAACGAACAGCTCGACGGCATCGATCTCGAGCTGCGGGCCGGTGAGATCCTCGGGATCTCCGGTCTGCAGGGCTCGGGACGCACGGAGCTGCTGGAGGCGATCTTCGGAACGCAGGCCTTCACGCGGGGGCGGATGAGCCTCGACGGGCGGCCGGTGGAGATCGCCTCGGCGCGGGACGGGGTGCGTCGCGGACTCGCACTGGTCACCGAGGACCGCAAGGGCACGGGGCTGGCCCTGTCGCAGTCGATTCTGGACAACGCGCTGCTGGCCATCCGCTCGGTCTTCCCCTCCCGCACCCGCCGCACGCGGACCGAGGTCCCCGGCATCCTCACCTCGCTCGAGGTCATCAGCCGCGGCCTCGGTCAGGAGGTGCGCTCACTGTCGGGCGGCAACCAGCAGAAGGTCGTGCTGGCGAAATGGCTGGCCACCTCGCCGCGGGTGGTGCTGCTCGACGAGCCGACCCGCGGCATCGACGTCGGGGCGAAGATCGCGGTCTATCGACTCATCCGGAAGCTCGCCGCCGCAGGTGTGGCCATCGTGCTCGTCTCCAGCGAACTCCCCGAGGTCCTGGGCATGTCCGATCGGCTCCTCGTCATGTCCGACGGCCGGATCGCCGGGCAGCTGCCGCCGAGTGCGAGCGAGGAAGAGGTGCTCGGACTCGCGACCGGAACCGAGGCCCGGGTGGTGGAGGAGCAATGAGACAGCGACTGCGCAGACTCGACACCACCGCACTCGTCTACATCGCGCTCGTGCTGGTCCTCATCGTCGGCGCGGTGCTCGTCGCCACGACCGGACGCAGCTTCTTCAGCGCCGGCAACATCCGCGACATCCTCACGGGAATGAGCGTGCTCGGATTCGTCGCCATCGGACAGACGCTGGTCATCCTCGGCGCCTCCCTGGACCTGTCCGTGCCCTATGTGATGAGTCTGGCCAGCCTGATCGCGGCCCAGACCATGGACGGCAGCGACGGAATGGTCCTGCCGGCGGTGCTGCTGACGCTGGCCGTGACCGCGGCGATCGGGGCGGCCAACGGAGTCTTCGTCACCGTGCTCAAGGTGCACGGCTTCGTCGCCACCCTGGGCATGGGGCTGATGCTCAAGGGGTACCTCGACACGAACTATCAGGGCACCGAGGGCAGCGTGCCGTGGTCGTTCCAGCTCTTCGGCGCCACCGGGATCGGTCCGGTGCCGATCTCGACGCTTCTCATGCTGGCCCTGGCCGGGCTCGTCGCGTTCGTCCTCGCCCGGACCTCGTTCGGACATCACCTCTTCGCCGTCGGCGGCAATGCGGAGGTCGCCCGGCTCTCGGGCGTCCGCGAACGGCTGCCGCTCATCGGCGCGCACATCGGCAGCTCCGTGTGCGCGGGCCTGGCCGGACTGCTGCTGGCGAGCCGGTTGGGCGTCGGAAGCCCCACGGTCGGGTCCCAGGGCAGCTATGATCTGCTCTCGATCGCCGCCGTCGTCCTCGGCGGCACGGTGCTCATGGGCGGGCGGGGCACGATCTGGGGCACGATCGGCGGCGTGGCGATCTTCGCCGTGCTCGACAACCTCATGAGCGTCATGCAGTTCAATCCCTTCCTCAAGGACGTCATCCGCGGTCTCGTCATCATCATCGCCGTCGCCCTCTACGCCCGCCGCCGGCTGATCGCCCGCCGCATCCGGTTCGCCGAGGCGGGTCCGACCGGAGCTTCGGCCGCAGGGGCTTCGGCCGCGGGTGCGGGCCTGACTGCCGCGGCCGAACCCGCGGCGAGTCCCGACCCCAGTCCCGGGGCCGAAGGGGAACCGAGCCCCGATCGGGGAGGTGCACGCCGATGACAATCCAGTCCGCCGTGGCGGGGCGCAGGCCCGGGGATCGGATCGCGGCCCTGGCCGCGCGTGCGATCGACCCGAAGGGCATCGTCCTCGTCCTCCTCATCGTCATCCTCATCGCCATCGTCGCGCTCAACCCGTCCTTCGCCGAGCCCGGTTCGCTCATGCGCTTCCTCCAGCGGGTCGCGCCCGTCGCCGTGGTCGCGATCGGCCAGTACTTCGTCATCGTCAGCGGAGAGTTCGACCTGTCCATGGGGGCCGTGGTCACCGCCCAGGTGATGACGGCCGGCCATCTCATCGGCAAGGACGATGCGAAGACGGTGCCCGTGCTGCTGCTCATGCTCGGCATCGGCGTCCTCATCGGCATCGTCAACGGCCTGGCCACCACGGTGCTCAGGGTCCCGTCGTTCATCGTCACCCTCGGCACCATGCTCGTCATCCACGGCGGGATCATGTGGTGGACCGGTGGGTCCGCGACCGGCGACCCGGCCGAATCCTTCCGCAGCATCGGACGCGGCGGGATCGACGGCGTTCCCGTCCTCGAACTCATCCCCTATGCGGTGCTCATCCTGCTGGCCGTCGTGCTCATCGGCGTCTGGGTCTCCCGACGCCCCTTCGGCCGGACCCTGGTGGCCATCGGCGACAACCCGGATGCGGCGGCCTTCGCCGGTGCCGCCGTGGGCCGGACGAAGACCGCGGCATTCGTCCTCTCCTCACTGTCGGCGACCATCGCCGGAATCCTCCTCGTCGGCTACGCCGGAGTCCACCCCTCGGTGGGCCAGGGCTTCGAATTCACGGCGATCACCGCCGTGGTCCTCGGCGGAGTCGTCCTCGGCGGCGGACGAGGCACCGTGCTGGGCGCGCTCATCGGAGCCCTGACCCTCGAATCGCTGTTCACCCTGCTCAACTTCACCTCGGTTCCGGCCACGATGCGCGATGCGGTCCAGGGCGCCATCATCATCGCCGCAGTCGCCTACTCGGGCGTGGTCTTCGCCCGCAGGCGCAGGCGACAGGCTGAACCGGCGGTCGAGTCCGACGCTTCACCGACCACCTCGGCGGGGGTCTCCCCGTCGATCCCACTGACCGACGGCAACGAAGCCGGGCGGGAATGACAGAGGAGAGATCAGCAATGAGAAGAGGACTCAGCAGCGCCATCGGGCTCGTCGGCGCGTCCGCGCTCATCGCCTTGGCCGGCTGCACGACCGATCCGTCCGTGCAGCCCTCGGGCGAAGGCGGAGGCGGTGAGGAGGAGTCGTCGCAGGAGTGGTTCGACCAGGAACTCTACGACACGCAGCTGGCGCAGCGCGACATCGATCCGCAAGGCCCTGAGGACAAACCGTATCTGCAGATGATCGACCCGGAGATGGTCGACACCTCGCAGTTCGAATCCGCGGGTGAGAAGAAGATGTGCTTCGCCAACGCATCGATCTCCAACCCCTGGCGCCAGACCGGGTGGATCACGATGAATGAGCAGCTCAAGGAGCTCAAGGACAACGGCGTCATCACGGAGATGGAGACCCGCGACGCCCAGGACAACGACGACACCCAGATCTCCGACATCGACTACTTCATCTCCGAGGGCGACTGCGACGGGTTCATCATCTCTCCGAACTCCACGGCCGCGATCACACCGGCCGTCGAGCGGGCATGTGAGACCGACAAGCCCGTCATCGTCTTCGACCGCGGCGTCGAGACCGACTGCGCGGTGACCTTCATCCACCCGATCGGCGGTTTCGCCTGGGGAATCGACTCCGCCGAGTTCCTCATCGACAACCTCTCCGACGGTGACAAGGTCGTGGCCCTGAGGATCCTGCCGGGAGTCGATGTGCTCGAACAGCGCTGGGCGGCCGCGGAGAAGCTCTTCGACGAGGCCGGCATCGACGTCGTCGACCACTTCACGGAAGGCGATCCGGCCACCATCAAGAAGGTCGTCTCCGACGAACTGGCCAAGTCCGATGTGCAGGGCATCTGGATGGACGCCGGTGACGGTGCGGTCTCGGCGATCGAAGCGTTCGAGGACGCCGGCAAGGACTACCCGGTGATGACCGGAGAGGACGAGCTGAGCTTCCTGCGCAAATGGGACGAGACGGGGATGACCGCCATCGCTCCCGTCTACACGAACTTCCAGTGGAGGACCCCGCTGCTGGCCGCGGAGATGATCTTCGAAGGTCAGGAGGTGCCCTCCGAATGGGTCCTGCCGCAGGATCCGATCACGGCCGATGAACTCGATGAGTATCTCGACCGCAACGAAGGCATGCCCGATGGCCACTACGCGAAGTTCGGCGGCGAAGACCTGCCGGGCTTCCCGGAAGTCTGGCAGGATCGGGTCATCCCCTGATCGAGTGGAGGGCCGAATCGAAGGGTCGGACCGAACGGCCGATCGAGTGAAGGGGGCAGCAGTGCGTGAGATCGGCGTCAACACGTGGGTGTGGGTGTCGCCGCTGACCGACGCCCGCCTCGGCGAACTGGCGGATCGGGCCCGAGGCTTCGGGTTCGATCTGCTGGAGCTGCCGGTGGAGCATCTGCACGGATGGGATGCCGGAGCCGCCGCCGAGGCGCTGGCCGCGTCCGACATGGGCGCGCGGATCGTCGGGGCGATGGGGCCCGGTCGCGACCTCATCGATGAGACCGCGCGGGCGGATACGCAGGACTACCTGCGCCACTGCGTGGACGTGGCGGTTCGGGTGGGATCGCCGACCGTGGCCGGACCGTTCACCGCCCGCACCGGCCGGGTGTGGAGAATGGACGCCGATGAGCGGGCCGGTGTGCTCGCGAGCCTGCGGGAGGCCCTGCGGCCGGTCGCAGGCTATGCGGCCGAGCGCGGGGTCGCACTGGCCGTGGAGCCGCTCAACCGCTATGAGACGAGCATCATCAACACCGTCGACCAGGCCCTCGAGGCCCTCGACCCGCTCCTGGGCGACGGGATCGGGCTGGCCCTGGACAGCTACCACCTCAACATCGAGGAGCGCTCGCCCGCCGCGGCCATCCGGGCGGCCGGGCCGCACCTGCGGGTGATGCAGGTCTGCGGCAACGACCGCGGGCCGGTCGGGGGAGACCACACCGATTGGAACGCGATCCTCGACGCCCTCGACGAGGTCTCCTATACGGGACCGCTGACGGTCGAGAGCTTCACCTCCGACAACGACACCATCGCCGTGGCCGCCTCGGTGTGGCGCCGACTGGCCGACAGTCAGGACGAGCTGGCGCGGGCCAGCGCCGAATTCCTCGGACAGCTGCAGCGACGACGGACCGGCGGGGCCGCTGCGGGCACACCGGCGGCTGCGGGCACACCGGCGGCTGCGGACACGCCGGCGGCTGCGGGTGCACCGGCGGCCGAACCATCAGCAAAGGAGCAGCAATGACAGACACCTCGCATCCCATCACCCTGTTCACGGGCCAATGGGCCGATCTGCCCTTCGAGGAGGTGGCCCGCCTGGCGGCCTCGTGGGGCTACGACGGACTCGAGATCGCCTGTTCCGGCGACCATCTCGATCTGGCCCGGGCCGACGAGGATCCGGACTACCTGCAGTCGCGCCTGGACATCCTCGACCGCCACGGGCTCGGAGTGTGGGCGATCTCGAACCACCTGGCCGGTCAGGCCGTCTGCGACGACCCGATCGACTTCCGGCACCGCGCGATCGTCCGCGACTACGTGTGGGGCGACGGTGAGGCCGAGGGAGTGCGGCAGCGGGCCGCCGAGGACATGAAGCGGGCCGCCCGAGTGGCCCGTCGGCTCGGCGTGGACACCGTCGT
Source organism: Candidatus Brevibacterium intestinavium (assembly GCA_019117545.1). Taxonomy (GTDB): domain Bacteria; phylum Actinomycetota; class Actinomycetes; order Actinomycetales; family Brevibacteriaceae; genus Brevibacterium; species Brevibacterium intestinavium. Next base: position 32,948 of record DWZN01000055.1, read on the forward strand.
CGGTTTCACCGGTTCGCAGATCTGGCCCTATGTGGCGATGTTCCCTCCGGTCCCCGCCGAGGTCATCGACGCCGGCTACGAGGACTTCGCCGAACGGTGGAATCCCATCCTCGACGTCTTCGATGACGAAGGGGTGCGATTCGCCCACGAGGTCCATCCCTCGGAGATCGCCTATGACCACTGGACGACAGTCCGGGCGCTCGAGGCCATCGATCACCGACAGGCGTTCGCGCTGAACTGGGATCCCAGCCATCTGCTGTGGCAGGGCATCGACACAGTCGGCTTCATCACCGACTTCGCCGACCGGATCGCTCATGTCGACTGCAAGGACACCCGGCTGCGTCCGCCCACCGGCCGCGCCGGGATCCTCGGTTCCCACCTGCCGTGGGGCGATCCGCGCCGGGGCTGGGACTTCGTGTCCACCGGGCACGGCGACATGCACTGGGAGGATGCGTTCCGTGCACTCGCCGCGATCGGCTACACCGGTCCCATCTCGATCGAATGGGAGGACGCCGGAATGGATCGGCTCCACGGCGCCGCCGAGGCGGTCGACCGGATCCGTCAGCTGCTGTGGAAGCGCCCGGAGGCCGCCTTCGACGCGGCGTTCGCGAATCAGTGAGGGTCCGTGCAGTGGTGCGCCCTGCGTTTTGCCGCGGTGCGGTGCTGCTGATGATCGCCTGAGGGTCTCGTTCAGGCTCCGTTCGTAGACTGAGCCGCTATGGACTTCAAGCAGGCAGCGGCGACGTGGTGGGATGCGATCACCTCGGGTTTCGGGCGGCAGGACGGACTGGAACTCGACGCCCTCGGACTCGTGTTCGTCATCGGTGTGCCCCTGATCGTGACGCTGGCGCCGGGCATCTGGCGCTTCTTCGGTCTCTACGTCACCTTCGTCCACGAGCTCGGCCACGCCTTCGCCGCCCTGACGACGGGGCGGGTGGTCAAGGGGATCTCCCTGAACTTCGACCATTCGGGGCAGATGAACTCCTTCGGCAGGGTCGGCTTCTCCGCCACCTGGGCCGGGTTCTGGGGATATCCGGCGCCGGGCCTGCTCGGTCTCGTCCTCATCACCTCGGCGGTCTTCGGCTGGGCACCCCTGGCCCTGTCGCTGGGAGCGCTGGTGCTGCTCGTGGCGCTCATCTTCATCCGGAACCTCGCGGGCGCGGTCATCGCCGTGGCCACGGCCGTCGTCGCGCAGCTGATCGTCGTGTTCCTGCCGCTCGAATGGATCTCGATCTTCGTCGCAGCCCTCGGCATGGGGCTGGTGATCGGCTCGCTCAAGGACCTCGTCAAGGTCATCCGCGTCCACACCCGGCGACGTCGCGTCCAGCAGTCCGACGCCTATATCCTCGCACAGGGCTCGCGGCTGCCCGCCGGGGCCTGGCTGACGCTGTTCGCACTCGTCATCATCGTCTGCGCGCTCGCCTCGGCGCGCGTCCTGTACTCGGCGGTGACGATCGGGCCGGTGTGA
>DWZN01000056.1 GCA_019117545.1 Candidatus Brevibacterium intestinavium
CCTCGTAGATGCAATCGACCGGGCATTCGTCGATGCAGGCCTTGTCCTTGAGATCAACACAAGGTTGGGCAATGATGTACGTCACTGGGCTGACTCCTCGAACGACTCACGGATGGTGCGCATACACCTCCCACAATACGCCCTCGCCCGAATTCCACGCCCACCGGCGCCCCGTGATTCGCATTGCATCCGCCCTCCCCCGCCACGCCTGTCACGGCCGACATCCACGGTGTCTTAGGCTGGGAGGGCACACGTTCAGCGGAGGAAGGCGAGAAGTGGACGAACTCCAGGCCGGCAGACGAGTGGTCGTACGGTATTCGCTCGATCCCGGTGACACCCATTCGACTTCCGATGCCCTCGGTCTCGTCACCGCCGTCGACGAAGCGGGCGTCGAGATCGATACGAAGCGCGGGCCTCTGCGCATCCCCCGGTCCCAGATCCTGCTGGTCCACGAGGTCCCTCCCGCACCGACGAGGACCGGGCGCACCCATGAGATCGTCTCCGCCGTCGATCTGCGTCGCATCTCCGCGGCCGCATGGCTGCCGCAGGATGTCTCCTGGCTCCACGTGGAGAATCTGCGCAATGAGGGCACGGAGTCCGGAGCCGATCTGAGTCTGCTGCAGAAGGGTTGGCTGCTGCGCAGTTCGGCCTGCTCCACGCGCCGGGCCAACAGCGCTCTGCCCGTGACCGATTCCGGACTGGGCTGGGAACAGGGCCTCGACGCCGTCGAAGAGTGGTACCGCACACGCGAGCAGCCGAGCCGGATCCAGATCTACTCCGCCGACGACTCGTCCACGCTGGCACCGGAATGCCAGGGTCTGGCTCCCCTGCTCTCGGCCCGTGGCTACACCCCCTCAGAGGCGGTCCTCCTGCTCACCGGTGCCACCGCCGAGGCGGCCGACGGAGCGTCTGCCCCCGCCGAGGCCGCCGCTGACGGGCTGCTCATCGACATCGCCGATGCGCCCACATCCGAACATCTCGCGGCGTGGACGAGTCAGCGCAGTCCCGGTCAGACACCGGCAGCGGCAGAGGCCTTCCGCGGACTCATCACCGCCGACCAACCCTGCGAATTCGTCACCGCCTATGCCCAGCATCCCGACGGCTCCCGATCCATGGTGGCCGTCTGCCGGGTCGTCGAGCGCAGCAAATGGGGCGTCATCACCAACCTCGTGACTCGTCCGGACCTGAGGCGTCGCGGGGCCGGGCGATCCGTGGCCCGAGCCGCGGCCGCCCTGCTGGCCCAGCGCGGGGTGCGGTCCTACCTCGTCGATGTCGACGCAGGCAACGAGGCGTCGGTGAATCTGTTCGCCTCGCTCGGAGCGACGGTGCGCCACCGTTCCTGGTATGCCGAGCTCGCCTGAGCTCAGTCCTTGCACTCGACCTTGTTCACCGGTCGGTAGACGGTGGTGAATCCGTCCTTGGTCGTCCGGCCCGAATCGATGTCCTTCATCGTCCGGGTGATTCGGATCGACCATCCGCCCTTGGGCGACTGCGGCGTGCAGGAGGCGCCGCTTTCGGTGATCGAACCGGGTGAGGTGTGGTCGAACCGGTCCGAAGCGTCGGCCGAGACGTCGTACTTCTTGACGCCGAAGACCTTCGCATGGACCTCACCGTCCTTGAGGTACATGTCGAGGACGACCGGCGTCTTCGAATTGTTCGTGAACTTCATGTCGATCGACGACCAGTCGAGCGTCGACTCCCGCCCTTCCGGGTAGCGGGAGATGTAGCGCGAATGCGCCTGGTGCTCATCGAGATCGAACCCGGCGAAGAACGCGGCGTTGAACAGCGTCGTCGACACCTGGGAGACTCCCCCGCCGAAGTCGTCCTTCATCTGTCCGTCTGAGATCACGCCCGCGGCCTTGTATCCGTTGGCCGCGGTGCGCTGGCCCAGGGTGTCGTTGAGGGAGAACTGCTCACCCGGCTGCAGCACGGTGCCGGAGACCTTCTTCGAGGCTACCCGCAGATTGTTGTCGCGATTGGGTTCCGAACTGTATCCGGTGGAGAACTCCGAGACCGTCTCGGAGACATCGGCCTTCTTCGCATCCTTCGTCGTGAAGTCGGGCTCGACGGAGGCCAGGGTCACCTCGGGGTCGTCGTTGTCGCCCTTGATCACCTCGGTCACGACCTTGGTCAGCTCCTTGGCCTTGATCCCGATTCCGGTCTCCGAGGGCACGACCTCGGGTTTGCCGTCCTTGATCGTGAAACCGGCGTCCTTGGCCGGCTTGCCGATGTCCTTGTTCGCGTCCAGCACCGATTCCTGGAGCTCCTCCTGGTCGAAGACCGGCACCAGTTTCGAGTCCTTGGCCTCAAATGTCAGTGTCTTCGCAATCGTCTTCGGCGAAACGGTGAGGACACCGCCGTCGACGTCCGAATCCGCGTCCTCGCCGGGTTCGGCCTTGATCTCGCGCTTCTTGCTCACCGCGTCCTCGGCGAATCCGTCGGCCATGTCCTCGGCCTCTGCCGTCGTGATGTCGGGATCGACCTGAGTCGGTTGGACGGGCAGGGCGTCCTGCGTGCGCAGCCAGTTCTCGTCGACGGCCGTGCGCACCTGTTCGGCATCGACCGTCTGCCCGACGGTGCCGTCCTTGACCTTCGGTGTCGTCTTCTCGTATCCGAGTTCGGCATCCTTGGGTTCGACGGCAAGGGATTCGGTGACCTTCGAGGTGGCCTTGTCGAACTTCTCCTCGTCGACATCGATGACCGGGGCGACCTCGTCGTCTCCGAACAGGCGGTCCCAGATCACGGTGGGATCGAGACTGAACCCGGTGACACGGTCGACCGTGGCCTCGGCGTCGAAGGTGATGCCGGCCTCGGCGGGGTCGAGCTTCGCCGTCGGTTCGCCTGCCTGCAGAACGATCTCCTTCTCGGCTTCGTCACCGAGTTCGCTGCGCAGCGTGTTCTCGGCGTCGGTTGCGCTCTTGCCGCCGATGTCGATGCCGGCGACGGTCGTTCCCGGAGTGAGCACGCGTCCGCTGAAGAAGCCGACCACGATGTAGAGCGCGGCCAGGACGACAGCGACGAGGAGGACGTAGGGCCAGATCCGCTTCTTCCGGGCACCCTCGACCGAGGAGCGGGGCCCATCGGGGCCCGAGATTCCGTCGGCTGGTGTCTGGGGCGTCATCTTCCTCCCGAGGATATCGAGAACGAGTGGATCGATTCTGTTCGGATGAGTCTAACGAGTCCGTTCGCCGCCGCGCACGTTGATGAAGGCGAAGACGGCGGCGAACAGCATCGGTCCGAGCAGCCAGGCCACGGACCGGAGGGTGCCGGTGACGATCATGTCCGCTCCCGGCAGCCAGTTCGGCTGACCGAACACATAGGACAGCACGGCGATGATGACGGCGGCCAGCAGCATCGGCGAACTGCTGCGGTACATGGTCTTCAGATGCCACAGCCCGCTGGCGGCCAACAGCAGCGACAGGGCCAGGCCCCATGGGAGGATCACGGGGACCCCACCGGGGTGGACGACGGTGACGTTGAGGTGCTGCATGGCGCCGAGGAAGGCGATGAGCACAGCGAGGACCCCGGCGTGCAGGTAGGCGAAGACGCCGGGCTTCTTCGGTTCGCGCCGGCGCTTGGCCGGTGCCGGATCCACCGCTGGCTCCTGCGCTTCCACGGCCGCGAGGTCGAGCCCGGAGAGCACATGGTCGGCCGGCCCCTGTCGCAGTCGGTCCTCGGGGACTTCGGCGCCGGCGCCGATGGAATAGTATTCGTGGTCGCCGATCCTCTGTCCGACGCCGTTCGACAGTGCGAAGAATGCGCCCGAGACGCTGACCTGGGTCCGATGGGCCTCGAGCGCGGCGCGCTTGGCCGCGAGCACGGCGGTCACGTCCTGGCTGATGACGATCCGGTCGACCGGAGGTTTCGCGGGAATCGCCTCGACGGGCGCGAAACCGGTCTCCGCGAACCCGGCCTGCCCGGGGTCAAAGGCCCGCTGGGCCACCTCGGTGGGGGTGTCGACGCACAGCAGCCGTCCGGTGCGCCATTCGGCCAGGTCGATCGCGGCCATCGTCGCCTCGTGGACCCGCACATGATCGGGATGGCCGTACCCGCCGTTTGCGGCGTAGGTGATGACCGCATGCGGGGCCAGGGCGTCGATGACCGCGGCGATGTGCCTGGCCACGGTGGTCACATCGGCCGCGCAGAGGGCGTCATCGGGCATGGACGACGCGGGCCGGGCATGACCGTCCGGACCCCACTCCATGCCCGAGTCCTCGAAGGTGCGGGTGGTCCCGCCGAGGAAGGCGTGGGTGGAGACTCCGAGCGCGCGCATCGCCTCGGCGATCTCCTGCTCCCGGACCCGGGCCAGGCCGACGCGATCGCCCTCGAGGTGCCTGAGTTCGGCGGGGATGACCTCCCCGCCCTCTCCTCGAGTGGCGGTGAGCACCATGACCTCGGCGCCTTCGGCCACAAGGGACGCGATGGTGCCTCCCGTCGTGATCGTCTCATCGTCGGGATGAGCGTGCACGAAGAGGACGCGCGGCGTGAGTGTCATGGAATCCTGGTGACTCATTCGGCAGTGCTGGTTCAGGCGTTCTGGCGGCGCAGCTTGGCGTGGAGCTTCGCGCGCTCCTTCTGATCGAGCTCGACCTTGCGGATGCGGATCGCGGCCGGGGTGACCTCGACGCATTCGTCCTCGCGAGCGAACTCGAGGCTCTCTTCGAGGGTGAGCTTGCGCGGCGGGGTGAGATTCTCGAAGCTGTCGGCCGATGCCGAACGCATGTTCGTCAGCTTCTTCTCCTTCGTGATGTTGACGTCCATATCGTCGGCCCGCGAGTTCTCGCCGACGATCTGGCCCTCGTAGACCTCGGAGGTCGGTTCGACGAAGAAGGTGCCCCGGTCCTGCAGGTTGATCATCGCATAGGGGGTCACGGTTCCGGCGCGGTCGGCGACGAGCGAGCCGTTGATGCGGAATTCGATGTTGCCGGCCCAGGGACCGTATCCGGCGGAGATCGTGTTCGCGATGCCGGTGCCGCGGGTCTCGGTGAGGAACCGTGTGCGGAAGCCGATGAGGCCGCGGGCGGGGACCTTGAACTCCATGCGCACCCAGCCGGTTCCGTGGTTGGTCATCGTCGACATCACACCCTTGCGGGCGGCCAGCAGCTGGGTGACGGCGCCGAGGTAGTCCTCCGGAACGTCGACGGTGAGCTCCTCGAACGGCTCATGCACCTTGCCGTCGATCTGCCTGGTCACGACCTGCGGCTTGCCGACGGTGAGTTCGAATCCCTCACGACGCATCTGCTCGACGAGGATGGCCAGCGCCAGCTCTCCGCGTCCCTGGACCTCCCAGGCGTCGGGACGCTCGGTCGGGACGACCTTGAGCGAGACGTTGCCGACGAGCTCCTGGTCGAGGCGGTCCTTGACCATGCGGGCGGTGACCTTCGTGCCCTTCTCGCGACCGGCCAGCGGAGAGGTGTTGATGCCCACGGTCATCGAGATCGCGGGATCGTCGATGACGATCGCCGGCATCGGCTTCGGGGTGTTGATGTCGGTGAGGGTGTCACCGATCATGATGTCGGGGATGCCGGCGACCGCGACGATGTCACCGGCCGAGGCCTGGGTGGCGGGCACGCGATCGAGTCCCTGGGTCTCGAGCAGCTCGGTGATCTTGACCGAGCTGATCTCGTCCCCACGGGCCCAGGCGACCTGCTGGCCCTTCTTCAGCGTGCCGCCGAAGATGCGCAGCAGGGCCAGACGGCCGAGGAACGGCGAGGCGTCGAGGTTGGTCACGTGTGCCTGGAGGATTCCGTCCTCGTTGATCTCCGGGGCCGGGATCGTCTCCAGGATGGTCTTGAACAGAGGCTCGAGATCGGGGTTGGCCGGGACCTCACCATCGGCGGGCTGTTCGAGGGAGGCGGCACCTGCCTTCGCTGCGGCATAGACCACCGGCACGTCGAGAACGGCGTCGACGTCGAGGTCGGGAACTTCATCGGCGAGGTCGGAGGCCAGACCCAGCAACAGGTCCTGTGCCTCTTCGACGACCCCGTCGATGCGGGCATCGGCGCGGTCGGTCTTGTTGATCACGAGGATGACCGGCAGCTTCGCGGCCAGCGCCTTGCGCAGAACGAACCGCGTCTGCGGCAGCGGGCCCTCGGAGGCGTCGACGAGGAGGACGACGCCGTCGACCATGGACAGGCCGCGTTCGACCTCTCCGCCGAAGTCGGCGTGGCCCGGGGTGTCGATGACATTGATGACGATGGGGTCCTCACCGGCCGAGGGACCGTTGTAGAGCACCGAGGTGTTCTTCGCGAGAATGGTGATGCCCTTCTCACGTTCGAGGTCACCGGAATCCATGACGCGTTCGGCGAAATCGCCGTGTTCGCTGAACACACCGGTCTGCCGGAGCATGGCGTCGACCAGGGTGGTCTTGCCGTGGTCGACGTGTGCGACGATTGCTACATTGCGGCGGTTGTCCCGTCGTGTGATGGCTTCAGTCATCAAGAACCTTTTGAGATAGAGAGATCGGTCCAGCCCGGACCCAACAGACAATTATACGCACCACCCGGTGCCTCGCGGTGACAGCCGATGCTCAGCTGCCCGCGGGGGCCGGAAGTGAGCGGACCCGCCCGGCGGCGCGGAGCCGGCTGCGGTCCCGCCGGCGGCGCAGCCCCGGCCGGCGCCCCGGGCCCGGCTTCGGGCCCCGCTGAAGCTGAATGAGGTCACAGAACCGAGGCGAAAGACCCGATTCGGGCAGATCGCCTCGGTTCTGTGACCTCATTCGGTGGCTGCGCGGGCGCCGACGAGCCGAAGCCGCCCGCGGCGGAGGCTCAGGCCTCCATGGTCGCCTGGAGGACGGCGTCCCTGGCCTCCCGGCGCTTGCGCTGCTCTTTCGGATCCGGGACCGGAACCGCCGAGAGCAGACGCTGCGTGTACGGGTGGACGGGGTTGCCCACGACCTGCGAGGACTTGCCGATCTCGACGAGGTAGCCGTGGCGCATGACGGCGATGCGCTCGGCGATCCGTTCGATCACCGCCAGATCATGGCTGATGAACAGGCACGCGAATCCGTACTCCTTCTGCAGACTTTCGAAGAGGTCGAGGACCTTCGCCTGCACCGATACGTCGAGCGCCGAGGTCGGCTCGTCGGCGATGAGCAGCTTCGGCCGCAGGGTCAGAGCGCGGGCGATGCCGATGCGCTGACGCTGACCGCCGGAGAGCTCATGAGGGTACAGGTTGCGCATCGACGTCGGCAGCTCGACCGCCTCCAGCAGCTCTTCGATCTTCTTGCTCAGCTCCGGTCCCTTCATCCGCTCGTGGAGGTAGAGCGGTTCGCCGATCGACTCGCCGACCGGCAGACGCGGGTTGAGCGAGGAGCCGGGATCCTGGAAGACGATCCCGACTTCCTTGCGCAGCGGACGCAGCTGCTTGTTGTTCAGTCCCTTGATACTCGTGCCGTTGACGACGATATCGCCTTCGACGGTGGGCAGCAGGCCGAGCGCGGCCCGACCGATCGTCGTCTTGCCCGAACCGGATTCGCCGACCAGTCCCACGACCTCACCGGGGGCGATCATCAGGTTGATGTGATGAGCGGCGCGGAAGGCCTTCTTCCGACCGGAAGCCGGATACTCGATCGCGGCATCGCGAAGCTGCAGGGCCGAGGGCTTCGAGAAGTCCGCCTGCGAACCCGGATGGTAGAAGGTCTCGGTCGAATCCATCTCGATGCGATGATCGGGTTGGCCGGCCTCGGCGATCTCACGGGATTCCGTGTCGAGGTCATCGGTGCGGTTGGCGCCTCCCTCCGCCACGGTCGCGGAACCGGCGTGCGTGTTCCCCAGCGAATCGCGGGAACCGTCGTGGTGGGGATCGATGTCCCCTTGCTCCGCACGCAGGGAGTCGATCTCCTCCGCATGCCCGAAGGCGGCGGACTCGACGTCGTCGAGGCTCGACCCGAAGACCTCGCCTTCGATGCCGGTGCCGAGGTGGGGCACCGCCTCGAGCAGCTGCTTCGTGTAGGGGTGCTGCGGATGGTAGAAGATCTCCTCCGCAGTGCCTGCCTCGACCACCCGGCCGGCGCGCATGACGATGATGCGGTCGGCCATATCCGCCACTACACCCATATCGTGGGTGATGAGGATGATTCCCGCATCGAGCTTCGACTTCAGATCCCGCATGAGCTTGAGGATCTCGGCCTGCACCGTGACGTCGAGGGCCGTGGTCGGCTCGTCGGCGATGAGCAGCTTCGGCTGGCAGGCCAGGGCCTGCGCGATCATGATGCGCTGACGCTGACCGCCCGAGAGCTGGTGCGGGAACGAATGGAACCGGTCCTCGGGGTCGGGGATCTCGACGAGGCGCATGAGCTCGAGGGCCCGCTTCTTCGCCTCGTTCGGTCCGATGTCGAGGTGGACGCGCAGGGTCTCCACGATCTGGTACCCGGCGGTGTAGACCGGGTTGAGCGCGGTCATCGGCTCTTGGAAGATCACCGAGATCTCATTGCCCCGGACGTCCTGCATCCGCTCGGGAGGCATGCCGATGAGTTCGGTGCCGCCCAGCACAGCCGAACCGGTGGCCCGGCCATTGCTCGGCAGCAGTCCGAGCAGGGACATGCTCGACTGCGACTTGCCCGAACCGGACTCGCCGACGATCGCCAG
>DWZN01000006.1 GCA_019117545.1 Candidatus Brevibacterium intestinavium
GTGGCGTGGTGCTTGTCGTGGTGCAGCTCCATGATGCGAGCCGAGATGTGCGGCTCGAGAGCGGAGTAGTCGTAGGGCAGTTCCGGAAGGGTGTACTGCTCAGCCATGAGATTCCTCCTGATCAGATTTGATGACCACCACATCGGTGGCTTCATTTCGACCCTATCCCAGGGTCTCATCTGCCACAACACGCGTCGGTTCGCGGCTATTCCAGATGACGTGAAGTGACTCACCCGAGGTTGCGTGAGATGAGCAGCCGCATGATGTCCGAGGTTCCCTCCTCGATCTCCTCGAGCTTGGCATCGCGCATCCACTGCTCGACGGGGTGCTCTCGCGAATACCCCCAGCCGCCGAGGGTCTGCACGGCCGCCCAGGTGCAGAACATCGCGGTCTCCGAGGCGTTCAGCTTCGCCATCGCCGCCGCGGCCGTCACCCGCTGACGATCCACGGCCTCGCCGGCGTCGATCATCCGCGCGGCGTTGAGCACCTGCAGCCAGGCGGCGTCGATGCGCGAGGACATATCGGCCAGGCGGAAGGCTACGGCCTGGTGGTCGATGATCGTCTTGCCGAACTGGGTGCGCTCCTGCGCATAGTCGCGGGCGTATTCGAAGGCCGCTCGGGCAGTGCCCAGGGCTGCGGCGCCGAGCACGACACGGGAGATGTCGAAGGTGCGCATGAGCCCGTAGAAGCCCTGCCCCTCTTCGCCGAGGCGGTTGTGTTCGGGCACGAAGGCCTCGGAGAAGAAGATCTCGCGGCACACGATGGCCCGCTGGCCCATCTTCTTCATCGGCGCCCCGAACTCCATTCCTTCGGTCTCGCGCGGCAGCAGGAACGCCGAGACCCCGCGTGAGCGCTGCGAGGGATCGGTCTTGGCGAAGACGACATAGCAGTCGGCCAGGCCCGCGTTCGAGATCCACGCCTTCTGCCCATCCAGCAGGTATCCCCCGTCGACGGCTGTGGCCCGGGTGATGATCGAGGCCGAGTCGGAGCCCGATCCCGGTTCGGTCGTGGCCAGGGACGTGATCTTCGGATCCTCCCCGGTCAGCGGCCGCAGCCAGGCCTCCTTCTGCTCGGGTGCGCCGAGGGCGAGGATCGGGTCGGCGAAGAACCCGTTCGAGCACACGAAGTTCCCGATCCCCGGGTCTCCGAAGCACAGCTGCTCCTGGACCAGGCATTGGGTGAAGACGTCGGTGAAGCCGCCTCCGCCGTACTCCTCGGGGATCATGAAGTCCGTGATGCCGAGCTTCGCGGCGGCGCGGAAGATGTCGACCGGTGATTCGGTGTCGGCCTCGTCGACGCGGCGACCGGCGGGCCGGATCGTGTCCGCGGCGAAGGCCCGGCACAGATCGAGGATGTCCCGCTGCTCATCGGACAGCGGCCAGGGGGTGTAGCTCATGTTCGTGCCTTTCGGTTCGACCGGGTGCTGGTCGGCGGCGGGTGCCCGTGCCTGCGTTCAGCCACCGAGCATGTCCTGACTCGCTCGCGAGCGCTCGGTGATGTGGATGAGGGTGGGGCCGTCACGACCGTCGGCGTCGTTGAGGGCGGTGAGCAGTTCGTCCGGGCCCTCGGCGTGGATGCCGTGGGCGCCCATGGCCTGCGCCAGGGCCGGGAAGTCCGGCCCGGTCAGCGCCACCCCCGAGGGTGCGTCGCCGCGGTCGGCCATCTCATTGCGGATCTCGCCGTACCCGCCGTTGTCGACGATGATGAGGGTCAGCTTCACTCGTGCCTGGACGGCGGCGGCGAGTTCGGCGATCGTGAACATCGATCCCCCATCGCCCTCGACGGCGATCACGCGCGCCTCGGGGGCGGCGATCGTGGCCCCGATGCCCGCGGGCAGACCGTAGCCGAGCGTTCCCGCTCCCGCCGGGTAGAGGAAGCGGTCGCCTCGGCGCGCCGTCCACCCGGTCTGGACGCCGTAGTAGCAGGCCATCGTCGAGTCCGCGGCGATGACGACCGGTTCCGCCGCCGAGGCGGTGAAGGCGTTGAGCGCCTCCGTCAGCCCCGCCCAGGGTGCCCCGTCCCGCTCCACCGCCGAGGCGGCCGCATCCTTCCAGCCTCGCCGCCAGTGCGCGGCCGCCTCCGTGTCCTCGGCCGCGCGCCGGCCGTCGAGCGCGGCGGCCAGCCGCGCGGTCGCGGGCCGGGCATCGGCGAGGATCGGGTGGGAGACCTCCGCGTTCGTGAGCATCTGCACCTCGTCGATGTCGATGCGCACCACGGTGTCCGGCAGCGGCAGAGGCTCGGGCCAGAAGTCGCTGGAGGCCAGCTCGGTGCCGACCGCGATGACGGCATCGGCGTCGGCGGTCAGCTCCGGCAGCAGTTCGAGGAAGCCGATGGCGCCGAGGCTGTGCTCGCCGTCGTCGTCGATGACGCCTTTGGCGTTCGAGGACAGGATGATCCCGGCGCCCAGGGCAGCCGCCAGCGCCTCGATCTCCTGGCCCGCCCCGTGGGTTCCGGCGCCGGCGATGATGAGCGGTCGGCGGCAGGCGGCGAGTGCCTCGGCGGCGGCGTCGATCCGGTCGGCATCCGGTGTCGGCAGCGGTCGGGCCACCGACGGGTGGAACCGGCCGAACCCGGTGGCCTCGATGAGGTCGAGGGGGATCTCGATCGCTGCGGGCCGTGTGCGGCCGGCGCGCATGGCCGACAGCGTCTGTCCCACGGCCAGGGACACCTCGCCCGGGC